>MNRS01000021.1 GCA_001916065.1 Clostridium sp. 28_17
TGCAAAGCTTTCGTGTCCTGCTAAGAATGCAAAACATTTTGTGTCTTCTGATAATAGCATTGATGCTAAGTTTCCATGTCCTAATCCAACTTTTCTGTCATCTGCAACTGAACCTGGAATACAGAATGCTTGTAATCCTTCTCCAATTGCTTTTGCTGCATCTGCTGCTTTTGTACATCCTTTTTTGATTGCTATTGCAGCTCCTAATGTATATGCCCAAGCTGCATTTTCAAAACATATTGGTTGTACTCCTTTTACTATTTCATATGGATTAAATCCCTTGTCTGTACATATTTTTAATGCATCTTCAAAGTCTTTTATCCCGTATTTTTCCATTACTGGTTTTATTTGGTCAATTCTTCTTTCATAACTTTCAAATGTTACTGCCATTTTTATTCCTCCTATTTTTTATATATTTTACAATTACATATAGTATAATATTAATTAATAATATTAGGATAAATCCAATATACTAGCATCTATAAATCCCTTTAATCTTAAGCCTGACGCGCGACGCCTCATTCTAAGTCCTCCTTATCCTAGTATTATTTATGCTTCTCTTGGATCAATCTTTTTAACTGCTTCGTCAAATCTTCCATATGTACCAGAAGCTTTTTCAATTGCTTCCATTGGATCAATTCCTTTTTTGATGTTATCCATCATTTTTCCTAAATGAACATATTTGTAACCAATAATTTGGTCATCTTTATCTAAACCTATTTCAACTATGTAACCTTCTGCAAGATTTAAGTATCTTGGTCCTTTTAATGAACTTGAATAAATTGTTCCAACTTGTGATGTGTGTCCTTTTCCTAAATCTTCAAGTCCTGCTCCTACTGGAAGTCCTCCTTCTGAGAAAGCTGTTTGTGTTCTACCATATACTATTTGTAAGAATAATTCTCTCATAGCAGTATTTATAGCATCACATACTAAGTCTGTGTTTAATGCTTCTAATATTGTTTTTCCTGTTAAAATTTCTCCTGCCATTGCAGCTGAGTGTGTCATTCCTGAACATCCAATTGTTTCTATTAATGCTTCTTGGATTATTCCGTCCTTTACATTTAATGTTAATTTACATGCTCCTTGTTGTGGTGCACACCATCCTATACCATGTGTTAAACCTGATATGTCTTTAATTTCTTTTGCTTTTACCCATTTTCCTTCTTCTGGAATTGGTGCTGGTCCATGGTCTACTCCTTTTGCTACTTTACACATTCCTTCTAATTCTTTTGAATAAATCATCGTTTTTTGCTCCTTTCACTATGCTTCACTTTGTTAATTATTATTTAATTTTTCGGGATTTGGAGACCCGTCCCCTAATCCCGAAAAATTTTAAACAATAAATTACTCCGTTTCGCACTTTATTATTATTTTTTTAATAAACTTTTTTTGTCTGCCTGTATTTGGTCTCCAGGCATAATAATTTGATTTATTACTTTTTCATCTCTGCTTGTAATAAATTCTATGTTTTGTTCGCTATCATAATTTTCTGTGTCATAGTCAACTATATTTTTGATATTTTTTATGTATATACCTGTTTCATATCTTTCTCTTCTTTTTACTACTTTTTCGCCTAGCAAATATCTTTCTATTATTTTGTGTTCTTCTTTGCTAAGTTGTTCTTCTTTTATTCCTAGGTTGTTATATCTCCATATTACATGTCTTTCATAACTTGTGAATTTTGATTTGGTTAAATCTTCGTAGTCATATTCTACTTTGAATTTGATTCCTTCAATTTTCATTGTTAGATTTGACCATGTTGATGTTAATTCTATTTTTTTAAATTCTTCTCTTAGGTCTACTATTTTTTCATATAATATGTTTACAAGTTTGATATATTCTTTTTCGTCTAAGTTGAATTTTTGTGGTATTTCATAGACATTTACAGGGTTCTTCTTGAATATTCCTTTTGGAATATAGTAGAAGAATAGTTCCCCTGTTTGTCGTTTGTCTATTAAATCTGATACTGAAGCATATAAATACATCTTTTCCCATTTTTCTGGTATCATATAAAATATATGTCTTTGTATATCTTCATACATCTCTTTTATTTTCTTTGTATGTTTTAACATATTTACCCCTATTCTCTGATTAATAGGCTTTCTCCTGTCATTTCTTCTGGTTGTTTAATTCCCATTAAATCAAGCATTGTTGGTGCTAAATCTGCTAATTTTCCGTTTTCTTTTAGTTTGTATTCTTTATTAGCTGTTACTAGTATAATTGGCACTGGATTTGTTGTATGTGCTGTGTGTGGTTCTCCTGTTTTGTAGTCTATCATTTGTTCTGCATTTCCGTGGTCTGCTGTTATTAATAGATTTCCTTGTTTTTCTTCTATTATTTTTACAATTTTTCCTACACATTCGTCTACTGCTTCTACTGCTTTTATTGCTGCTTGTAGGCTTCCTGTGTGTCCAACCATGTCTGTGTTTGCAAAGTTTAGAATTACTACATCATATTTGTCATTTTCTAGTGCTTCACATACTTTGTCTGTAACTTCATATGCACTCATTTCTGGTTTCATATCATATGTTTCTACTTTTGGTGATGGTACTAATATTCTGTCTTCTCCTGGATATTGTTTTTCTTCTCCGCCATTAAAGAAGAATGTTACGTGTGCATATTTTTCTGTTTCTGCTATTCTTAATTGTGTTAGTCCTGCTTCACTTACAACTTCTCCAAATGTATTTTTTAGTGGTTCTTTTTTGAATGCGATGTGTACATTTGGCATTGTTTCGTCATAGCTTGTGAAACATACATAATATAAATTCATTTTTTTAGTTTTAAATCCATCAAATTCTGGATCAACTAATGCTCTTGTTATTTCTCTTGCTCTG
Source organism: Clostridium sp. 28_17 (assembly GCA_001916065.1). GTDB lineage: Bacteria > Bacillota > Clostridia > TANB77 > CAG-508 > CAG-269. The sequence continues at coordinate 2,835 of MNRS01000021.1, forward strand.
TCTGGTCTAAAGTTGAAGAATATTACAGAGTCGTTTTCTTCTATTTTTGCTACTGGTTCGTTTCCGTTGCACATTACTGTTGGTACAACAAATTCATCAAATACTTCTTTTTGATAAGAATCTTCAATTGCTTTTATTGGATCTCCTGCTTTTTCTCCTTCTCCATTTACTAGAGCGTCATAGCATTTTTGAACTCTTTGCCATCTTTTATCTCTGTCCATTGCATAAAATCTTCCTGAAAGTGATGCTATTTTTCCAACGCCTTTTTCTTTCATTTTTTCTTGTAATTCTGCAATATATGTTTCTGCAGATGCTGGTGGAGTGTCTCTTCCATCTAAGAAACAGTGAACATATACGTCTTCAAAGTCTCTTCTTTTTGCCATTTCTAATAGTCCATATAAATGTCTATTGTGGCTATGAACTCCTCCGTCTGATACTAATCCTAGAATGTGTAATTTTGAATTGTGTTTTTTGCAATTTTCGATTGCAGCTATAAATTCTGGATTACTGAAAAAGTCTCCGTCTTCTATTGATTTTGTTATTCTTGTTAATTCTTGATATACTATTCTTCCTGCACCTATATTTGTGTGTCCTACTTCTGAATTTCCCATTTGCCCTTCTGGTAATCCTACGTGTAATCCACTTGTAAATATGTCTGTGTTTGGGTATTTTTTCATTAGTTTATCAATATTAGGTTTTTTTGCTAGTTTTATGGCGTTTCCGTCTTTGTTTTTGTTGTCTCCAAAACCGTCTAATATCATTAGCATTGTTACTTTATCTTTCATTATTAGTCTATGTTAGTTTTTTTCTAACATATTCCTCCTTCCTTTATGCTTTTAAATTATGCTGTAATGCTTTTTGATTTTTAATGTGCATTAATCTTCATAATTTACTATTTTGGCGAATTCATCTGGTTTTAAACTTGCTCCCCCGACTAATCCACCATCGATGTCTGACATTTCAAATAATTCTTTGGCGTTATTTGATTTTACGCTTCCACCATATTGTATTATAACTCCATTTGCTACATTTTGTCCATAGATTTGACAAATTTTGTCACGAATTGATTTTATTGCATTATTTGCTTGTTCTGATGTTGCTGTTTTTCCTGTTCCTATTGCCCATATTGGTTCATATGCAATTATTGTATTTTGAACTTGCTCTTCTGTTAAACCTTGTAATGCTAGTTCTGTTTGTTTTGTAATTATTTCTTGTGTTTGATTTGCTTCTCTTTGTTCTAGTGTTTCACCTACACATACAATTGGTTTTAAGTCGTTTGCAAATGCTGCTTTTATTTTTTTGTTTACTGTTTCGTCTGTTTCATTGAAGTATTGTCTTCTTTCTGAGTGTCCTATTATAACATATTCAACTCCTATTGATTTTAGCATTTTCCCTGATACTTCTCCTGTGTATGCTCCGCTTTCTTCGAAGTGCATATTTTGTGCTCCTATTTTTATGTTTGTTCCTTGTGCTGTTAGTAGTGCATAAAATAGGTCTGTGTATGGTACACATAGTATTACTTCGTTTTTTGTGTCTTTTACTAATGGTGTTATTTTGTCTATAAAATTTATTGCTTCGTTTGGAAGCATGTTCATTTTCCAGTTTCCTGCAATTACTTTTTTTCTCATAATTTCCTCCTTGTTGAACATTGTTTTGTTCATTATTTAACTGGCTCTGTGCTTACCCAATAATAGTTTCCATTTTCATCTTTTTCAAATGTATGTTTATATTTGGTCATTACATTTTCATCATTTTTTATTATATTTTCTGCAATTTTGTTTCCATCCATAGAATCATACTTTTCATCTTTATAGTCTTTTATTTTTTTTACTAATGTTGAGTCCGTATATAATGACCCCTTTGGATTTTCATCAGTAAATACATACGTAGCATTTTTTGTAATAATATATATTTCATTATTTTGGCTATATGCTTCAATCATTTTTGAAACTTGAATTAATCCTTCTCCTGTGCCGCCTCCAGATCCTACATTATATTTACCATCTTTGTAATTACATGCTAGTCCTGCACCATCATCAAAATCTTGATTTGGTACATTAGCATTTTTTCCATATAATTCTTTAACTTTATTTTGCAATATATTTGCATCAAAAGCATACCAACCAGTATCTAAATCATATTCATCACTAATTTTCTTTTTGTCTTCATCTTTTAATGTTAATTTTGTAAATGCAACTCTTAATATAAAGTCATTTTTCAATTCATTTAGTGTTATTTTTTTATCTTGATATGCATTTTTTTCAATTTTATAATCAATTGCAGGTATATAACCATTTAATTTTTGTATTAATTCCGTGTTTGTATCAATCTTTTGTATTTCATTATCACTGTTATTTTCTTTATTGTTTTCTTCATTTGAATTTTTTTCTATTTCCATTTGTGAGTTATTTTCTGTTATTTTGTTTTGAGTTGCATTTGTATTTTCTTTTATTTTATAATAAAAGATAATTCCTATTATTGTAACTATTAATATAAATATTATAAATATTAATATTGCTGTGCTTAATTTTATTTTTATTGGTTCCTTTTTATTTTCCATATTAATATCTTTCCTTCCTTAAAGTTACAAATTACATTGAACTTTTTTCCTGATTTGGGATATTGTTCAATCTTATTGCATCTTTTTTACTTTTTTCTCATAATTTTCTCTCCATTCAAATTTTTCGGGATTCATGTCCCGTCCCCCAATCCCGAAATTTTTATTTATCTTGTAAACACTCAATACCAGGTAATTTCTTACCCTCTAAGAATTCAAGTGAAGCTCCTCCACCTGTAGAAATATGTGTCATTTTATCAGCTAAACCGGCTTTAGTTACTGCTGCTGCAGAATCTCCTCCACCTATTATTGTTGTTGCTTCTAAATCCGCAAGTGTTTTTGCTATTTCATTTGTTCCAATTGCAAATTGATCAAATTCAAATAATCCAAGTGGTCCGTTCCAAATTACAGTTTTCGCACTTTGTAATTCATTTTTGAACATTTCTATTGTTTTTTCACCAATGTCAAATCCTTCCCATTCATCTGGAATTTCTGTCCAAGCCACTGTTTTGCTTTCTGTGTCTGGTTTAAATTCTTTTCCTATTTTTGTATCTATTGGTAATAATAATTTTACACCTTTTGCTTTTGCTTTTTCCATTGCCTCTAGTGCTAAATCTGTTTTTTCTACTTCACATAGTGAGTTTCCTACATTATATCCTTGTGCTTTAAAGAATGTATATGCCATTCCTCCACCTATCATTAATGTATCTACTTTATCTAATAAACTGTCTATTACTCCTATTTTATCTGAAACTTTTGCTCCACCTAATATTGCTACAAATGGTCTTTCTGGATTGTTAATAGCATTTCCTAAGAATTTTAATTCTTTTTCTATTAAGAATCCTGCTACACCTGGGATATAGTCTGCTATTCCTGTTGTTGATGCATGTGCTCTGTGTGCTGTTCCAAATGCATCATTTACAAATATTTCTGCCATTGATGCTAATTTTTTTGCAAATTCTGGGTCATTGTCTGTTTCTTCTCTGTGGAATCTTACGTTTTCAAGTAGCATTATTTCTCCTTCTTTTAGATTTTCTGCTTTACTTGTTGCGTCTTCTCCTATTACGTCATTTGCCATTATTACATCTTTTCCTAATAATTTTGATAGTTCTTTTGCTACTGGTTTTAGTGAGAATTCTGGTTTTACTTCTCCCTTTGGTCTTCCTAAGTGTGACGCTAATATTATTTTACAGTTTTGTTCTAATAAATATTTTATTGTTGGTAATGCTGCTTTTATTCTTGTGTTGTCTGTGATGTTTTGGTTTTCGTCCATTGGAACGTTGAAGTCACATCTTACAAATACTTTTTTTTCTTTTAAATCGATGTCTTTTACTGTTTTTTTGTTCATTTTTATTCCTTCTTTCTTTTAGGTTTTTCCTAAATTTTTTATTTGTTTTTTTATAGTTTTTACCTATTTTTGCCTTTCGATACAATTTTATACTAAAAAAGAATACTTTTCAAGTATTCTTTTATTATTTCATATATTTTTCTAAAACAATAATAAACATTGCGTGTGACCATCCAAGACCAATAACCCAATTAGGTTTTAATGTTTCATTATCAACTTGTTCACCTAAGAAATAATGTTTTCCAGCTGTTTTAATTACAAAGTCAAATGTTTCTTTTGCTTTCTTTTTTTCTCCTGTTTCTAGGTAATACAAAGTCATCCAAAGGTTAGCAATAGGCCAAGGATTTCCATTCATATAATTATCATTTTCAAATCTTTGATATCCACCAGTATAAGTTCTTAAACTTAAATTAATTCTTTCAATTGTATTTTGAACTTTCTTTTCTTTTGGCTTAAATACTTCAAATGGTGTAACTGCCCCAATTATGCTTATATCCATTTTTTTGTCTTCTGGATTTCTTACATATGATTTCTTTTCTTCGTCGTATAAATATTTATTGATATATTTTTTTATTTCAAGTTGCAATTTTTCTATTTCTTTTTTTGATTTTTCAACTTTTTCTTGTTTTAATCTATTGTTTTCAAAGTCTGATACATCTTTTCCTAGTACATCATAAATTTTTAACATACTTGCAAATGCTGAATAAATGCTTGCTAGTGAATATAAGTGTACTCCTTCGCACATTTCCCATAAATCATAACTTATGTGATATTTATGGTCTGTATTTTCATTTTCTTCGCTTTTAAATGCTGGTTCAACCCAGTCTTTTATATATCTTTTTAAGAAATCTGTTGCTTTTTCGCACATTTGTAAGTTTTCTTTTAAGAATTTTTCAGAATTTGTATATTTATAATGTTCATATACTCCAAAAACTACACTTGCTGTTTCGTCAATTTGGTATCCCCAACAAGGTGCTAATTTTCCATCTGTATAAAAACGTTGTTCCCACATTCCATTTTTACTTTGTGTTTTTTGGCAAAATACTTTGTAGAATTTTTCTGTTTCTTTATTCATTTTTAATATGTCCATTGCTTTTGTCATAAATACAGCATCTCTAGGCCAACAATATGCATATCTTCCACATCTTGTAAAGTTCTCGTCTATTTCAGGTGAAGCTATAATTGCGCCTGTTTCTGCATTTGTCAATAGTGGAAATAATAATATGCTTCTTTTATAAATTTCATATATTCTTTCATCATAACTGTTTTCTGGTTCTTTTATTTTTAAACCATTGTGTTGTTTTAGATATTTTCTCCAATATGCTTTTGTATTTATATATTCTTTATCAAAATCAATTCTTCTTATTCTTTCAACTTCATCCTCGATATCAGAAATATTCTTGTTTTCATCAATTAAAATTGCAATTTCTAACTCTTTCTTCTCTCCTGGTTTTATTGTTCCTATTTCATATGCTATTGATGTATCTTTTGACATTCCAATGTAATCTTTATCATGTATTTCTGTTCTTTTTATATTATTTATGCTTCCATTTATCTGGTGTTTTATAATGTCTTTTCCTTTTGCAAATGTTGAGAATGTAAAGTCGTGTGCATATTGCATCATTCCACCATCTATAATTTTGCACCCTACAAAATTATTTGTATCTGATAATAATTCAGAGTGAATGTAAAATTGTGTATTTAAATCAATTTTGTTTTCATTTAAAAATGTATATTTTTTTAGCAATATATTTTCTTTTATTAACACATAATCTGTTTGTACTATTTTTAAATTGAAGTATGTGTTTGTTATTTCTGTATTTAATATGTTTGTGTCTGTGTCATAATATTGTTTATATGTGTTGTTTATATCATCATGTAAATATATTAAATCTGATTCATTTATTTTTACTCCTGTATGGAAGTAATTTATATATTGTCTGTTGTCTTTACTTGGGAAATATATTCTTTGCATTTCTCCTTTTGATGTAAATGTTGCTATCATTTTTTTGTTCCCAATTATTGCTTCATTTAAATATTTGTTTTCCATTATTTTACCTCTCTAAAAAAACGGGAAAGGGGGACGGGTCTCCAATCCCGAAAAAATTTTTCGGGATTGGAGACCCGTCCCCCTTTCCCGTTTTTTTCTTACCCTTCTATAACATTCAAAATTTGTTTTTCTAAATCTTTAATTTTCTCGTTAATTCTAAACACATCAGCATCTTTAAGTCCACCATTATTCATATCATCTCTAACAGCATTATCCATATCATTAATTTCTGCTCTTAATTTTTCTAATCTCTTCAATACTTCTGATTTCATATTAACAGGTAATTTCTTGTCAATTTTATGTGTTAATTTAACATCTTCATCTACATTTATTTCGTATGTTTCGCCATAACTTGGTATTATAACTGGCAATTTTGCTTCTTCTTCAATTATCCCTCCAAGTACTTCTTGAGATTCTTCTTCACCATGTATTAAAAATACTTGTTTTGGTTTTTTGATAAATGAATATACAAAATTCATTAATCCATCTTGATCTGCGTGTCCTGAATATCCTTCTATATATTCAATTCTAGCGTTTACTGCTATTTCTTCTCCAAATATTTTTACTTTTTTTGCTCCATTTACTATGCTATATCCAAGTGTTCCTGGTGCTTGATATCCTACAAATAATATTGTTGAATTTGGATTCCATAAATTGTGTTTTAAATGATGTTTTATTCTTCCTACTTCACACATTCCACTTGCTGATATTATTATACATGGTTCTGGGTTTTCGTTTAAGGCTTTTGATTCATCGGCAGTTGTTGTAAATTTAAGTCCTGGGAATTCTAGTGGTCGGTCTCCTTTTTTTATTTCTTCTTGTGTTTCATCATCAAATAGATTCATATTTTCTTTAAATACTTCTGTTGCAGATATTGCAAGTGGGCTATCTACATATACTGGCGCTTTCATTAATGTTTCATATTCTTTTATGAATTTTTCGTCATCTTTTGTTTCTTTTATTTTATTTAGTTCATATAATATTTCTTGTGTTCTTCCTACTGCAAATGATGGTATTACAACTGTTCCTTTATTATCAAGTGTTTCTGATACTATATCCAAAAACATTTCTGCCTTTTGGTCATTTTTGATGTGCTTTCTGCTTCCATATGTTGATTCCATAACTAAGAAATCTGCATCTTCTATCATTGTTGGTTCACTTAATAATGGAATATCATTATTTCCTAAGTCGCCTGTGAAAACTGTTTTTGTTTGTTTTCCGTTTTCATTTACCCATAATTCAATTATACTTGAACCTAGCATATGTCCTGCATCATTAAATCTTACATGTATGTCTGGTGTTATATCTATTATTTGGTCATATTGAACTGGTTCAAATATTTCCAAACATCTTGCTGCTTGTTCTGCTGTATATAGTGGTTCTCTGGCTTCTAACCCTTTTCTCATTCTTTTTCTGTTTTTCCATTCATTTTCCATTTCTTGAATATGACCACTGTCTGGTAGCATTAGTGCACATAGGTCGCATGTTGCTTTGTGTGCATATATTTTATTTTTGAATCCTTCATTATATAGTTTTGGTATTCTTCCTGAGTGGTCAATGTGTGCGTGTGTTAATAGCATAAAATCAATTTCTGCAGGATTAAAATCAAATTCGTCAAAATTTTCTTCCTCTAATTCTTTTCTTCCTTGCCACATACCACAGTCTACTAAGAATTTTTTTCCTGCTGCTTCTACTAAATAGTTTGAACCTGTTACTGTTTTTGTAGCGCCTAAAAATGTAATTTTCATAAATTTCCTCCTCTTTTGACCAACGGGGACGTTGTTATATTTAAAATATTATCCCCATATTGGTCTTTTTTTGTTAATTTTTATTTCAAGTTCTTCTGGCTTTTTAATTTCTACTTTTTCTTCAAATATATTTTCGTCAAATATTTGTAAAAAATATTTATCTTTTTCTTTTGTTATTTTTAGATATGCATCTTCTAGTTTTATAATTCTAACTTTGAATATATTTTTTAATATTTCGTTATTTGTTTTTTCATTATTTGATATTTTTTCTAGCACTTTATATTCTATTGCTTTATCTATTATTTTTGTTGATATTTCATTTAAGTCTTCCCTTAATTCCTCAATATCTTTAACTTTACTTTGATTGTTGTATTGCAATAAAGAATAATATCTAAAGTCATATATTATTTTTTCAATTTCTTGTTTTGAGTCAACATTTTTTATATTTACTTCTAGCATTTTTAAGAATTGTTTTTGAAAGTCTAATTTTAGCTTTTCTAGTGTTTGTTCTTGGTTGTTGCTATTTAATATTTTTAAGTAACTGTCCTTTTTTTCTAATTCATTTTTGTATTTTACAAAGTTTTGTGGGTTCATTAGTTCATTTAAATATTCGTATTTTTTTAAATTTTTTTCTTTTTCTTCTGCCATTATTTTTGATAATATTCTCATACTAAATATCTTTTTTTCTAATGGAAGTTGTTCATTCCTTTTTATATACTCTTCTTGTAACATATTTTTATTATTGATAGTTTCATCTATTTGTTTTATTCTTTTTTTGATTTCTTTTTTGTTTTGTGTTATTTCTTCTATAAATTTTTCTTTATCTTGCATTTTCTCTAGTTCTGTTTCTATTTCTTCTTTTTTTTCTAATATATCGTTATATTTTTCTTTATTGAATTTCATTCCTAATAATATTGAAATTTTTGATAATAAGTCTATCAATTTTTTTTCATTTTTCTTTCCATATTGATTTTCTATTTTTTCTTTAAATAGGTAATAATAGTCTATTATAAATTCGTTGTTTTTTATCCATTTATTTAAAAATTCATGTCCTACCAAAATTCTTAAGTCTTGGTATATCAAGTTATGGTCAATACTCTCTATTTCTTGTGGTATTGTTGTCCACGAATAGCCATTAAAGTCTCTTAGTGGTTCTACCATGTTTATGCTATTTCCAACATTTATTAGTTCTGATAGTGTTTCATTTATTAAAAAATATTCGTCTTTTATTATTTTTTCTTTTTTACCTAATTTGCTAATTGCATATAGTATTTTTCTTTCTATTGGATATGCTATTATCATTTTGTCTTTTTTGTCTACTATATATGTTTTGTTATTTGGTATTTTATTTTCTTCGTCACTCATTTTTATTATTTTTATTGAGTTACATTCGTTTTTTATTATTTCTATTAAATTTGATATATATTCTTCTTTTGTTTGAACATCTTTTTTTACAGTTTCTAAGTCTTTGTATGCTGCTTCTATTTTATACATTATTCCTAAAAGGGTACTTTGTACAATTTCGTCAAAATGCTTTGTTTCTAGCACTTCTTCTAATTCATTATTGTAATTTTTCTTTACAATCTTGTCTAATATATTTCTTTTTTGTAGCATTATACCCTCCATTCTTTTTCTTATTTTTCGATCATTTTAACAACATCTGCGTTGTTTTTCTGATCAATTTGACAACGTCCCAGTTGGTTGAATTTTTATTCTTCTACTTCTTCTTGTGGTGGTGTTCCCATTTTTAGTTCTTCCCATCTTTCTTTTGGCATTAGAACTTCTCTTGGTTTGCTTCCTTGATATCCAGAGATAATACCTCTTTCTTCCATTTGGTCTATAATTCTTCCTGCACGTGCATAACCAACTTTGAATCTTCTTTGTATAAACGATGTTGAGGCTGTTCCTTGTTCTATAACTGCTTCTATTGCGTCCATTAAAAATGGATCTGTTTCGTCGTCTTCTGCTTGTTCTTGTGCTAATTCTTTTTCTGTTTTATTGCTATTTTCTATTGTTTCTAATATGTCTTCACTATAGTTTGCTGTTCCATTTTTCTTTACAAAGCCAACAATTTTTTCAACTTCTTCGTCTGATACAAATGCTCCCTGAACTCTTACTGGTTTTGGGAATCCTGTTGGGAAGAATAACATATCACCTTTTCCCAATAGTTTTTCTGCCCCTACTGAGTCTAATATTGTTCTTGAGTCTACTTGTGAAGATACTGCAAACGCTATTCTTGATGGTACATTTGCTTTTATTAGTCCTGTGATTACATCTACTGATGGTCTTTGTGTTGCAATTACTAAGTGCATTCCAGCGGCTCTTGCTTTTTGTGCTAATCTACATATTGCCTCTTCAACATCTTTTGCTGCAACCATCATTAAGTCTGCTAACTCGTCTACTATTATAACTATTTGTGGTAAAGTTCCTTGTCCTTCTTCTTTTTCTATTGCTTTGTTATATCCTTTGATGTCTCTTACTCCTTTTGCTGCAAATAAATTGTATCTGTTGTCCATTTCTTGTACGGCCCATGCCAGTGCTCCAGCAGCTTTTTTAGGGTCTGTTACAACTGGTATTAATAAATGTGGTATCCCGTTATATACTGATAATTCAACTACTTTAGGGTCTACCATTACCATTTTTACCTCACTTGGTTTTGCATTGTATATAATACTTGAAATTATTGTATTTATACACACACTTTTTCCTGAACCTGTTGAACCAGCAATTAATACGTGTGGCATTTTTGCTATGTCTGCTAGTTGTATATTTCCTGCTACGTCTTTTCCAAGTGCTACTGTTAATTTTGATTTATTATTTTGAAATTCTTCACTTTCTAATACTTCTCTTAAGTGAACAGCTTCTTTTTCTTTATTTGGAACTTCAATTCCAACTGCTTGTTTTCCTGGAATTGGTGCTTCAATTCTTATTGTTTCAGCCGCTAAATTAAGTGCAATGTCATCTGCTAAATTGGCTATTTTACTAACTCTTACACCTTCTGCTGGTTTTAATTCATATCTTGTTATTGCAGGTCCTACAGATACATTTTCAACCTTTGCTGATACACCAAAACTATATAATGTTTTTTGCAATTTTGTAGCCGTATCAGTTAAGGCTTTTGCCCCACCTTTTAATTTTTTCTTATCAGGCTTACTTAATAACTCAATAGGTGGATATTCATAATTTTCGTCTTCAACAACCATTGCATGTTCTAATTGTAAAACTTCTTTTGTTTTGTCTTCCTTTTTTTCTTCTTCTTGTCTAAATAAATTATTCTCTATAACATCTGGTTGTATAGATTGTGTTTTCTTTGTTTCTTTTGTTAATGGTGTTAAATCATCATTACTATGGTCATATTTTTTTCTTCCTTTTTTGTCATCTTCTTCTAATATTCTACCACCGAAATTGATTTTTATTTGTTCCCCAACGTCTTCTTCCTCTAATGCTTCTCTTCTTGCTTGTTCTTTTTGTAGTTCTTTTGCTTTTTTTCTATTTTCTATGCTTTCTTGTTTTGCTTCCATTCTTGCCTTTTTTTGTTCTTCTCTTAATTGTTGTCTTCTTTCATATTTTTCTTCTCTATTTTCTTCTGTTTTTTCTACAAAGTTATTTATTATTTCTGATATATTTATTCCAAATGTAAATACTGCAAGCATTATAACAACACCTACACATAAGATTATTGCTCCTATCGGACTTAATAATTTTGAAAGAGGCATGGCAAGTATTACACCTAATGCTCCTCCTCCTATATCTTGTGTTCCTAAATTATATGCTTCTTTTACAACTGTTTGCATTGTTTTGTTAGAAATTGACATCTCCCCTGAATTTATCTGCCATGCACTCATTAAAACTGCTACACTTATTAGAAGAACGGTATATTGTGTTAGTTTTGATGTTAAATATTCATCATCATCTAATGCCAATTTTATTCCTATCAAAAATGTCCCAATTGGTAGAATGTATTTTATAATTCCCATCATTCCACCTAATATTTCATTTAATTTTACTCCTACTATTCCTGAATTTCCATATATTAATACACATAATAATATACTTAATATTATTATTGCTACAACTGCTAAATCCATGTTTGATGCTCTTTTTTTTGCTTTTTTATTTGTCTTTTTCTTTGTCTTTTTCTTAGCCATATTCTCCCTCCATTTATATAAGAAAAAGGGAAAAAAGTCCAACCACCTTTCCCTTTTATTTCAACTCTTTTCTACTATTTTGAACTGTTTTTAGTGTATCTTCTATTGACATTTCCATCAATTTTAATGCTTCTGATATATTTTTTTCCAATCCACCTAATGTTTGTGTAAGCACGTCTTCTGTATGTGCTAGTAAATCATCTGCATATTCTTTAGTTCCATTAGAGATTTCTCTTGATCTTTCATTTGCACTTTCTATTATTTCCTTTTTTTGTTCATATGCTTTTCTTGTTATTTCATGTTCATCAATCATAGAAATAATTCTGTTTTCTGCTTCTTTTACTATTCCATCTGCTTCTTTTTGTGCTTCAACTAAAATACGTTGTCTTTCTTCTTTAACCCATTTTGCTTGTTTTAATTCATCTGGAAGTTTTAGTCTTATTTCTTTTATCAAGTCTAGCATTTCTTCCTTATCAATTATTCCTTTGCTAGAAAATGGTACATTTCTACTTTTTTCAATTATATCCTCCAAAGTTTCTAGTAGTTCAAATATTTCCATGGTTTTACCCCTTTCCAATTTTTATAAAGATTAATGTTGCTCGTCCATATCTTCTTTTATCTGTTATTTCAATATTTATTTTCTTTAGTTCTTCTAATATTTTTTCTTCACTATCTGTTTCTATTATTATTGTTGAATTTTTGTCTGCTATCTTTTTTTCTATTATATATTCAACCGTTTTTATTGCAAAATTTGAATTATAAGGTGGGTCTATATAGATAATATCCATCTTTTCTTTTATTTTATTTTTGAGTAATGTTTCATAATCCAAATTATATAGTTCTATTTTTTCTTTCAAGTGGGTTTTTTCTATGTTTTTGTTTATAATATTTATGGCGTCTTTTGATTTGTCACATAGTATTACTTTTTTTGCTCCCCTACTTGCTGCTTCTAGTCCTATTGCTCCACTTCCTGAAAATACGTCTAAAAAGTTTGAGTTTATTATTTGGCTTTGTATTATATTAAACATTGATTCTTTTACTCTGTCTAATGTTGGTCTTGTTGTTTGGCCTTCTAACGTAAATAATTTTGTTCCTCTGGCTGTTCCACTTATTATTCTCATTTTGTTTTTTCTCCTATGCTATAATTTTATCCTTTTTTTTGTCAATGTCAATAGAATTAACAAAATTGTAATATAGATTTAATAGTTTTGTAATATTATACCATTTTTGTAATATTTTACGACATTTTTTAGTTTAATTTTTATATTTTGGTATGATGTGAATATCTTTAGTAGTTACAATTCACTGACCATAAACTTGTAACACTTTATGTATGAAAAAAAGATTGAAAACTATAAATAGTTTTCAATCTTTTTTAGTCTTCTTTATTTATATCTTTTATTAGTTCCAATTGAGAAATCAATAAAGATTCCATTTTTGCTTTATATATATCGAATTGTTTTTTTACATCATCTAATTCTTTTTGTTTTTGTATTATTTCATTATTTAATTCATCCACTTGTTTTTGAGCATTTGCTTTTGCTTCTTCTATTATTTGGTCCGCTTTTTGTTTTGCAACATTTTTAACTTCTTCAGCAGTTGATTGAGCCATTACAAGTGTATTTTGTAATGTTGATTCTATAGTTTTATATTGAACCAAACTATTATTCAATTCTTCTACTTTTGCTCTTAATTCAGTTACTTCTTTATAATTTTTTGAATAATCTATAGTCAATTCATCTAAAAAATCATCAACTTCTTCTACATTATATCCGTTTACCATTTGTTTTGCAAATTTTTTATTATCTATATCTAAAGGTGTAATCATATTATCCTCCTACTTGCAAACCTGTTTTATTAGTTATTTACATTATTGTTTTTTAACCATGAAACTGAAAGTTTGCTTTTCATTTCTTCTCTTGCCATTTCATTTGTAATTTCATAGTTTGATGGTGCTACTAAGAATATTGAATTTGATACTTTTTGGATATATCCGTCTAATGCATAAACTCCACCACTGATAAAGTCTACTATTCTTCTAGCAACGTCTTTGTTTACATATTCTAGATTAACAATTACAGATTTCTTTTCTTTTAAGAAACTACAAATTTCATCTGATTGTTCAAATGTTGTTGGTTGAGAGATAACCATTTTTATTGCTTGTGATTGTGTTTGTGGCATGCTTACTATTTTATTATTTTTTCTTCCAAATAGTTTTTTGTTATCTTCTTCCTCTTCTTCATTATTTCCATAATCATATATATTTTCATCTTCATATTCTTCTTGATCTGCAGAATCCATTCCAAATAAATCCCACACTTTGTTCATTAATGCTCCTGACATAAAAAAACCTCCTAAAACCTTTTTTACATATTATGCTATAAGTATCTACTTTTTTTTCGTTCTTGTCAATAGTTTTTTCAAATGTAATAAAACTTTAATATTTTTGTAATATTTTTGTAATATTTTTAATTTGTTTTGCTTAAATCTGGATCAAGCATCAGTTCATCATAAATAGATAGACTCTTTATATTTTGTATATCATTGTTTGAAAATCCAAGTTCTTTTAATTCATCTGTACTATAGTTCTTAACAATAGCATATTTATCATTTTGTTTTTTTATTTTTATTGGTATTTTATCATAATACCCCGCTCTATTTCTAACAACATAACTGATATCATTTTCTTTTACAATTGCTTGATTTGGAACTTTTAGTCCCGTACTATTCCACCAAATTAAATCAAATGATATTTTTCTATAATTGGCTAAATCTCCTATTTGCTTGTCTATTTCTAGTATTATCAGATTTTCTTCTTCGTTTTCTTGTGACATATAGCAAATTGTTGCATCTATTTGCTTGTTATTTGATAATCTTATTGCAACTTTGTCATTTACTTGTGCTTTTTTTGCCTGTTCTGAGTTTGAAATTGTTGCTATATAGCAACTTGAACTATCTATTACTTTTCCACATTCATCATTTGTTGCTATTAATTGACCTGTTTTTAATTTTAGTCCTTCTAGAAATTTCTTATTTATTGTTGAAAAATTGTTAGGTGTTAATGTTTCTTCTAATCCATCGACTTTATATGAGACAATTCCACTCGTTGGTGCCTTTATATATTCTGCCCCAGAATTAAGTTGCTCTTCTAGTTTTTTTCTTTGACTATATAATTGTTTTAAATAGCTTCCTGCTGCACTTGTTTCCCCTGCTAATTTTGCTTTTTTTGTTATTAATTCATTTATTTGTTTTTTGTATTCTGTGATTTTTGATATGTCTGTTGTTTTATTTAGCAATGAAATGTTGTTATCTAATTGATTTTCTAGCAGTTTTACCTCTGATAATTTTACATCTGATGTCAATGATTCTTGTTGTCCTTTTATTGATTCTTGAATCTTGTTATCTAATTCTGCTATTTGTTCTTTTAATTTTTCTTCATTTTTACTATAATATCTATATATTGCCTCTTCTTTTGCTGTCTTTTCTCCCTCGTTTTTTATTTTTTCCATTCCATTTTTATAATTATTTCCTTTAACAACTTTTTCATTTCTTATTATATATCCAATATCTGTTTCTTCTTGATATAGTGTTCCATTTTCAACAGTTACTTTATCCGTTGGTTGTTTTACTAATAGAAATGCTGCATAAAACAGATAAATTAATATTAAAACTATTACTATATTCGCAATCACTTTTTTTCTATTAATTTTATTTTTTTGTTTTTCTTCTTTCAATATTTGATACCTCCAAAATAATATTTATATTATTTTGTATTTCATTTGTTCCTTCAAGCCATGTTGTTTGTTTATTTTTTCTAAACCATGTAAGTTGCCTTTTGGCATATCTTCTTGTTTCCATCTTGATTTTTTCTATCATTTCTTCTTTTGTGTATTTTCCATCTAAATAGTCTACAACTTCTTTATACCCAAGTCCTTGCATTGCTGTTGGAAATTTTTGATATTTTTTTAGAATTGATTTCACTTCTTCTATTAACCCTTGTTCTAACATTATATCAACTCTTTTGTTTATTCTTTGATACAGTGTTTCTCTTTCCCAATTTATTGCAAAAACTTTATAGTCATATTCTACTGGTTTTTTTCTTGATTCTATTTCTTGTTCTGTTTTTGTTTTTCCTGTTGCTTTATATATTTCTATGACCCTCATTATTCTTTTTTTATCGTTTTCACTTATTTTTTGCATTGCTTGTGGGTCTATTTCTTGTGCCTTTTTATATAATACTTCTAGTCCTTGTTTTTCTGCTATCTCTTCCAGTTTTTTTCTATATTCTTCGTCTAATTTTATATCATTATATTCTATTTCGTAAATTAAACTGTCAACATATAATCCGGTTCCCCCAACTATTATTGGTACTTTTCCTTTTTCTAAAATTTCTTTTATCGCCTTTTTTGCATCAATTTTATATTGTGCAACACTATATCTTTCTTCTGGCGGTACAAAATCTAATAAATAGTGTTTTATTCCTTGCATTTCTTCTGTGCTTGGTTTTGCTGTTCCTATGTCCATATCTTTATATATTTGCATTGAATCTGCAGAAATAATTTCTCCATTTATTTGTTTTGCAAGTTCTATTGATAGCGATGTTTTTCCTGAAGCAGTTGGTCCACATATTACTATTACTTTGGGTTTCATGTCCATTTTTTATCCTTCCTTCATCATATCTAGTATTCTTGTCTGTGAATTTCCTAAATATATTACTTCGAATATTGCTACTAATATAATGATTATTGCTAATATTATAATGCTTTTTATAACTTTTTCTTTTTCTATTTCGTCATTTTCTATTTGGTCTATTTTTTTAAATATAAATGGTAATGTTATATATCCATTTATTGCCGTAAATAGCATTACAAACACATTTTGGACTAATTTCATATTTTCTATATTTGGGTAGTTTATTCCTATTTTTGATATTTTGAATATTATAAGTGTAAAAATATATGCAACAAAAGCTCCAACTGTTATACATATTATTTTGGTCTTATTTTCAAGTGTTCCTAAACTGTTCCAAGACCATGCTATTAATACTATAAACATCGCTATTATAATTATTGAAATCAATACCATTTGAATTTTCCTTTCTGATTTAGGTAGTTTTTACATTTTTTATTTTCTTGCAAATTTTCTTTCTATATCATATTTGCTCATTTTTATCGCCGTTGGTCTACCATGTGGGCATGTAAACGGATTTGGTAATTCTAATAGTTTGTCCATTAAATTTTCTACTTCTGCCCTATCTAAGACCATATTTGCTTTTACTGCTGCTTTGCATGCTACAGTTGCTATAAATTTTTCTTCTTTTTCTTGTTTTGCTGTTCTTGCTACCGTGTTTATTTCATCAAGTGTTTCTAAGAATAAATCTTTGTTGTCTATGTCTAAGCATACTGTTGGTACACCTGTTAATTTTATCGTATTTTCTCCAAATTCTTCTAAACTGAATCCTGCTTTTTCAAACATATCTATATTGTCTTTGGCTATATCCATTTCTTTGTGTGTTAGTGTTATTATATCTGGCAATAGTAACATTTGTGAATCTTTTGAGGTTTCACTATAATAATTTTTCTTTACTTTTTCATACATAATTCTTTCGTGTGCTGCGTGTTGGTCTATTATGTACATTTCTTTGTCCATTTCTATAATTATGTATGTATTAAATACTATTCCTATAAATTTATATATTGGTTTTTGGTATTCTGCACTTTGGTCAAATACTGACATATTATTTTTTACTAAATCAATTGCAGTATTTGTTGTATCTTCTTGTTGTTCTTCTTGTAATATTGGAGTTTCTAATGGTTTTCTTCCAAATAGTTTTTCATACATTGTGCTAAAGTCTTCTTTTGGCGTTTCGTCATAGTTTTTGCTTTCCATTTTTTCTATTTGTTCATTTATTTTTTCTAATGTTTCTTGTTTTTGTGTATTTTCTTGTTTTTCAATATTTTCTGTTTTGTCTTCATTATTTTCATCTTTTTGTTCTTCTTGTTGTTCTATTTCTGTAATTTTGTTTTCTTCTTGATTTACTTCAGGTTCTTTTTCTTGGTTTTCAACCGCTTCAATGTTGTTGGTTTTTTCATTGATATTTTCTTCAGTTTTTTCCTCATTTTTTTCTTCAGTTTTCTCTTCAATAACCCCTTTAGTATCCTCTTCAATATCTTGTCCCAATTCTTTTTTTAAATTTTCTCTCATTTTCTTTAATTGTTCCAATATATCTGCAGTATTTACAGGTCCACCATTTCCAAGACTTGCTACAAAAGGATTTGTACTTGTAGTTTTATTTTCTTCAACTGAATTAGTTTTTATTTTACTTTCTTCATCATTATATTGTTCTATTTTTTTAGTGTCATTTTTTCTAAAATCAAATAATCCCTTTTGTGTAATATTTTCATCTGTTGAGTCTACTGATTTTTCAGTGTTTGCTACTAATTCACTTTCTAGTAATGTATTCTTTATTGCATGATAGATTGATTGGAATATTTTATTTTCTTCTTCAAATCTGACTTCTAATTTAGCAGGGTGTACATTTACATCGACTTTTGCAGGATTCATAGTAATATTTAATATTACAAAACCATATTTTCCAATTGGTATTAATCCTTTAAAAGCCTGCTCTGTTGCGGCTGATAATACTTTATCTTTTACATATCTTTTATTTACAAAAAATAATTGATTTGATCTATTTGACCTTGCAATTTCAGGTTTTCCGATAACACCATTAACTTCAATGTCTTCATATGTATAGTTTACTGGTAAAATTCCTGTTGCTACATCTTTTCCATATATACTATAAATAACACTTTTTATGTCTCCGTTCCCATTTGTTTGTATTACTGTTTTACCTGTATTTATTAATTTAATTGCAATATTAGGATTCACAAGTGCTATTCTTGTAATTACGTCCTCAATATAACCTGCTTCAGTGTAGTCTTTTTTTAGAAATTTATATCTTACAGGTGTATTAAAAAATAGGTTTTTAACCACAATGCTTGTTCCAGTTTGGCATCCTACTTCTTGTTTATCTAATACATTTCCTGCTTCTACAGTTATTTTATATCCTGTATCTTGGCTTTCTGTTTTAGATGTAAGTTCTACATTTGCTATTGCGGCAATACTTGCTAATGCCTCTCCTCTAAACCCCATAGATGTTACTACATCTAAGTCTTCGGCTTTTCTTATTTTACTTGTTGCATGTCTTTCAAATGCTATTTCTAAATCATCTGGTGCAATTCCTTTTCCATTGTCTGCTACTCTTATATATGATATTCCACCATTTTTTATTTCAACAGTTATATTATTTGCACCTGCATCTATTGAGTTTTCAACCATTTCTTTTATTACTGATGCTGGTCTTTCTATAACTTCACCTGCAGCAATTTTATTTATTGTCAAGTCATCTAGTAGAACTATATTTCCCATTTTTCTTCTTCCTTTCAAAAGTCTTTTTTTATTGTTTCTTTTCTAAAAGTAGAAATTAGATTGATAAATCAATCTTAATTTCTACTTTATCTTTTGAATTTTATGCTTTTGCTACCTTCTCTGCCTCTTCTTGTTTCTTTTTTTCTAATTCTTTGTCAAATTTTGTTGTACATACATATGTTGATATTGCATATAATGTTAAAACTATTGGCATTGTTACTACATCTATTGGCATTCTTGTCACTGTTATTATTGCAAATAAAATTATTTGTGCTAAAGCCATAATGCCTATTGCTTTTGCTATTACTTTTAATGAATTTAATTTATAATATCTTATTGCTAAATATGCTAAAACAATTACTGCTGTTATGATGAATGGTGTTAAATATGGTTTTAATATTTCTCTACCTCTAAAGTGTGTATTTTCTTCTATTGTTACTTCTTCTGCTTTTAATTCTGTTCCATATTTTTCATTTATTTTTGTTACTAAATTTGTTTTTTGTTCGTCTGTAATTTTGGTTGTTGTAATGCTTACAGCATCTTTATATACTTCTATTGGTTGTATTAAAACTGGTTGATTTCCGAATATTTCATTTGTTATTTCTTTTATATCTTTTACTTCAAATTGTTTTCCTAAATTTAATTCGACTTTATTATTTTTTTCATAATTTAATCCAAATACTAATTTATTTGAACATAGTATTATTGCTCCTGTTACTAATAATAATGCTAATAATACTATTACTATTTTTTTTGCTTTTTGTTTCATTTTTACCTCCATAAATAACTTGTATATTTTATTTATTTTTTATTCTAAATAATAAATTTGTTATAGTTGCATTATAAATTGCTATAATAACAATTCCCCAGAATGTTATCATTCCAAAACTGTTTATTGGTGTCCATTTTATAAAGCAAAATACTATTGCTAATATACAAACTGGTATTATTCTGCTAAAGAATTTTTTATATGTTTCTGTTACTGATTTTTGTACTGCATTTTCTACATTTTCCGCTTTCATCTTTTTGATGTTTGATAATAATATAATTGTAAATATATAATTAAATGCTAACATCATTGTTATTGCAAATATTGAATCTATTGATATTACAACATTTGTGTATCTTATTAATAATAAATATAATGCTGCTAATCCTGTATATGCTATTCCTGCTACTAGTCCATTTGTTTTATATTTAATGATTAATACAATTATTGCTATGATGGCAATTATTGCTATTGTAACTGCAACATATGTTAAATCTTGTTCAGTTATGTTTGATAATATATATTGATTTTTTTTCATATCATATTTTACTGGTAATTTTCCACTGTCTAATACTGTTGCAACATTTTGTGCTTGTTCTACATATCCTTTTAATGTTGTTGAGTCCGTTGTTGCTTTTCCTACTGATAGTTGAATTTTTCCACTTGTTATTGGTTCGTCAAATGTTGTTGACATTAATTCCGAATCATCTATTTTTAATGATATTTTCTTTTCAGTTTTTGATGATTTTTCACTTGTTGTATTTTCCGTATTTGTTTCGTTTGTGTTTTCTGTTGCTTCTGTATTGTTTTCTTCTGTTGTTGCATTTTCATCTGTTGTGGTATTTTCGTCTGTTGTGTTGTTTTCTGTTTTTACATATGTTTTGCTTATTTCTTCTAATTTATTTTTTCCATCTTTGTTAAATGCAATTTCTAAATATACTGATGTTCCTGATGTTGCTCTATTGTATAATACTTTTGATGATTCTATTGAATTATTGTCTAGTAAAACATCATTTGTTTCACTATCTAAAATTTCAAATTTTCCTACTGTTGTTAAATTTGAAACTATTGTATCTGTATTTAAATTTTCTGGTATTTGTACAGTAATTTCTCCATTTTCATTATTTACGTTTACTTTGTATTCTTCTGCTCCTAATTTTTTTAATCTTTTTTCTATTATTTCTTTTGCTGTTTTATAGTTTTCTTCTGTTTTTACTTCATCGCTGTTGTCTGTGTTTAATGTTAATTTTATTGTTCTTGCTCCATTTAAGTCCATTGCATATGTGTAGTCTTTTACTACATTTGACATTTGGTTTTTGTTTTGTTTGTATATTCCAAAAAATCCTATCATTGATACTAGTACAATTAATAAACTAATTGTTATTATTTTTATTGTTTTCATAATTTTTTCATTCTTTTTATTTTGTTTTTTCATTTTCTTTCCTTTCTCTCGCTTCGTTCGTTCATCATAAAATGAAAATTTATCATTCTCGTTTTACAAATCTCACGCTTTGCTCGCTCATCGTCATCCAAATTTTTTCAAATTTTGTCTGCCAACCATTTAAATTTTTATTTTATTTTGTTTTATAATAATTTTGTATCGTTTATTATTAGTTCGAACCATATTTTTAAATATTTTGCTGCGTATTTGCACATCATTGTTCTTTGCATAAATATTTCAAAGTAGTCAAGCACTGGACTTATTTTGGTGTCTATTGTTAAGTTTAATGTTACTTTTCTCTCTTTTTCATCCATTATTAAGTCTGCATTTGTAACTGCATAATTTACTCTATCATGTATATCGAATGTTGATAGATTTTTGTTTACTACTCTGTCTCTATGTACGTCTGATTTGTCTGCTAGTATCAGTGCAGCCGATATGTCGCTTACTGCCGTTCCTGTGTTTTCGTCATGGTTTCCTATTGCCATCATTATTTCTGTTATTTCTTCTATTGGCATTCCCATTTCTTTTAAAATGTTGTATGCAAGTATTGCTCCTGTATGTGCATGGTCTACTCTGTTTACGCAGTTTCCTATGTCATGCATATACCCTGCAATTCTTGTTAGTTCTACTGTTCTTTCTGGGTATCCTAATTTTTCTAATATATCTCCTGCTCTTTTTGATACTATTGATATGTGCCTGTGTCCGTGTTCTGTGTATCCTATTGCGTTTAGTTGTTTTTGTGCTCCTCTTATTAGAGCATCTAATTCTTTGTTTTCTTTAATGTCTTTTAAAGTTATCATTTGTTCCCTCCTTTTGTCTTCCTAGATTTTATATTAATTTAATAAAAATATCAACTGTTTTTTATGAATTTTTGTTGTTTTTTTCTTTTTTTCTTTTTTTATAAATATTGGAATATGAAAAAAATTTTTTAATTTTATATTTTCTATTTCAATGAAAATTTAAATAATATAATAAAAACTATGATAACACATATTGGTAAATAAAAACAAACTTTAGTTCATTTTTTTATATTATATAAAATTTCTATTTTTTCTTTAAATTTGTTTATTATATATCTAAAAAATTGGCTATTTCTAGTTTTTATAAATTTTGTCTTGTATTTTATGTTAATAAGTGTTATAATTTAATTAGGTTATATTTAACTATTTTATTAATAATTATCTTTTTTTAAGGAGGATTCATTATGCATGTGACACTTTATGAACTTTATACCAATCCAATTAAGCGTTTACATTCTCGGCTTTCGAGAAAATGTGACGTTGAATTAGGTACTGGAAGGCATATTACAATTGAAAAGCATATACATATGTTTACTTGTGAATTGCCATATCCTCACTATTCTTTAAGTAAAGAAGAAGAAATGGATCTCATCCATGCACAAATGTTGATGGGACTCTAAAAGGTACGAAGGCTAACCACAAATGTGGATAGCCTTTGTACCTTTTTACGCTTTTTAACCAAACAATAAAATTTTTTCCTTAATATATAAAATCACAACCACTCATTTAACGGGTGGTTTATTTACCCCTGTAAAGAGATATTGCTACATGCTTACTACTGAAGTAGCTAGTTTTTCACTCCTTTCAAGCCTGCTGCATTAACTACTTTAGCAAACCCTTAAAAGGATTATACTTTTTTCTTTTCGTTAATTTATCTTATATTATGTTCTCATTTTTTGCTCTTTTATATATTTTCTTATTGTTGCTTTATTTAATCCTACTGTACTTACATAATATCCTGTTGCCCAGAAATTTCTTTTATCTAATTTATATCTTAATTCTCCATGATATTCAAATATCATCATTGCACTTTTTCTCTTCAAATATCCCATAAAACTTGATATACATATTTTCAGTAATATTGATAATAATAAGTGTACATGATCATGTATCATATGTCCTTTTATTATTTCCACACCTTTTCACTCACATAAATCTTTTATATATTTTGGTATAAATACTAGCACATCCATTAGAATGTGATAAACTATTTGCCATATAACCTAGCAGGTGGTTAACTTTTTCGAATGCTTTGCATTCTCAACTCACTAAAGTGTTAATAAATAAAAATCAGAATAATCTTATTACTCTGATTTTTATTTATGGAGCAGGTAGTGGGAATCGAACCCACGTCATCAGCTTGGAAGGCTGAGGTTCTACCATTGAACTACACCTGCAGTAGTGGGAATCGAACCCACGTCATCAGCTTGGAAGGCTGAGGTTCTACCATTGAACTACACCTGCATTGTTCCTGACAGTTATAGATTATAAATGATTTTCTTATAACTGTCAAGACTTTTTTAAAAATTTCTTGAATTTTTTGTCATTTTTTTATAATTTCAGTTATTGCAATAGTTTGCGGTCTTTTTATTAATACATTCCATCCATTCCTGCTGCACCCATTCCATTATCATGACCACAATGACAGTCTTTTTCTGGAATATCTGCAACTAGACTTTCTGTTGTGATAACCATTGATGCAATTGATGCTGCATTTTGCAAAGCACTTCTTGTAACTTTTGTTGGGTCAACAATTCCTGATTTTTTCATATCAACATATTCTTCTTTGCTTGCATCAAATCCTACACCAACTTCTGATTTTTTAACATTATCAGCAATTACTGCTGGTTCTAATCCTGCATTTCTTGCTATTTGTTTTACTGGTTCTTCTAATGCTTTTAATACTATTGTTGCACCTAATTTTTCTCCACCTGTTAATCCTTCGACTGTTTTTTCAACTGCTGGTGCTACATTTATTAATGCTGTTCCACCACCTGCAACTATACCTTCTTCAACTGCTGCTTTTGTTGCAGAAAGTGCATCTTCAATTCTTAATTTTTTATCTTTCATTTCTGTTTCAGTAGCTGCACCAACTTCAATTACCGCAACTCCTCCAGCCATTTTAGCAAGTCTTTCTTGTAATCCTTCTTTATCATATTCGCTCTTTGTTTCATTTATTTGTGCTTTTATTTGTCCAACTCTATCTGCTATTTGTTGTTTATCTCCTGCTCCGTCAACAATTATAGTATTTTCTTTTTGAACTTTTACTTGTCTTGCTCTACCTAGTTGTTCAATTTGTGTATCTTTTAATTCAAGTCCTAAGTCTGATGTTATAACTTCTCCACCTGTTAAAATTGCGATATCTTGAAGCATTGCTTTTCTCTTATCACCAAATCCTGGAGCTTTAACTGCTACAACATTTAATACACCTCTTAATTTATTAAGTACTAATGTTGAAAGTGCTTCTCCTTCTATGTCGTCACAAATTATTACTAATTTTCCTGATTGTTGCATCAAGTTTTCTAGTAATGGTAATATTTCTTGAATGTTACTTATTTTTTTATCTGTAATTAAAATGTATGGATTATCAACAACTGCTTCCATTTTTTCTGTATCTGTTACCATGTATGGAGAAACATATCCTTTGTCAAATTGCATACCTTCAACTACATTTAATTCTGTATTTGATGTTTTTGATTCTTCAATTGTAATAACTCCGTCTTTTGAAACTTTTTCCATAGCTTCTGCAATTAATTCTCCAACTTCGTCATTGTTTGCTGAAATGCTTGCAACTCTTGCAATGTCTTCTTTTCCATTTACTGGAACACTTATTTTTTTCAATTCTTCAACTGCAGAATTAACTGCTTTGTCAATTCCTCTTTTCATTGCCATTGGGTCAGCACCTGCTGCTACGTTTTTAACTCCTTCTTTAATCATACTTTGAGCCAAAACTGTAGCTGTTGTAGTACCATCACCTGCAACATCATTTGTTTTTTCTGATACTTCTTTTACAAGTCTTGCCCCCATATTTTCAAATTTATCTTCTAATTCAATATCTTTTGCTATTGTAACGCCATCATTTGTAATTAGTGGTGCTCCAAAACTTTTGTCTAATACAACATTTCTTCCTTTTGGTCCTAATGTAACTTTAACTGTATTAGCTAATTTATTAACTCCTTCTAATAAAGATTTTCTTGCATCTTCTCCAAATTTTATTTGTTTTGCCATTTTAAATTCACTCCCATCTTTCGGGATTGGGGGACGGGTCTTCAATCCCGATTTTTTTACTTTTTATTTTTAGGGATTGAAGACCCGTCCCTCAATCCCGATTTTTTATTCTACTATTGCTAAAATATCATCTTGTTTTACTATTAAATATTCTGTTCCTTCGTATTTTACTTCTGTTCCAGAATATTTACTTACTATTATATTGTCTCCTTTTTTTACATACATTTCTTCATTTTTTCCGTCTATTTTTTCTCCTGGTCCTACTTCTATTACTTCTGCGATTTGTGGTTTTTCTTGTGCACTACTTGCTAAGATTATTCCACTTTTTGTTGTTTCTTCGCCTTCTTTCATTTTTATTAATACTCTACTTCCTAATGGTTTAATCATGATATTACCTCCTTCAATTTTTCCATTTAAGAATGTTTTACTTTTTATTTTTAGCACTCTTTTTGTTTAACTGCTAATAATTTATACCTTTTTTTAGCAATTGTCAATAGAGATTGCTAAAATTCACATAGAATTCACATTTGACAACAAAATTTATTTAAAATTTTGTACTTTTTGACTTTATATTATATTCTTTCAATTACTTTTTAGAACTCAAATTTTAACTTTTATTTACAACAAAAGAGCACTTTATTCAAAGTGCTCTTTTGAGGATAACGGATGAAAGGATATTATTTTTCATATTTTTTAATTTCTTCATCAAGAGAAATTTCCTCGTCTGTATTCTTTTGTTGTATTGTAATATTTTCATACCAACAATACTCGTCCCGAAGTGATTTTAGGGCTTCTAAAGTATTCTTTTTAAGAATACTTTTATCTTTCCCATTTATGAACAAAGTAATTCTCATTCTTTGTTCTTTCTCTTCCTTCTTAGGAAATTCTTTCAGTACCATTGTGCCAAACATTTGCCCATTTTTTCTGCTTAAGCAGTAAGTGAATTCAAGGATGTCATCTGAACTATATTCAGGATTTAAATCCCTTTTTATTCTCTCTTTAATATCTTTTATTATATATTTCTTTTCGTTTGGCCTTCTTTTTAAAAAATCTGGATGCATGTAACAGCACCATGCATTAGCATCCTCTGGTACAAAATTTCTTATTATTAGATTATTATCCTCATAATAAAAAATTTCTTGACCATCTTCAGTCTCCTTATATAATTCTCTTTCTTTTCCGTTTATATAACTAGGTAAAAATTTCATATGTCTCTCCTTTTTTCCTGCTTTGTTGTTATGTTACCTATAAAATATTATACAACAATTATCTAGATTTTGCAACCCTTACCAATTCAACAAACAATGGAGCAGGTCTATTAGGTCTAGACTTCAACTCTGGATGGAATTGACCTGCAATAAAAAATGGATGTTCTGTTTGAGAAAGTTCAACAATTTCAACTAATTCGCCATCTGGAGAAGTTCCTGAACAAATCAAACCTGCATTTTCAAGTCTTTCTTTGTAATCATTATTATACTCAAAACGATGTCTATGTCTTTCTGCAATTTCAGTTGTACCATAAACTTTTTCTGCCAATGTTCCTTCTTTAATAACACATGGATAACTTCCAAGTCTCATAGTTCCACCTTTTTTATTTACTGATTTTTGATTTTCCATTATATGAATTACTTGATTTTTTGATTTTTCGTCAAATTCTTGTGAATTTGCATCTTTCAATCCTAGCACATCTCTTGCATATTCAACAACCGCCATTTGCATTCCTAGGCAAATTCCCAAAAATGGTATTTTGTTTTCTCTTGCATATTTAATTGTTTCAATTTTTCCTTCTATTCCTCTATTTCCAAATCCACCTGGAACAACAATTCCTTGAAATTCTTTAAGCATTTCATCTGCAGTATCTTTTGTTATTTTTTCTGCATCTATCAATTTAATTTCTGTTTCCACGTCATTTGCAAATCCTGCATGCTTAATGCTTTCAATTACTGATATATATGAATCTTCTAATTTAATATATTTTCCAACTATTGCTATTTTAACTTTATTGTTTTTGTCTATTTTTCTTATTTTTTCTATCATTTCTTCCCATTTTCTGTTGTCTGGTATATATCTATCTAATTTCAAATGGTTACAAACTTCTCTTGCTAATCCCTCTTCTTCTAGCATTAGTGGTACTGCATATAAACAATCTGCTGTTTTGTTTTGAATTACACTTGTCTTTCTAACATTGCAAAATAAAGCCAATTTTTCTCTTATATTGTCTGGTATATCTTGTTCTGTTCTACATACTAAAATATCTGGTATAATTCCATAACTTTGTAATTCTTTTACTGAGTGTTGTGTTGGTTTTGACTTTATTTCATTTGACCCAAATATATATGGCAATAAAGTTACATGGATAAAACATACATCTTCTGGATTTTTTTCTAGTCCTACTTGTCTAATTGCCTCAATTATTGAAAGCCCTTCAATGTCTCCTACTGTTCCACCTACTTCAGAAATTACTATGTCTGTGTCTGTATTTTCAAATCCATATATTTTTTCTTTTATTTGATTTGTAATATGTGGAATTACTTGTACTGTTTTTCCTAAATAATCTCCTCTTCTTTCTTTTTCTATTACTTCTGAATATATTTTTCCCATTGTGATGCTTGAATTTTTTGTTAAGTTTTCATTTATAAATCTTTCATAATGTCCTAAATCCAAGTCTGTTTCTGCTCCATCGTCTGTTACAAAGACTTCTCCGTGTTCATATGGGTTCATTGTTCCTGGGTCTACATTGATATATGGGTCAAATTTTTGTATTGTTACCTTATATCCTCTATTTTTTAATAATCTTCCTAGTGATGCTGCTGTTATTCCTTTTCCCAATCCTGATACAACTCCACCTGTTACAAATATGTATTTTGTGTTCATTTTCTTCCCCCTTCTAAAAAACCATAATTTAGAGTTTGTCCATATTTTAAATTGTTGCCAAATCTAATTTTTTTCATAATATTCTTTTTAAAAATAAAAAAAGATTAAAAAAATCTTCCGGCAAATTCGGTTTTTTTTTAATCTATTCTTATTTTAACACTTTAAAATTTGTTTGGCAAGTATTTTGGGTATAAAAATTAAAAAGTTGCAACTATTTTTAGTTACAACTTTTTATTACTTTTATATACTTTTATCTAGCATATTCTACAGTTCTTGTCTCTCTAATAACATTAACTTTAATTTGACCTGGATAATCCATTTCATTTTCAACCTTTTTAGCAACATCTCTTGCTAAAATTGTCATTTGGTCATCATTAATTTTATCTGGTTTAACAATAATTCTAACTTCACGACCTGCTTGTATTGCAAATGATTTTTCTACTCCATCAAATGAGTCTGCAATTTCTTCAAGATTTTGTAGTCTCTTGATGTATGCTTCTAATGTTTCTCTTCTAGCACCCGGTCTTGATGCACTTATTGCATCTGCGGCTTGAATTAATACTGCTTCTAGAGTTTGTGGTTCTACATCTTCATGGTGTGCTTCTACTGCATTTATTACTAATGGATTTTCTTTATATTTTTTAAGTATTTCAACACCTATTTCTACGTGTGTTCCTTCCATATCATGGTCTAATGCTTTACCAATATCATGTAGTAATCCTGCTCTTCTTGCAAGTTTTGCATCTAGTCCTAATTCTTCTGCCATTATTCTTGCTAAGTTAGATACTTCTATTGAGTGATTCAATACATTTTGTCCATAACTTGTTCTGTATTTTAGTTTTCCAATTAGTTTTACTATGTCTGGATGCAATCCTATTACCCCAGTTTCTAGAACTGCTCTTTCTCCTTCTTCTTTTATAGTTTCTTCTAATTCTTGTTTTGCTTTTTCTACTACTTCTTCAATTTTTGCAGGATGAATTCTTCCATCTTCAATTAATTTTTCCAAAGCAATTTTTGCAACTTCTCTTCTTAATGGGTCAAAGCCTGATAGAACTACTGCTTCTGGTGTATCATCTATTATTAGGTCTACTCCTGTTAATGTTTCTAAGGCTTTTATGTTTCTACCTTCTCTACCAATTATTCTTCCTTTCATTTCATCACTTGGAAGTGCAACAATTGATACTGTAGTTTCTTGAGAGTGGTCTGCAGCACATTTTTGAACTGCATATGTTAATAGTTCTTTGGCATTTTTCTTAACATCATCTTTTGCTTTTTGGTTTGCTTCTCTTATTATTGCTGCTTTTTCTGCAGTAATGTCTTTTTCTACTTCTTTTAATAGAATGTGTTTTGCTTCTTCTCTTGATAATGATGCTATTTTTTGAAGTTCTTTTAATTCTTGGTTACGCAAGTTTTCTATTTTTTGTTGCTCTTCTTCTAGTTCTTTTTCTCTTTTATTAAGATTTTCTTCTTTCTTTTCGTAGTTTTCTGCGCGTCTTTCCAAGTTTTCTTCTTTTTGAATAAGTCTTGTTTCTTGTCTTTGTACTTCGCCTCTTCTTTCTTTAATCTCTTGATCTAATTCGTTTCTACTGTTTACTATTTCTTCTTTGGCTTCGATTATTTTTGTTTTTTTAAGGTTTTCTGCTTCTACTTTTGCCATGTTTACAATTTTTTTTGCCTCTTCTTCAGCACTGTGTATTTTAGATTCTGCAACTTTTTTTCTATAAGCAATTCCTATTATTGCTCCTATTGCAAGTGAGATTAAGACAGCGGCGATTATGATTCCTATATTCATGAATCTACACCTCTTTCTTATTAAATTTTCAATGTTCGAATCAAATATATATTTCTTTTTTCTTTAAAATATTATTTTTTTCTTACCTCTTTTATTTTATCTTTATTATTGTAAACTGTCAAGTGCTTTTGAAGAATTTATAAAAGAACTTGGAGTGCATATTCCAAGTTCTTATTTTAAATATATATTAGGATCAACTTGAACAGAGTCTTTTAAAATTTCAAAATGAAGATGTGGCTCATCTGCAATTTCAAATGCTGCAGTATTTCCTACTGTTCCCAAAGATTGACCTTTTTCTACTTTTTCGCCTTCTACAACAAATTCTGATGTTAATAAATTTGAATAAACTGTTTGAAATCCATTTTCATGTTCAACAATAACTGTTAATCCATATCTAGGATCATTTTTTATAGTTTTAACAATTCCTGCTTCTGCTGATTTTACAACTGTTGTTTTATCGGCTTTTATATCAATTCCAGTATGTGTTGTCCATTCTTGCAAAGTATCTGAATATACTAAACTGTCAACTGCAAAATCCCTTACTATTTCTCCATCTACTGGCTTTGCAAAATTCAATTCTACATTTTTTTCTTCTACTTTTCCTTCTGCTTTGCTATTTGTCTCAGTTGTAGTATTTGTGTTTATCTTATTTGTTGTTAAAACATTATTTGTTTTTGTTTCTGTATTTTTACTGGTTGTATTATTTGAAGTCATACTGTTTGTAATCATATTATTTGCAGTATTATTCACCATATTATTTTGTGCTTTTAATTCATTTTCACTTTCGTTTACGCTTTTTCCAATTTCTGTACTTGCACTTTCTGTGTTTTCATTTTGAGTTGATATTTGTTCTCCCAACAATGTTCCTTCTTTTACAGTGTCATTTAATTTTTTACTGTAAATTAAAACTCCAAATACTATTACTGTGAGTATAGCAACTGTTATTGCTGAATATTTTATTATTTTCATATTCATTTCTTCTTTGTTATTTTTTCTAATATCTCTTTTCATAAAATCCTCCTTAACTTTTTGTTTATATTACAATTATTTCCGGATTTTATAAAAATATACATTATAATTTATTAACTTCAGTAATCTCTACTCCAGTATAAAAATGCTTTATAATCTCTTCTGCTCTACTTCCATTTTTTGCCATACTATCGGCTCCCGTTTGACTCATTCCAACTCCATGCCCATAACCTTTAACAGAAAATTTAATATTATTACCATCTCTTGATATTTCAAAATTAGTTGATTTCAATCCAAATAGTGTTCTAGCCTCAACACCTGAAATTTCGTGATTTCCAAACTTTACAGTTTTTACTCTTGTGCTTTCTGTATATTCCAATATTTTTATATCGTCACTATTTGTAAAATCTATTGATATATCACTATATTTTTCTTTTAGTTTATTTATCAACTCCTCTTGTGAAAGTGTAACTTCTGAAGCATATTGAGTATATGTATTTTCTCCTGATGTTTCAACACTTTGCAAATATGGATAACCTGTTCCTCCCCATACATTTACAGGTACTTCGGTTATTCCTCCACTATTTGAATGAAAAAATGCATCAATTGGTTTATTTTCATATGTTATAATTTTTCCTGAAGTTTCATTTACTGCACTACATATTTTTTGCCAGTTACTTTCTCTTTGATTTTCTTCCCATTTTGCTAACCTATCGTCTTTTGAAATCCATGCTTGGCAACATGTTGAATCATCACATATATCTGCATTATCATGCTTTTTATTTAAAATTTTATATATTGTATATGTCCTTGCAACTATTGCTTGAGCCTTTAATGCCTCTTGCTCAAATGTTGCAGGCATTTCTGCAGATACTACATTACATAAGTATTCATCTAATTTTACTTGTTCTACTTCTCCTGTTTTTTTATGTAATAATGATATTGTTCCATATTTGCTATAATTATATGTATTTTTATTGCTTATTTCTGTTTGATTTTCAGTAGTTTGTTCCTGCTGATTGTTATCTTGCAATTGCCTTTCTGTTTCTTTTTTTGAACTTGTTGGTGTTGTTCGTTTGGTTAAAAACGCTGGAATAATAAAAATTATTAATATAAATGATAGTAGATAAATTAAAATTTTTTTCAATATGATCACTCCGTTTTGTATTCTGTAATAGATTTTAAATTAAATTCTATTTTGATAATATTATGTAATTTAAAATTCTATTTTAATAATAATTATGCAGAGGTTAATTTTGCTTTCATTTCATTTAATATTTTGCGTTCAATTCTTGAAACCTGAACCTGGCTAATTCCAAGAATTTTTGCGACTTCAGTTTGCGTCTTTTCTTTAAAAAATCTTAATAAAATAATTTCTTTATCTCTATCATGCAATTCATTTATCAATTGATTTACAACCATTCTATTTGTAATTATTTCTTCCTCATTTTTTCCAGTTGATATTTTATCAAAAATTGTCATTTGCTTGCCTTCTTTATTTTCGGCATTTGTTGCTGCGTCCATTGATTCAACTGCATTTGTTGATTCCATTGCAATTATGGCATCTTCTTTTTGTATTTTTAATTCCTTACAAATTTGTTCTAAAGTAATTTCTTTTCCATTTAATAAATAATGTCTTTTTAATTCATTTATTTTTGTGTTTAGTTCTTTTATACTTCTACTAACTTTAATTGGCCCGTCATCTCTTATAAATCTTTTTATTTCTCCTAATATGTATGGTACTGAATATGTTGATAGTTTTACTTCAAAATTTGTGTCAAATCTTTTTATTGATTTGATAAATCCTATACATCCAATTTGATATAAATCTTCTACTTCATATCCTCTGTTCATAAATCTTTTTACTATACTCCAAATAAGTCCATTATTTTCTCTAATAAGTCTGTCCATTTCAAATTTGTCACCATCTTGGGCTCTTTTTATTGAATTTATATTATTTTCATACATATGTATACTTACCCCTATTTTATTCTTTTGTTATAGCACTTAACTGACTTTCATCAATTTCCTCTTCTTGCTTTTTTATTGTTTTTGTTAATGTAACTTTTGTACCTAGCCCAACAATTGATTCAACTTTCATTGTGTCCATAAAGCTTTCCATTATTGTAAATCCCATTCCTGACCTTTCTAAATTTGGTTTTGTTGTGTATAATGGTTCTTTTGCTACATCTACGTTTTCTATTCCTTTTCCATTGTCTGAAATTTGAATTATTATTTCATTGCCCTTTAATTGTGCATTTATTTTTATTATTCCCTGTCTGTTTTCATATGCATGGATTATGCAATTTGTAACTGCTTCTGATACTGCCGTTTTTATGTCTGCAAGTTCCTCTATTGTAGGGTCTAATTGTGATGCAAATGCAGCAACTGTTATTCTTGCAAATGCTTCATTTGCTCCTTTATTTAAAAATTCTAAT
This sequence comes from Clostridium sp. 28_17, assembly GCA_001916065.1. Classification (GTDB taxonomy): domain Bacteria; phylum Bacillota; class Clostridia; order TANB77; family CAG-508; genus CAG-269. The sequence continues at coordinate 36,431 of MNRS01000021.1, forward strand.
TTCATTTCATTTTCAATCTGTTCTTTCATAATCTTTATTTTCCTTTCAATGTATTTATGTTGTAAAAGTTGCTTAACTTTTATAAATTTTATATATTAGGAAAGTTGTATAACTTTCATAATATATAAAAAAATTATAATTCAGTTACTGGAATTAATTTTAGAATCCCACTCATTTCAAATATTTTCCTTACACTTTGAGTTAAATTTGCAACTTCTAGTTTTCCTCCAAGCATATTGGCAAATTTGTATCTTCCTATTATTAACCCTATTCCTGCACTATCCATGAAAGTAACACTATCAAAATCAAACACAACTTTTCTAGGCATATATCTTTCAATTTCATAATCTGCTTTCCTCCTTATCTTTTGTACACTACAGTCATCAATTTCATCTGTAATTTTAAAAACCAACATTTTTTTGTCTTCATAAAATTTTGATTCCATATTTAAAGATGTTCCTCCTTTCAGTTATGTTCTATTCTTGTACATAACTTTTAAAGTTTTCTTTTGCTTTATGTATGTATTATAATTCTTTTTCCAGTTTTTTCCAATAGCAAAAAAGTAGAAGTTTTGTCGATTTTATAGAAGTTTTCGACAAAAAAATAAAACTGAAAATTTTAAATTTCCAGTTTTAACTCTGCTTTTTATCTTACTCAAAAATTGATACTTTAAATAAATTTGTTTGTGCGCGAAAATTCATAAAATTATTCTACATTATTATTTTCTACGTTATTATTATTTTTTGCTTTCATATTATTATCTTCTTCTTTAGCATTATTAATATCTTTATTATTTCTTTTTTGCATTTCTTTTAATATTTTTTCTGTTTCTTCTTTTTTATTGCTTACAATTCTATTCATCATATTATTTGTCTTTTCCATTAAATCTGGAACATAATCTAATAACTTATCTAAACTTGATGAATGGCATACTGGCATAAGTTTTATATTATTTTCTTGAATTATCAAAAATGCAACTGCATTAATTGTAACTCCTGCCCCTGCTCCGTCCTCCAAATGGTAATCTATACTGTATTTGTTCTTCTTTTTCTACTTTTTTATATTCATCAATTGTTTCACCTTTGAACTCACTACCACCAGCAGCAAATCCAAAAGATACTTTTGATATTGGTATTATTACTATATTATTGGATGTTTCTATAGGTTCACCAATTATTGTATTTACATCTATCATATCTTTAATACTGTTCATAGCCGTAGTCATAAGGCCTTCTATTGGATGTTCGCTCATTTTTATCACCTTTCCTTTTCTTATTTACGATACATATTGTATTTATAATATGTATCATTTTTATTTGAAATATACTTGAAATTTCTATATTTAATAAATTTTTATCAAGATATACGGGTTCTACTAAAAATACTTGCTTATCATTATATTTTTTTATTTGTTTGCTTAAAAATATTGCTATAAATGTACTTATAACTGGTATTGTAAATGCTGTTAATGCTGCATTTTCTGTTCCTATACTTATTTTTAAATTTATTTCTTTTATTTCTGGTTTTATATTTTTTAGTGATTTTATTAATTCCTTATCAATATTTGCTTTATTTTCTATTATTTTAGTTTTTTGTTGTTTTATTTTTTCTTGTAGCTTTTGATTATTTATTATCTTTTTGCTATTTAATTTTATTTTTAAGATTGGTATAAATCCTAATGTATATACTACCATTTTTATTTGATATTCTTTATTTAAATGTGGTTTTTCATTTGTTGATATTTTTAGATTTTGTATTTGAAATTTTATTTTTATTGTTATACACATAATTATTATAGTTAAAATTATAAAAAGAAAAACCAATATATCACCCTCTTTTTAAGTAATAATATTAGTTTTTCCTTTTTTTTGGTATTTAAACTTTTTTATCTATATTTTTTATCTTTGTCCTTCTTTTTCTTTGCATTCTTTGTAATTACGATATTCTTTTAGTGCCATTAAAATTTCTCTATCAAATATCTCTTTTCTAAAATTGTCTGTTTTATTATTTTGAACTTTATATTCTATTACTGATAAATTTTCAAACTCAACAATAAGATTTTTTTGTTTCTCACTTTCCGATAGTCTTTGTTTTTCAATTTTTATTTTTTGATTTGTTTTTAATGCATAAAAAGATGTTTTCCTAACTCTATTTATTTTTTTATCGGCTTTTCTATCATAATAATTTTGATTATATGTTTCTATTTGTAAAAAAGGTTTCTCATTTTCAATATCAGTATCTATAAATATATCTATCCCTGTTTCTTCTAATATTTCTCTTCTTAACGCTTCCTTTTCTGTTTCATTTTCATCTATCTTCCCTCCAGGAAGCATATATAAACCAGCATATTTCACTAAAAGTGCTCTTCCATCATTATTTAAAATAACTGCTCTAACCTTATCTTTTACTTTTTGATATTCTATGTTTTCTTTATAATCGAACATTAATTGCTTCATATTTACTGATATTCCTTTCCTACAAGGTTCAAAATTTGATTTTAAATATTGTATTTTACAATTACTTTTTCAAACTTTTTCTCCAAATCTAATTAGATATTTCAATAACAATCTTATTTTTTCTTTTCTTCAACTGTTATATCTCCAAAAATTTCTTCTTGACTTGTTTCTACTTTACTTCTTCGAGATAATTCAAGTAATCCGCTAAAAGCAGTTACCACTTCTTGTTTTTCACGTTTTTTAATTGGAAACAATTTATTAAAAACAAATTTCTTTTGTTTTGCTAAAACTTTATACATTTCTTTTACTTTATCAGCAACAGTATATTTATCAACTAATGCAATTTTTTCAATATTTTTTGCATTTTGATTTATTTTAACACTATTTCGTTCTATCAATTGTTTGTATACATCTGGTATTTTTTCAGGGCCATAATCTTTTTCTAATTTTTGCTTTGGCAATTCTATTTCTTCTTGTCCTTTATAAAATCTATTTGTAAATATGAGATAATTTTCCTTAAGTATTTTGCTTATTTCCTTGAATTTTTTATACTCAATTATTCTTCTAATAAGTTCTTCCTCTGTTATTTCTTCTTCTTCCTCTTCTTGTTTTGGTAACAGATTTTTAGATTTTAAATATAAAAGTGTTGAAGCCATAACTATAAATTCACTTGCAATTTCTAAGTTCATTTCTTCCATTGCATTTAAATATTCTATATATTGATTTGTTATTTCTGTTAGATTTACATCATAAATATTCATTTTATTTTTATCTATTAGGTAACATAATAAATCTAATGGTCCTTCAAAATTATCTATTTTTATTGAATATTTTTTAGTTTCTAGTGTTAATATTGACATTGTTTTCTCCTTGCTTTTCCAGCCTTATTTTTCAATTGCTTTTTTTATATTTTCTGATTTATATCCTTTTTTTAATAAATATTGTTTTATTTCGTCTTGTTCCATAAATAGTGATTTTTTGTATATAATATTCGATATTGATTTTATTTCATATTCTTCTAACTCTTCTTTGTTTTCGTAAATATAATCTTCAATATCATTTTTATTTAAACCTTTTGCTAAAAGTTTATATTTTAATTCTTTTATTGATAAATTTTTAAGAATAATGAAGTTGTTTACTGTTCTTCTTATATAATCATTGTCATTTATATATTTAGCCTCTTTTAAATATTCAATTATATCTTCTAACATATTTTCATCTAATTCTTTTGCGAATTTTCTTCTAACTTCATTTTCACTTCTCTTTTTATAAAGTATGTATTTTAATATTTTTGTTTTTCCTTTATCAAATTCTTCTATTGTATACATTACTACTTCCAATCTTTTTATTGTTTATCTAGCAAATTTAATTTTCATTCTTGTATCTGCTATTTCATAGTCAAATTTTTTATGCTCAGTTTCATTTTTTTCTATATATTTATCTATTTTCTCGTTAAGTTCTTTTGTATTTTTTGTTTGAGCAATAAGAATTTGTGCTATATTAGAATTTACTACTATATCTAATTTATTATTAACTTGCTCAAAGCCTTTATCCATTTTATCATTTGTTTCTTTGATTTTATCATTAACTTCTTTAAAGCCTTTATTCATTTTATCATTTGTTTCTTTAATTTTATCATTAACTTCTTTAAAGCCTTTATTCATTTTATCATTTGTTTCTTTGATTTTATCATTAACTTCTTTAAAGCCTTTATTCATTTTATCATTAACTTCTTTAAAGCCATTATCCATTCTTTGTTCCATTTTGTCCATTCTTTCATCCATTTTTTCAAATCTTTTATCTATTTTATCAAATCTTTGATTCAACATTTCAAAAAGTTCTTTATTATCCATGTACCCCCCTCCTTCCTTCTATAAATAAATTCGAAATAAATTTTAATATTTTATTAAAAAATTATTCTTCGTCTTCAAATTCTCCATCTTCGTCAACTTCTGGTAATTCTTCACCTAGACTATCTTGGAATGCTTTAGCAAAATTTGCTCTAACTTTTTGCTCAACATCTGCTAAAATTTCTGGATTTTCTTTTAGGTATTTCTTAACATTTTCTCTTCCTTGTCCAATTCTATTACCATCATAACTAAACCATGAACCGCTCTTTTCTATTATGTCCATGTTTACAGCCATGTCTAAGATATTTCCTGCTTTAGAAATTCCTTCTCCATAAACAATATCGAATTCAGCCTCTCTAAATGGTGGAGCTACTTTATTCTTTATAACTTTTACTCTAACTCTATTTCCTTTAACTTCTCCATCTTGTTTGATATTTTCTATTTTTCTTATATCAAGTCTTACTGACGCATAGAATTTTAGTGCTCTACCACCTGTTGTTGTTTCTGGATTTCCAAACATTACTCCTATTTTTTCTCTTAATTGGTTGATAAATATTAATACTGTTTTTGTCTTGTTTATTGCTCCTGCTAATTTTCTTAAGGCTTGTGACATTAATCTTGCTTGAAGACCCATGTGAGAATCTCCCATGTCTCCGTCAATTTCTGCCTTTGGAACCAACGCCGCAACAGAGTCTACTACTATTACATCTAAAGCTCCACTTCTTATTAAACTTTCTGTTATTTCAAGTGCTTGTTCTCCTGTATCTGGTTGAGATACTATTAAGTTATCTATATCTACACCTAATTTTTTTGCATATACTGGGTCTAATGCATGTTCTGCATCTATAAATGCTGCTTCTCCGCCCATTTTTTGTGCTTCTGCAACTACATGTAATGCAAGTGTTGTTTTACCTGATGATTCAGGTCCAAATACTTCTATAATTCTTCCTCTAGGAACCCCTCCTATACCTAAAGCCATATCTAGACTTAATGCTCCTGTTGGAATTGCTTCTATTTCCATTGCTTTAAATTCTCCAAGTTTCATTACTGAACCTTTTCCAAATTGTTTTTCTATTTGACTCATTGCTGCCTCTAGAGCCTTTTTCTTTTCTGTATTTTCTGCCATTATAATTTCCTCCTTAAAATATTGAACTTTTGTTTGATAACTACTTTATATCACTAAACACTTGTTTTTGTCAATACATTTTAAAAATATTTTTTATTTGTGCCAATCCTTTATATTGTAAAATTGATAAAACCAGTTTGGTTCTAATGTTCCTGCTAATCCAGTACTATATGCCACTGTGTATTTGTTATTGTATAAACTTAAATATGGCATTTCACTTTTATATATTTCGCCTAATCTTTTGTAATCTTGTTTTAATTTGTTCTCATCATTTGAATTTTTCACTTCATTCATAATGTTTGTAACTTCTTCATTTGAATAATTTGCTAAATTATTAGTACCAAAAAATGTTGACAAATCCGGGCTTACAGATAAATTCATGCTACACAAAATCATATCATAATTTTTATTTGTTAAATAACTTTGATATTGAGTGTCATTTGCTTTTATTAAATTAATTCTAAATCCTTGATTTTCTAATTGTGTTTTTATATTTTGTGCAACTGCAACCCTATTTGCATCACTTGCTTTAACTACAAAATTTAAAGATATTCTTTGTGTTCTATAATTAATTGTTTTTTGCCAATATTTATATTTGTAACTCCATCCATCATCTACTAAAATTTGTTTTGCTTGTTCTAAGTTATATCCTGCACTTGAGTCCTGTTCTTGATATATCCAATTCCCATAATCTAATGGAAAACTTGAGGTATAATATTTGTCTCCGTAAACACTTGAAACAATATTTGATTTATCTATAGAATAACAAATTGATTTTCTTACATTTAATTGTGATAATATTTCACCTTGGGTATTGAATGCAATAAAATCATGTTCCCTTCCTTTCATTTCTTTTTCTTGATATCCTATTGTTCCTATAATGTCTTTTAAATTACTATTTTGAGTGCTTATTAAATCAACACTTCCTGTTTTAAAAGAATTATATAATTCTCCAATACTTGAATATATTGAAACTGTTATCTTATCAATTTTTAATTTATCTGAATCTGGATAATTTTCATTCTTTGTTAAAATTAGTGCAGAATTTTGTACATCACTTACTTTATACATTCCAGTTCCAACAGGCACAATGTCTGGATTGAACTCTTTATCACTATAATAACTACTTGATAATATTGGAAATGTTAAATTGTATTCAAAAAAAGGAACTTCTTGGTCTAGTGTAATTCTTATAGTTGTTGAATCTACTACCTCTACAGTTGTTACATGTTGAACATTTGCCGAATATATTGTATTTGAATCTTTTAGTCTATCTATTGTAAATTTTACATCATCTGCAGTAAATTTTTGTCCATCTGCCCATTTTCTGTTATCCTTTACTTTTATTAAATAAACAGTTTCACTTTGTTTTGCCCATTCTTTTGCTAAGCAGTATTCTAATTTATAGTCTTTTGTTAATGTCATTAATGGTTCAAATATTATTTTTGATATATCTTGTACATTTTTATTTTTGCTTAATATTGGGTTTATACTATCAAATGATGCAACTCCAAGTTTTAATTCTGTTACCTCTGTTGTTTCTTCTTGTTTTGTTTCTGTTGTTGTATTTTCCTTTTTTTGTTCATCGCCCTTTATTTTTATTATTGCAAATATCATTATAGCAATTGCAAATATTATAAATATGTATTTAAAATATTTTGTTTTCATATCATCCCATTCCTTTTCTTTATGCTTAATTTTCAGATTTGTTCTATGGTAATATAATACATTATTTTTTGATTTTTTTCAATATTATTGCTTGTTATTTTTCTAATATTATTCAATATTTGTTACTATTTATGGGCTCTTCTAAATGATAAAAATATTTTTGCCCTCCTTTCTTTTTATTTTTAGTATTTTTGGATATTTTAATTTAAGATTTTATTTTGTCTTTCCTAAGTTGAGTGAAAAAATTTGTATAATAGATTTAGCAATGCAATTTTTATTGCGTATTCTTATATTAGCACAGTTTGCTTTAAAATGCAAGAAAAATCGTTCGACAAAAATCGACAAACTGATGGTAATATTACTATTCATAGCCTCCAAAATCTTGTGTATGTAAGACTATGAATAGTACTCTTTAGTAAACTAAAATAAAATTATATACCAAATTTGTAAACATGCACAAAACAATTCCGCAAACAGTAGGAATTGCAAAAGAAATTGCAGTCCATTTCCAACTGCCAGTTTCCTTTTTTACAGTAAGCAATGTTGTAGCACAAGGAAAATGTAAAATTGTAAAGAGCATAACATTCATAGCAGTAAGCATAGTCCATCCATTTTGAATTAAAATCTGGCCAATTTGAATTGTATCCTCTATATTTACTAATGTTCCACTCTTCAAATAACACATCAAAATTATTGGTAAAACTATTTCATTTGCAGGGATTCCTAAAATAAACGCAGTTAAAATATATCCATCTAATCCCATCAATTTTGCAAATGGATTTAAGAAATTTGCTATAATCGAAAGCAAACTTTGCCCATTAATTCCTATATTTGCCATAAGCCATATCACAAGGCCCGCTGGTGCTGCAACTGATATTGCTCTACCTAAAACAAATAAGGTTCTATCAAATATTGAACGCACTAGTATTTTTCCAAATTGTGGTTTTCTATATGGTGGCAATTCTAAAATCATTGATGATGGCATTCCTTTTAATATTGTTTTTGATAATATTTTTGATATCACCAGTGTTAAAAATATTCCAAATATTATTACGATAATTACCGCAAATGTTGATAATATTGATGCTAGAAATCCATTTCCACCTGCAAATGCTCCCGCTATAAATATTGTTGCTATTGTTATCAAAAATGGAAATCTTCCATTACATGGAACAAAGTTATTTGTTAGTATTGCAATTAGCCTTTCTCTTGGTGAATCTATAATTCTGCATCCTGTTACTCCACACGCATTACACCCAAAACCCATGCACATTGTTATCATTTGTTTTCCACTACAGCAAGCCTTTTTAAAGAATCCGTCCATATTAAATGCAATTCGTGGAAGATACCCCAAGTCTTCTAATATTGTGAATAGTGGGAAGAATATAGCCATTGGTGGTAACATTACTGCAACTATCCAAGTCAATGTTTTATACACTCCATTTATTAACATATCTGAAAGCCATATTGGACAATGTATATAATTTGCAAAATATATTAGTTTGTCTTGTAACCAATTAAATACACTGAATAACCACTCTGATGGGTAATTGGCTCCTACTATGGTTATCCAAAAAATAAGACCTAAAAATAGTATCATTATTGGAATTCCAAATATTTTTGATGTTAAGATTTTGTCTATTTTTAGGTCTCTTTCTCTATAATTTTTGTTTTCAAATGTACATACTTCTTTTGATGTTTCTTCTGCTTTTTTCATGATATCTGCAACTATTTTATCCTTAAAATTTTTGGATGTGATTTCTCTTGTTTCTAGATTTTTTTTTGCTTCTATTACTGACTGTCGAATCTCTTGCTCTCCTAAATTTAATTCTAAATTTTCTTGTATTGATTTTAATATTTTTTCTTCTCCATCTATTAGTTTTATCGCTATCCACCTGTATAATTTTTTTGATATTTTGTTTTCTTCAACTTCTATGTCTGTTGCTATATTTCTTTTTTCTAAATATTCATTTTTTAATGAATCGGTATCAAGTGCTCCCACTATTTTTTCAAGATTTTCTTCTATTTCTTGTTCATATATAACTGTTTTTGTATGTGGTCTTATTTCACCTTCACATACTTTGTATATTGTATTTTTCAAATTTTCTAGTGTTTGTTTATCTCTTGCAACTGTTCCTACAACCGGTACGCCTAACAAATCTTCTAATTTTTTTAAATCAATTTTTATTTTTTTCTTTTTTGCTTCATCTAACAAATTTACACAAACTATTATGTTATCTGTTATTTCCATAATTTGATATACTAAATTTAAATTTCTTTCTAAGCATGTACTGTCAACTACAATTACTGTTGCATCTGGGTTTCCAAAGCATATGTAATCTCTTGCAATTTCTTCTTCTTCTGAGTTTGACATTATTGAATATGTACCTGGAATGTCAACAAATGTGAATTCTTTGTCATTAATTATTGCTTTTCCGGTTGCGTTTGCTACTGTTTTTCCTGTCCAGTTTCCTGTGTGTTGATGCATTCCTGTTAAACTGTTGAATATTGTTGATTTTCCTACGTTTGGGTTTCCTGCTAATGCTACTATATATGTATTTTTCACAAGCTCACCACCTTAAATTTTATTATTACAATATATGTTTTGGTTTTGAGTTTATGAATTATATATTTTTTTGATTATTATTTTTTACTTAAATTGTCTGAACAAAATTTATATCTGCTACAATCTCAAAAACCCCAACTCTAATTAGAGTTAGGGCTTTGAGATTAGTTAGAAATTTTTTTTGCGGTTGGATATTTTTCAAAGTGATTCATTATATTTTTTACCATATCTGGTATTATTAATTTGACCTCACTTTCATTAACTTTCTCCAACTTATTTGAGTTATTTTTCATTTCCAACATCTTTTTTACCTCCACTTATTTGTGTTTTTCTTGGCTAACTTTATTATATCTCATTTTTATGTTAATTGCAATATTATTTCCAGAATTTGTAAATTTTCTTAGTTTGTGAGAATTGTAACTACTTAGTATCTAGTATCCTTTTAACACCTTCTGTTGACTCCAATTCTAATACCTTATTTGTAAGTTCCTTACACTCCTCAAAACTCAAATCAGTTATTAACTTTCTAGCCTTCAAAATCTTATTAGCATTCATAGAAAACTCATCAAGTCCAAGACCGACAAGCAAAGGAATAAACTTAACATCACCAGCCGCTTCTCCGCACATACCACATAAAATACCATTTTTATGTGCACCATCAATAGCAGATTTAATCAAGCGAATTACAGCAGGATTAAAATGAGAATACAAATTTGCAAGTTTCTCATTACCTCTCTCAACAGCAATAGTATATTGAATCAAATCATTTGTCCCTATACTAAAAAAATCACACTCTTTTGCAAACTCGTCAGCCATTACAGCAGATGACGGAATTTCAATCATAATTCCAACTTCTATATTTTCATTAAATTTTATATTTTTTTCTTTTAACTCTTGTTTTACTTCTTCAATAATTTCCTTTGATTTTCGTAATTCTTCAATTGACGAAATCATTGGAAGCATTATTGCAACATTTCCATAACTACTTGCTCTCAAAATAGCCCTTAACTGAACTTTAAATAAATCAACATTATCTAGATAAATTCTGATCGCTCTATAACCTAAAAATGGATTTTCTTCCTTTGGTAATTTCATATATTTTAAGTCTTTATCTCCGCCAATATCTAATGTCCTTATAACAAGTCTTTTATTTTCTAGACTTTCCGCAATTTTTTTGTATGCCTCAAATTGTTCTTCTTCTGATGGAAAATCTTTTGCATCCATATACAAAAACTCACTTCTTAGAAGCCCTACACCTTCTGCTGTATTATCAATTACAATTTGAATATCTTGTGGACCTCCAATATTTGCTAAAAGTTCAACCTGATGTCCATCTTTTGTTATTGCTTTTTTATTTTTATATTTTTCTAATTCTTGTTTTTCTTGTTTTATATTCTCTTGATTTTTTGTTAATTCTTTGATTTTCTCTTGTGTTGGATTTAAAAATATTTCCCCTGTTGCTCCATTTAATGCAATATAATCATTTTCTTTTATATTCTCAAAAATATGTTTTATTCCAACAACTGCCGGTATTTCATTAGTTCTTGCAATTATAGCCATATGAGAATTAACACCGCCAATTTCTGTAATAATTCCAGAAATATTTTTTAAATTCATTTTTGCAGTATCTGATGTTGATAATTCTTTTGCAACAAGTATTGTATTTTCAGGTAATTTTGATAAATCTATTTCTTCTATTTTTAATAATTTCGCTAATATCCTTTTTTTCATATCCTCTATATCTCTGCTTCGTGCAGCCATATATGGATCGTCCATCTCTTCAAATGTTTTTATTATTTGATTTAGTCCATTTTCTACTGCATATGCACTATTGCATTTCTCTTGTTCAATTATTTTGATAGTTTCTTGAATCAAACTAGGGTCTTGCAATATCATTAAATATGCTTGCATTATTTCTTTTTCTGTTCCATCTATATTCTTGATTAATTTTTCTATTTCACTTTCTACTTCTTTTACAGCATCATATATTTGTTGTTTTTCTGCTGAAATATCTTCAATTTTTTGTTTTTCTATTTTTAATCCATTTTCTTCTAAAATTACTGCTTTTCCAAGTCCTATTCCCTCAGAAATACCTTTTCCAACAAGCATACAATTACCTTCTTTCTAATTATTTTCTAAAAAAATCTTAACATCCTCTAACGCCAAATCTTCATTTTCTCCATCACAAATAATTTCCAACTCTGTCTTATGCTTTATACCTGCAGACATAATCATAAGAGGTGACCTAGCATCAATCAACTTTCCATTAACAATTAAGTTAATACTACATTTATACTTCATAGCAAGTTTGGCAAGTTCAGTTGCAGGTCTTGCATGAAGACCTGTCTCATTTTCAATAACAACATTTGCTTTTTTCAACTTTACCTTCCCCCCTTAACCTTTTGCATTAATATTTTCATTTTCCCAAACATTTTTCTTCCAAACAGCCATAATACCCATAGCCACAAATGAACCTGCAGTAAGTGCTACAACATACCAAGGCCAATTACCAATTAACGGTAACACAAAGATTCCACCATGAGGAGCCATCAAAGTACAGTTAAATGCCATTGACAATGCACCTGAAACCGCTGAACCAATTACGCAAGAAACTAAAACACGAAGTGGGTCTGATGATGCAAAAGGTATTGCTCCTTCTGATATAAATGATAGTCCCATAACATAATTTAATAAGCCTGCTTGTCTTTCTTTTTTAGGTAATTTTTTAGGGAAGAATGTTGCTAAAAGTGCTATCGCAAGTGGTGCTACCATTCCACCTATCATAACTGCTGCCATTATTTCGTAATGTCCCTCTGCTAACATTCCTGTTCCAAAAGTATATGCTGCCTTATTTACAGGTCCGCCTAAGTCAACAGACATCATACCTGCAAGAATTGCTCCTAAAATAACTTTGTTCACTTCACTCATTGATGATAAGAAATTATTTAAACCTGTATTTATTGCTGATACAAATGGATTTATCAATAACATTATTAGTCCAATTAGCAATACCCCTGCAACTGGATAAATCAAAATTGTTCTTATTCCCTCTAAACTTTTTGGCATAAAACTAAATAATTTTTTTAAAAATAAAACTACATATCCACCTATAAAACCTGCAAGTAATGCACCTAAAAATCCTGAACTTACTAACACTTCTTCTGGATTTCCAAGTGATGTAAATGTTGTTCCCACTTTACTTATTGCTCCACCAACAAATCCAACTACAAGCCCTGGCCTATCTGCAATACTCATTGCTATATATCCTGATAAAATTACTAGCATAAAATCAAATGCCATTCCACCTATTGTTTTAAAAAATGCTGCGACTGGTGTATTCATACCAAAATTTGATGGGTCAATTGAATAGTCATCTAATAAAAATGCTATTGCAATTAAGATTCCTCCACCAACAACAAATGGTAACATATGTGTTACACCATTCATTAAATGATTGTATATATTTCCTTTTGGCTTTTCCATTTCTATATTTTCTCTTTTATTTCCTTGATGATGATAAACTGGAATTTCATTTTCTGAATTTAATGCTTTTTCTATTAATTCTTTTGGCTTGTGAATCCCCTCTGATACACCTGTTTTTAAAATTCTTTTGCCATCAAATCTTGATAAATCTACTTTTACATCTGCTGCTATAATTATTGCTTTTGCATTTTTAATTTCTTCATCAGTAAGTTTATTTTTTGTTCCTGATTGTCCTTGTGTTTCTATTTTTATTGGATGTCCCAATTCTTTTCCCATTTGTTCTAAACTTTCTGCCGCCATATACGTATGGGCTATTCCTGTTGGGCATGCGGTGATTCCTAATAATTCATAATTATTGTTTGATTTATTAATTGATTTGTTTTCGTCATTTTTTAATTTGTTATTTTCATTTAAATTATTATTTACATTATTGGTTGTTTCTTCATTTATTCTTTGTTCATCTGCTTCATCTATTGTTTTTAAAAATTCATCTTTTGATTTTGCATTTAACAATTTATTTCTAAACTTTTCATTCATTAATAAAGCTGATAAACGGCTTAGAACCTCAAGATGTAGGTTGTCCTTACTATTTGGAGCAGCAATTAAAAATAACAATTTTACAGGCTTACCATCTAATGCATCAAAATCAACACCATCTGGTATTACCATTGCAACTAATCCTGGTTCAGAAATAACCCCACCTTTTCCATGTGGTATTGCTATCCCTTCACCAACTCCTGTTGAGCCTTCTTCTTCTCTTTTCATGACTAATCTTAAGTATTCTTGTTTATTATTTATATTTCCATTTTGTTCCATAAGTTCTACTGCTTGTTCTATTACGTCTTTTTTGTTTGATGCTTTTACATTTAGGTCTATGGATTCTTTTGTAAGTAAATCTGTGATTTTCATTTTTCATTTCCTCCTAAAGGTATTTTATTTAAATTTATTTAAAACATCTTCTATTTTCTCCTTAGTTGCCAAAAACAATGTATTTGTTGTTGCGGTTGCCGCCGCTACTCCCATTTGAAGTGATTTTTCATAATTATTATACATTTCATGTCCTGCCAAGAAACCAGCTATCATGGAATCACCTGCTCCGACAGTATTAATAGCATTTTTTGTATTCAATGCTTTCATTTTGTATGAATATCCATTTTCGTCTAAAAGTACTGCTCCATCACTTCCCAATGATACAATAACATTTTGTGCTCCTTTTGCTTGTAATTGTTCTGCATACTCAAGTGCTTCATCTTGACTTGATATTTTTATACCAAAAATTTCCTCTAGTTCTTGTTGATTTGGTTTTATTAAATATGGTTTATATTTCAATGTTTTAAGTAATAATTCACCTGTTGAATCAACAACTATTTTGATATTTTTGTTTTCTAGTCTTTGGCAAATTTTTTCATAAATATTGCTAGATACGCCATTTGGTACACTTCCTGACAATACTAAAGTATCTTCGTTTTTTATTATTTCCAATTTTTTATATAATAATTCAAGATATTTTGAATCAATATATGGTCCTTTTGCATTTACTGCCGTTTCTTCTTTTTCTGTATTTCCATTTTTTCCTTTATTTTCTTCTAATATTTTTACGTTTATTCTTGAATTGTTGTTTTCTATTTTTATAAAATCTGTTTTTACTCCATATTTTTGCACTTGTTCTTCTATCTCTTTTCCTACAAATCCTGCTATAAATCCCATTGCTGTTGTCTCTTGTCCTAATGTTTTTAGTACTATTGATACATTTATCCCTTTTCCTCCTGGAAATATATATTCTTCTTTGCTTTTGTTTATTTTTCCAGGTTTAAAATTTTCTATTTTTATTACATAGTCTATTGCTGGATTGAATGTAATTGTATATATCATTTTTTCCCCCTTTTGAGACATAAAATACATTTCTATTTTATCTCATTTTTCTGTCAAATATTGTCTTTTTATTTTTTCTTTTATTTTAAATATTTCCCAAAAACAAAAAGAATATTCATTATGAATATTCTTTCTGTAGAAATAATTTGTTTCCAATTATTTCCATGTTTTTATTTCTTCAATCAAATTGCTGCCCATTTCTTTTTCTTTAGAGTGAGCAATTATATCAAAAAGGTTATTGATTTTTATTTTGATAAGTTTTATTACTCTTGAAGTTGAATATCTATCGTCTACAATTTTTATATTGTAAATGATTTTTTCTCCTATTCTTACTTCTATCCTTATCTTATTTTTTTCAATATCAGTCGTTATTATGCGACCGTTTAGTACCTTCTTCTCTTTTTTCAATACTGCTTCCTCCATTTTTTCTTTTTTGTCCTTCTTTTTTTCAATACCCAAAGTAATTATCTGATTTCCTTGAATAATCAAAATCACTAAGGCTGTATCATTTGCTTGAAAAAATTTCGTTTTCTCTGTTTTATCTTCATTTGAGAAATTAATATTATCCATTGAAAATTTGCTCTCTAGTACTTTTGTCATGTTTAATTCAAGACCTTCTTTTTCAATGAAGCTTTCAAATTCGTTCCAAGTCCATCCATATTTTTTCATAATACTTGAAACTTGTTCCTTTGTTTCTTTTGTGCACTTAATTTTTAGTGCCTTTGGAGTTGTTCCTTTTGAAGTTTTCCGAAATAAATTTTTCATTTTTTACCTCCTAGTAGTTACTATTGAAGTTTATATGTAACGTGTGTCTATTTTTGCTCCCGACACTTGGGATATGATGAATGTATTATATCACTTTTTATATATTCTGTCAAATTATGTAAATTTAAAATATAGTGTATTAAAAATCTGCTGTTTGTTGTGTTGCGCTAATTTTACTGGCTGTGAACTGTAACGTTGCTACAACTTTTTTTGTTTTTTTTAATTTTTGGTATGGACTTTTATTTTAAAGTATGTTAATATAGAAAGGTATTAAATATTTATGCCGATGTGGCGGAATTGGTAGACGCACACGACTCAAAATCGTGCGGGAAACCATGTGGGTTCGAGTCCCACCATCGGTACCAAATGTTAACAGCCTTATAAATATTGAAATATCAATATTTATAAGGCTGTTATTTATGATTTGTATATATGAACCATAGCAGATATTGCAAATTATGTTAATTTGATGTATAATAGGATGCAAGCAAATATATATATTACCTGTCAAATGACAAGTTAAAATCAAAGGGGGATTAAAAATATTTGTAAAATCAGTATAATCACAATTCAAGGAGGTAAACAAAATGAGACGTACTGAAAGAAAAAAGATTGAAACCGTAAAAAGTGGAAATCAAATATGGGGACACATAACACTTAACAATTTAGCAAATCCGGAATCAATACGGATAACAATTAACGGAGATAAGATCAAACCAACTTCGTATGACATATACGGATCACCAGAATTTCCAAAAGAATTAGTAGAATATTACAACTGGAAAGAACAAGAAATTCGTATAAAAAATGGTAAAAAAGACTTTATATTAAAAGCAGAAGTCTCATATGAAGAAAGACCTTTTGACATACCAACAGAGTGTTTTGATTCAAAAGAAGGAATTAAAAAATCTTTAAATAGTTTAAAGGATTTTACTGAAATGTTAAATAATCGTTTAATATTTCATACCATATCTGGCAATGCTTTAAATGAATTCATAATTTTTGGTAAATATCTTTTAAGTTCTGATGGACAGTTTTTGCTTAGAAATTATTCATTTGGTTCTTCCGTTGTATTTCCAGATATTATGGAAAAAAGTAAATTTGAACATTTGCTAAATTCCTTTAAAAAAACAGATTCAATTTATAGTAAAAAATTTCCATTTCCACAATTTGGAGATTTTTGTCCATGTTGTGGCAGAAAATTTTCAATTGATGATGTAAAAAATTCATCTTTTGAATTTTTAAATAAAAAAGTAACACATAAAAATTGCTTTGAAAACTTTACTACTTTAGAGCAGTTTATAAAAGAAATTAAATAAATCCCCTAAAGTAATAGGAGCAAAGAACTTTGAAAATTCTTTACTCCTATTACTATTCACTAGATTCTATAAAAAACTAGAAATACAATTTAATTCAAATAATATTTTATTCTTCGATACCTGCTTTTTCCAAGTCTTCCAACTCAACAACTTCATAATCAAAAACGGTAATATTCTTAATAATAAAATCTGAAAAATCATCATTGCTATCTTCAAAACTAGCAACATTAAAATTCTTTTTATCTAACAATTTTAAATGCAACTTAGACATATCAACAATCATTTTAGTTGATAAATCCATGCCAATAGGCAAAGTCTTGTTTTGATTATCATAAAAAATTATATTTGAAAAAGCAATACCTTTACTTCCCTCTTTAATATGTATTTTATATAAATTAATTTTATCTCCGTCAACTTTTACTGCCTCTTGCATTTCCTTTTCTGGGTTGATATTGAAAATATTAATTTCCTTATTATTCAAAAGTTCTCCGTTAATAGCTTTATATACTGGTAGAGATTCCGGAATGATTCCCTTATCCAGTGCCTTTGTTATATTTTGTACAATTGATTGTAAAACTAATTTGAAGCCAATTTGTTTTGTATTTTTGTTAACTTCCAAAATATTAAATTTATCTTTTGGTAATTCTCTGTGTCTTTTATTGTTTATCTTTCTAACTTTTGTTGTATCTTGAATAATGTTTCCAAAAATATCATATTCTTCTTCATTTAAAGATTTTAGTTCTTTTGCTTCTGCTTTTAAGTCCTTTAGTGCTTTTTCTATTTCTTCTGGCATTATATTATTGGTCTTTATTTTATTTAAAGTATTTATCAAATTAGTTGTTGCAATAAATACACTGTCTGTATCTTCTCTATCAAGATTTCTTCTTTGCATTTTATCAATTTTTTTGCCAAATTCTTCTAAATCTTCTTCATAATTAAATGTTTTTTCTATTTTCTTTATTACATTTACTTCTTCTTGCTCGCCCTCTGGAAGTACTTCCATTTCGTCTTTATTGCTATATTTCCAGAATTCGAATATACTCTTTTTATGGCTATCTATTTCTTCAATATATTTTGAAGCATTTTCTATTTTTTTTGCCATATTTTTTGTTTTTAATTTTAAAGCATTTATATCCATTAAAAGATTTTTCATTTGATTTTCTAATTCTTCTAGTTCTTTGTAACTTGTTATTAATTCTTCTAATGTATATATCTTTTTAATTGGAATTCTTTTCTTTTCTTTTTTTACAGGTTCTGTTACTTGCACTTCCTCTGTTTGTGTATTTTCTTCTTCTATTATTTCGTCTTCAACTTCTTCATTTTTTATACTTTTATTACTTTTTTTACTATATTTAAAGTAATATTTGACTTTTCCAAAAAATGATTTTTTGCATTCTAAGAATGTTGATATTTGTTTTTCTTTTGCTAAATATTCAATTTCTTGTGTTGCTGCTAATTCTTGTAATTTTTTTATTCTTTTATTAAATGCACGAATTTTGCTTTTTAGTTCTTTTCTTCTTTTTAGTCCTATTTTATATTGTTCTCTTATAAACTCTACCATATGTTTATATTCAATCTTTTGTCCATCTAAGTAAAATTCTAATTTTCCTGTTTTATCTATATTTGTATCAAATTTATAGTAATCAGGAATTTCAGTTTGCAATATAAATAGTGCTTTTAACAATTTATAAAATTCACTTGCCTCTTTTTCGTCTTCTAATTGAATTTTATATGTTGTTTTTATTTTTTCGTATACATTTGTTTCACCTATAATTTGAACTGACATTACATTTTTCTTGTCATATACTTCGTATATTAATGGCCAGTCTTTTGTAAATAGCCATAAATAATTTTCTATATCTTCAAATTCAGATTTTTTTAGAATTTTATTTGAATATTTTACATTACTTACTGGTACAAAAACTTTGCCTACTCTTTTGTTTTCTATTTGTCTTTTCAACAAATAGAAAAATGTTGAATAGTCTGTATCTTCTGTTGGTACTATCATAAAATATTTGTCTGTATTTTCTGAATAGTAAATTTGCCATAAATAGTTTCCTTGGAATTTTACTTTAAATGGTATTTCTCTACTTAATTGCATTTGTTCTCTTTCAACTTTTTCTACCTCATTTATATCCATATTTCTTAACATATTCAAAAAAGTTGTATATTTTATGATATTTTCTTCATTTTTACTATCTAAATATTCATAAAGTGGTCTTGCCTTTTTGTATTTTTCATCTAAGTCTGTTAATCTGTTTGTTGGTGATAATAAAATTTGTATATCTTTTACATCTATGTATCTGTATTGTCTATATTGCTTTTCATCGTAAAATCTTGAAACTCTATATTCTAAAGGTTCAAATTTTTTTAGATTCTGTGGTATTTTATCTAAGTCTAAACCTAAATATTCAAGTTTTTCTGTTATTCCTTCTACTACTTCTTTCTTTTTTCTAGGCAATTTTCTCTCCTCCATATTTCTATACACATTTTCGTGTATTTATCTTAAACACATTTTATTTAATAATTTCATAGAAATTTTTAAATGTATATCCTTGTTGTTGTAAATATTCAATTACTTTTGGTAATGTTTCTACAGTTATGTGTTTTGCCTGTGCATCATGCATTAAAACTACCAAATTATTTTTCCCCTCTGTCGTCTTTTGTAAATTGTCCATTAAATATTCTTCTGTTGGATTTGCCTTTTCTGAGTCTCCAGTTAGAGAATTCCAGTCAATATGTAAAATATTGTTTTGGTCAAGTAGTGTTATTGCCTGTTTTTTTAAATCAGCATATTTTCCCCCTACTGAACCTCCTGGAAATCTGAATAGGTGTGAATTATATTCAGGTACATTTATTGTTTTTGCTACGACTTCATTGCACTGATTATATTCATTTAAGACCTGTTCTGGTGACTGATATATACTTGAATATTTGTGTGAATATCCATGGTTTGCTATATAATGTCCTTCATTATATATTCTGTTTGTTGTTTCTGGAAATACTTGTACTTGGCTACCTAAAACAAAGAATGTTGCTTTAATATTGTATTGTTTTAGTATGTCTAAAATTTCGTGTGTGTTATTTGATGGTCCATCATCAAATGTTAAATAGGCTATTTTTTCTTGTGAATGATATATGTTTTTTAAGTTTTCTTTTCCCGCTTCTGTAAGTTGCGGAATTTTAGCCTTTCTTTCCGCTTCTTTTTGCTCTTCTATTTTCTTTTGATTTTGTTCATACTCAGTAATTTGATTTGCAAATTCTTTTCCTTTTTTTATTCTTATATTTGTATCTACTAGGTAATAAATTGTTAATGCTAGTGTTAAAATTACAACTATTATTGCAATTATTGTAAATATCATTCTTTTTTTATCAACATATTTTTTCATACTATAAATGTTATAGCCTTCAAATTGATCTTTGTTCTTAAATATTCCCATTTAAATTCCTCTTTTATTTTTTCGTTTCCTTTTGCTACAATTAACAAATTTCTGTTATTCTAACAATATCAGAAATTTGTTAATATTCTCTATTTTTTCATTGCTTGTTTTATATATTCAATTTCTTCCTCTGCATTTAATCTCATAAATATTGGTTCACCTTTTTCAATTACTTTTGCATTTTTAATTTTGTCATATTCTTTAAGGCTTTCCCAAGTTTTTAAAGATTCGTCTGCAATTCCGATTTGTCTTAATATATTTTCAGATGTTTCGTCCATAAATGGTTTTATTAATATTGCTATTTTTCTTAAATTTTCTATTAAATGATACATTGCTGATTTTAATTTTTCTGTGTCTTCTTCTTTTGCTAATTGCCATGGCATTGTTTCGTCAATGTATTTATTTGTTCTTGATACAAGTGCCCAGATTTCTTGAATTGAGTTTGCAATTTCGAAGTTTTCAAATAGTTTTTCAAATTTTTCTATTTGCTCTGTACATGCATTTTCTAAACTTTCATCAACTTCATTTGGTCTTCCATTGTATTCTGGTACTTGTCCATCAAAATATTTGTTGACCATTGATACTGTTCTGTTTAATAAATTACTTAAGTCATTACATAAATCAAAATTATATCTTTCAACAAATTCTTCTGGTGAGAATAATCCATCTTGTGATGTTGGCATTTCTCTTAATAGGAAATATTTTGTTGCATCTAATCCATATCTGTCTATTAAATCTTCTGGATAAATTACATTTCCTTTTGATTTACTCATTTTTCCGTCTTTCATTGTTATCCAGTTATGAACGAATATTGTTTTTGGTAATGGTAAATCAAGTGCCATCAAGAATATTGGCCAATATATTAAGTGGAATCTTGCAATATCTTTTCCAACGACTTGTACATCTGCTGGCCAGAATTTTTTGAATAGTGTTTCGTCATCTGACATGTATCCTAGTGCAGTAAGATAGTTTGTTAAAGCATCTACCCATACATATATTACGTGTTTTGGGTCTTTTAATACTTTTATTCCCCAGTCAAATGATGTTCTTGTTACACACAAATCTTCTAGCCCTGGTTTTATAAAGTTGTTTATCATTTCTTGTTTTCTGTATTCTGGTTTGACAAAGTCTGGATGTTCGTCATAGTATTTTAAAAGTCTGTCTGCATATTTTTTCATATTGAAGAAGTATGCTTCTTCTTTCATTGGAACTACTTCTCTTCCACAGTCTGGACATTTTCCATCTACTAATTGTGTTTGTGTAAAGAATGTTTCGCATGGTACACAGTAAAGTCCTTCGTATTCTCCTTTGTAGATGTCTCCTTGTTCCATGAATTTGTCAAATATTTTTTGGACTACTTTTTCGTGTCTTTCGTCTGTTGTTCTTATGAAGTCGTCATATTGTATGTCCATTTTTGCCCATAGTTCTTTTGCCATTGCTGCCATTTTGTCTACATATTGTTGTGGTGTTTCTCCTGATTCTTGTGCTTTTATTTCTATTTTTTGTCCATGTTCGTCTGTTCCTGTTAACATGTAACTTTCTTTTCCTTTTAATTTGTTATATCTTTTTAGTGAGTCTGCTACTACTGTTGAGTATGCTGTTCCTATGTGAAATTTTCCGCTTGGATAGTATATTGGTGTTGTTACATAAAATGTTTTTTTCATATTCTCCTTACCTCTTTCCTTACTTTGGGGATGCTTTCTTTTTTGTTTTGCTTTTCCCGTCTTTCTCTTATTTTTTCTTACTTATGTTATCACATTTTTGGTGGTTTGTCTAGGAATATGTTTATCTTTTCAAATAATATTTTATAATTTCGTTACAGCATATTGGTCTTGAGCATTTAAACAACGTATTTATTCATTTTTCATTTTTCTCTTGTAGCCTCCTCTTCATTATGATATAATCTATTAAATTATAAAAATCGACATTTGAAAGGACTGATAAAAATGAAAAACTTTTTCATAATCTTAGCAATGAAAATACTAAATTTAATATTAAAAATATGTCATAAAAACGGAGGAAACTTTTTAGGAAAAATCGCATTTGACTTGAATCCAGAAATATTCAAATACTTTAAAGTCAACTGTCCCGTAATCGCGGTATCTGCCACAAACGGCAAAACAATGACAAACAACTGCATAGGTTACACTCTAAAAACGGCAGGAAATAAAGTAGTAAGTAATGTTGAAGGAAACAATATGGAAACAGGGATACTTTCAACTATATTAAAAAATTGTACTTTAACTGGAAAAATCAAAGCAGATTACTTAGTTTTCGAAGTTGACGAAAGTTACATTCCTGTTGTATTTAAAGCTTTTAGATTGGATACATTGGTAATTCTAAACTTTTTTCGCGACCAATTAGATAGAAATGGGGAAGTTGAATCTTTAATTTTAAGAATAAATGAATTTTTGAAAACTTATAATGGAAATTTAATTTTAAATAATGATGACCCAAATGTTGCACGACTTGGACATGCCAACCCAGACAATTCAAATGTTTATTATTTTAGTGTTGATAAATATAAATTTGCAACAGAGCAAATTAAAGAAGCCGGTGAAGGCAAGTTCTGTCCTTTCTGTAAAACAAGATTAGAATATGAATATTATCAATATTCACATGTTGGAAAGTTTAAATGTCCAAATTGTAATTTTGGTGATAATGAAATTTACAAATTAGCAACAAATGTTGATTTAAAAAATAGATGTTTTGATATTGATGGAAATACCTACAAAATAAATGGAAATAGTATTTATTTAATTTATAATTATACTGCTGTATATTCAGTTTGCAGTTTATATGATATTTCAAATGATATTGTAAAAAAATCTTTTTCAACTTTTGCCTTGAATAATGGCCGTTTGGAAGAAATTAAAATACATGGTGTTCCTACTATAATTAATTTAGCAAAAAATCCAACTGGAAGTAATGTTAGCTTGCGTATTTTAAATGAAGATGATTCAGAAAAAGAACTGCTTTTTGTTTTAAATGATAATATTGCTGATGGTTTTGATGTCTCTTGGATTTGGGATATTAATTTTAATAATTTAAATAATGTTTCTAGAATTATTACTTCTGGAACTCGTGCTTATGATATTGCTATTAGAATTAAAACAAGTGGCTTCCCTGCTGAAAAAATTGAACCATATTTGAATTTAGAAGATGCCGTTAATGCTTTTTATAAAACTGATGTTAAAAAATATGTTATTGCAAATTATACATCTTTGCAACCTACTAGACATGAGTTGAAAAAGTTTAATGAGACGAATAAAAATAATAATGTAACTGATGTTGAGACTAGTGATACTTCTAAAAAAGAAGAAATAAAAGTAAATGTTGAAAATACTGAAATAGATACAAAAGAAGCTCTTCAAAGTATTGATAATACTGATAATTCAGAAAATCAAGATAATAAAGATAAATCAATAAAAATTTTATATTTATACCCCGATATGTTGGAACTTTATGGTGATTATGGAAATATCCAAGTTTTAAAATATAGAATTGAATCTCGTGGATACAAATCAATTATAGATAGATATTCCATTGGTGATGCCGCTCCAAACTTTAATGATTACGACATTGTTTTCGCTGGTGGTGGTGCAGATAATGAGCAAAGCATTTTAGCAGAAGATTTGGTAAAATATAAAGATAATATAAAAGAAGCTGTTAATAATGGTGTGTTCTTCTTGCTTATCTGTGGTGCTTATCAATTATTTGGTAAATACTACAAAGGTGTTGAAGGTAATATTATTCCTGGTCTTGAAGTTTTTGATTACTATACGGTTGCTAATCCTGATAGAAAGAAAAGGTGTATTGGAAATATTGTTATAGATGCTAATTTGAGAAATTCAAATAACGATACAGATTCTAGTGACTCAAATATAAAAACAAAAGTTATTGGTTTTGAAAATCATGGTGGTCAAACTTTTGATATTTCTAATTCTTTTGGAAATGTTTTGTTTGGAAATGGTAATAAATTTGGTGATTCTGAAGAAGGATTTTTTGAAAATAATGTTATTGCCACTTATTTGCATGGTCCACTTCTTTCTAAAAATCCTGAACTCTGCGATTATATTATCAAATATTGTTTAGATAGAAAATATAATGAAAATATTGAATTAGAGCCTTTAAACGATGAGTTTGAAAATTTGTGTAGAAAACAATTATTGAATAGATTTTTAGAAAAAAAATAAAAATTGTTCAAAGAAGAGATATGTTGACCACATATCTCTTCTCTTTTATAAGTATTGCTCTTCTTTTACAATTTTTCCGCTTTTCAAGCATTCTTTCACATCTAAAATTCTTTGATTTGAAGACCCTCTAAACTGAAGTTTTAAATCCTTTTTATCCTCTTCAAACTTACCATCAACAATAACATCAATATATTTTAATAATTCTCTTGTTGTTTCACTTTTTTGAGCCATCTTTCCCATAACATCTTTTTCAAAATCAAACCCAGTATAACACCAAATATTTTTGTCTGGAAATTTCTCTTTTATATCTTTAACCAATGGCAGTAACCCCTCTTGATTTTTAGGTTCAAGAGGTTCTCCACCTAAAAGTGAAAGCCCCTCTATATAGTCATGGTCCATATATTCAATTATCTTTTGTTCTTCTTTTTCTGTGAATTTATCACCATAATTAAAGTCCCAAGCACATTGGTTAAAGCATCCTTTGCAATGGTGATTACATCCACTTACAAATAGAGAAACTCTAACTCCTTCACCATTTGCAACATCTATTTTCTTTATATCTGCATAATTCATAAATATTCTCCTAAAAAAGGGATTGGGGGACGGGTCTTTAATCCCTAAAAAATTTTTAGGGATTAAAGACCCGTCCCCTCAATCCCGTTTTTTTACATATGTAAAACTCTTTGCTTAATTTCTTTAGTCTTGCCGGCATTCCAGAAATTCTCACCTAAATATCCACAAGTACGTCTTACAACATTCATTTTACTATGGTCTTTATTACCACAATTTGGGCACTCCCATTCATTATTATCATTTATAATAATCTCGCCATCAAAACCACAAACTTGGCAATAATCTGATTTTGTATTAAATTCTGCGTATTGAATATTATCATAAATAAATTTAACAGCCGTTTCTAATGCTATTAAGTTATGTTGCATATTTGGTATTTCGACATATGAAATTGCTCCACCTGAAGATATTTTTTGGAATTCACTTTCAAATTTTAATTTTTCAAATGCATCTATTTTTTCTCTTACATCTACATGATATGAATTTGTATAATATCCTTTGTCTGTTACATCTTCAATTGTTCCAAATTTTTCTTTATCAATACGTGCAAATTTGTAACATAAACTTTCTGCTGGTGTTCCATATAATGCAAATCCTATATTTGTTTCTTTTTTCCATTTGTCTGTCGTCTCACGCAAATGTTTCATAACTTTTAATGCAAATTCGTGTCCCTCTGGTGTTGTATGTGATACTCCTTTCATTAATTTTGTCATTTCATATATTCCGATATATCCAAGTGACATTGTTGAATATCCACCATACAATAATTTATCTATTTTTTCACCTTTTTGTAGTCTTGCTATTGCTCCATATTGCCAATGTATTGGGCTTATATCTGATAATGTTCCTAATAATGCATAATGTCTACACATTAATGCTTCTTTGCATAATTCTAGTCTTTCATCTAATAATTTCCAAAATTTTTCTTCGTCACCCTCTGCTATTATTGCTACCTGTGGTAAGTTGATGCTTACTACACCTTGATTAAATCTTCCTTCAAATTTGTAGTTTCCATTTTCATCTTTCCAAGGTGATAAAAAACTTCTACATCCCATTGGGCTAAACACATTTCCTTCATAATTTTCACGCATTTTCTTTGCAGATATGTAATCTGGATACATTCTTTTTGCTGAACATTTTACAGCAAGTCTTGTTAAATAGTCGTATTTTCCACCTTTTAGACAATTGTGTTCATCTAAAACATACACTAATTTTGGGAATGCTGGTGTTACATAAACTCCTGCTTCATTTTTTACACCTTGAATTCTTTGTTTTAAAATTTCTTCAATTATCATTGCATTTTCTTTTATGTATGGGTCATTTTCTTCTAATTGCAAAAATAATGTTACAAAAGGTGTTTGACCATTTGTTGTCATCAATGTATTTATTTGATATTGAATTGTTTGAACTCCTGCCTCTAATTCATGTCTTACTCGTACATCAACAAGTTCTTCAATTGTGCTTCCTGATAATTTTCCTTTATATTTTTCCTCAATTTGTTTTTTATATTTATTATAACTTTTTCTTAAATATTTTCCTAAATGCTTAAGGTTAACAGATTGTCCACCATATTGGTTACTTGCTACTGATGCAATTATTTGAGTCATTACAATACATGCAACTTGAAAACTTTTTGGACTTTCGATTAGTTTTCCATTCATAACTGTTCCATTGTCTAACATATCACCAATATTGATTAAACAACAATTAAATATTGGTTGAACAAAATAGTCTGCATCATGAAAGTGTAATACTCCATCTTTATGTGCTTTTACTATTTTTTCTGGTAATAATAATCTGTTTGTTAAATCCCTTGAGACCTCTCCAGCTATATAATCTCTTTGTGTTGATGCAAGCATTGTATTTTTATTTGAATTTTCTTCTGCTAATTCTTTATTTTCATTTCTAATTAGCCCTAAAATTGATTCGTCTGTTGTATTTGATTTTCTTACTAATGCTCTGTTATAACGATAAACTATGTATTCTTTGGCTAACTTATGTTTTCCCATGTCCATTAATTTTTCTTCTATTATGTCTTGAACATCTTCAACTAAGATTCTTCTTTTTCCTAGTCCTTCTATATAATCTATAATCTCTTTTATCTCTTCTTTTGTTGCTTTTTCTTTTCCAATAACATCTCTATTTGCTTTTTCTATTGCTACTGCTATTTTTTGCCTATCATAATCTACTATTCTTCCATCTCTTTTTATAATTTTCATTTTGTTCTTGTCCCCCCTAAACGCTTTAAGATAATTTTAATTTTCTACCTTTTTTCTAATTCTTTGACATATTTATGTTCTTATTATATATCAATTTCATTCATTTTCTGTTGCATTTATCACAATTTTTATAATATGTTTGTAAATCCGCTATTCTCTAAGCGAAAATTTTTTTAATATTTTATTGTGATTTTTTTGTTGCAATTGCAACTTTTTTGTTGTATAATGTGCATACAAGATTTTTCCATTAAAGTCTTATTTATTCTACTAAAGATTGATAAATTATAGCAAGATATAGTATTGGAGTGAATATAATGGAATACATAAAGGATGTAGAATTATTTTTAAATGATTTTGCAAAAACTTGTAAAAGTGTTCAAAAGAAATCTTATAAAAAAAATCAAACAATAACTACATATATACAAAAAAGGAATCAAATTTGTATTCTTGTTAGTGGTGAAGCAGATTTGGTTAGATATGATATGAATGGTGATAAGGCTATAATTGAGCATTTTACTAAAAATGATATTTTTGGTGAAGCTTTATATATTGTAACCACAAACAATGAACTTTCAGTTGAGGCTAAAAAAAGTTGTGAAGTTCTGTTTTTTAATTATGATAATATTCATCAAAAGTGCAGAAATAACTGTAAATTTCATCAGGTTTTGTCTGAGAATTTTTCTAGTTTGATTTTAAATAAAGTTATGGATTTGAATACTAGGGTTGAAATTTTAACAAAACGTTCTATTCGTGAAAAACTTCGTGGCTATTTTAATATTTTGTCTACTAGAAATTTGAGTAAAACTTTTACTCTCCCTTTTTCTTTAACTGATTTGGCGGATTATTTGAGTGTTGATAGAAGTGCTATGATGCGTGAAATTAAGTCTTTGAAGGATGAAGGTTTTATTAAGAAAAGTGGAAATAAAATTACGCTTTTATATAAATAAACTGTGCTTTTCTCTTTTGAGATTGCACAGTTTTTTATATTCTATGTAATTTATTTTATTTTTTCTATTTCTTCTTTTGTTAGTCCTGTTGCTTTTATTATTTCTTCAATTTTCATTTCCATTTTTAATAATTTTTTTGCAATTTTAATGCTTTCGGCTTTCGCTCCTTTTTTTATTCCGTTCTTCTTTTCCGGCTTCAAAAAAGTTTTGTTCACTTGTAAGTCTATTATATTCTGCCATTATTATTGAATTATGTCTTTCCCTTTCTTTTGGGTCTGCACTTATATAATCCAATGTGTTCATTGCTTTTTTGATTTCTTTGTTTTCTTTTTCTGCCAACATTATCTCCCCCTTTCGATTTGTTAGCACACACATCCATTGGTCTAATTTTGTAAACTTTGATGGATTTTTCTTTTTATATTTTGGTAATTCTATATAATGAAATTCTACGTATTTAGATGCTATTTGGTCTTCTTCATCGTATCCCATATCTACATATTCTTCTTCCAATGTTTCTTCAAATTTCATTTTCCCAACACTATGATAACTGTTTCGTTTTAAAAAATTATAATTAGTTATAAATATTACTATGCTCTTTTTTAATTTTTTGTAATCGTCTCCAACTTGCAATTGGCTTGTTATCATATTGCCTGCATATAATGTTCCTCTTTCTTCCGCATTTTTCTTGTCTTCCATTTGCATTTCAATATCTAATACAGTTCCATCGTCTGTTTCTGCTTTAATGTCTAAAAGACCTCGTTTGTCATCTTTTTCATATGGTATTATTTCTGGATTTTTTATTGTTACTGTTTTTATGTCTTTTCTTAAAATTGCCTCCAATAAATCTTTTAATACGCTTTCGTTTCCTTCAAATGCAAATACTCTTTTAAATATGTAGTCATCTGTAAGTGGTAATCTTGGTATTTTTGTTGTTTTTTGTGTCATATATCTCTTCCTTTCTTATTATACTAAAATATTTTTGCTTTATCAATACTTTTTAGTATAATTTAACATATTATTTACAATTAAAAGAGACAATTTTAGACTATAAATATATTAAATTTGTACACAAATATAAGTGTATTAGGGTTATCAACACTTCTTGTTTTATTTAATGATATTGGGATATTTTTAGATTTATTTTTGAATTTTAATCTTTACTATTTTTTATTACTTTTTTGATTTTTTATGGAATCCTTTGATTTTAGTATTTTGATTAAACTATTTCTATGTCTACCCTAAGTTGCTTGAATAAAATCTTTTTTAAAAAATTAGTCATGCAATTGTCTAATTAATTGCATGACCATATATTACCATAATTTTATGTCAATTGTCAAGAAGAAATTTTCGACAAAAGTCGACAAATATACTAAATGAGACAGTTCATCTGTCCCATTTATGATTTATTTTAATGTTATTTTAAAGTCATAAGTATTTGCATAGTCTAGTGTCATACTTGTATTAAATTGTGTTTTTTCTCCTGGTTCTAATTGTGATATTATTCCACCTACTGTTATTATTTCGTTTCCATCTTTGTCTAATAATGTTACATCTACGAGTTGTATATCTGTTTTGTTACTTCCCGTGTTTGTTACGTCTGCTAATAATACTGTTTGATTATCTTGTGTTGTTAATTGCATATTTTCAAATTTGTAGTTTCCTACTTGTTTTTCTTTGTTTAGTTCTGTACTTGTGTTTAGTTTTGTTCCATCTTCTTGTACTTGTACAAATTCTTCTGGTTCTGTATTTTCTAGTTGTGTTGTGCTTGTGTTTTCATTTGTGTTGATTTTTTTGTTTGTGTTTTTGCTTACTACAAATATTACTATTGCTATTATAAGTATTACTAGTAATATTAGTATCATTCTTTTTTCTTTCTTTTTCATTTGATTACCTCTTTTCTTTTTATTTTTTATTAATAATATAAATTATATTGTTATGGTGTACCTATTGCATTTGAAGATAATTGATTTGCATCGTAGTTCCAATAAGTATATTTTCCTATATCATTTCTTACGTATGATGTGTTACTATTCCATGAATAAGCTTTATTACTATACTTCCATACTAAAATGGTACTATAATATCTCCAATCCGTTCCAGATGAATATGGACATTTTTTTGAATCGTTATTTGTATAAAATTTTCCTCCATTGACTGAAAATTTAGCAACTGAGCCACTTCTATCCCCTACAATTGCTGCTCTTCCTCCTGCTCTATTATAGAATTTTCCTCCTGTTATTGTTACACTGCCTCCAGGATCACAATCTATTGCCTCATGTTCAAAACAATTTGTACTTATTGTACCACCTGATATTGATGCACTTGCTCCATTTGATACCCATACTCCGTTTGGAGTATTCTTATCTTCTCCTTCTACTAAAATTGTTCCTCCACTCATATTCAATGTACTATTTGTGTATAATGAAATTCCTTCTCCATTAGATGCATATATACTTCCACCGGTCATTGTTACACTTGTCTTTTCACCTACAACAACTCCCTCCATTGCATCAAATTTTCCATCTGTTATTTTTATTTTTGTTCCATATGTTACTACTGCAGAATTCGAGCGGAATATTTGCTGGATATTTCCTCCTAATATTTCCATTTCTGTTCCTGTATATGATGTTATTACTGCACCTACAGTTGCTTCAACAGAAACATTGTTATTATTTATTGTAAGTTTTCCTTTACTGTTCCTTATTGTTGCACAAGTTTGTGCTGTTCCGTAATATCTTCCACCATTTAATGTTAAATTTCCATTATTCAAAATTACCTGTGTATCTCCGCTGTTTTCCATTTTTCCATTTCCTGATATAGTAAGGTTTCCATTATTTTCAATATGACCTGTTTGATTTTTTTCATTAAGTTTTAATTCTATAGTTTTTCCTTCTGTTATACTTGCTTCTTCTGTGTTATCTGATACCATTGTAATTGTACCATTGCTTGCTATTGAACTTTCCGCATTATTTATACTTGTATAATATACACTTCCTACTTGTGCAACTGCTTTTTCAGTTGTAAATGACGTTGTACTTGTGTTTGCATTGCCCGCTACATCATAAGCAGTCATTTTTACGTAATATGTAGTACTTCCACTTAATCCAGTTAATGAAAATGTTTTGGTTACATTTCCTGTTGTTCCTGCTGTTGATCCATTTTTAGTTATGTATGTACTTGTAGAGCTACTTCCATAATTTGTTGTTGTTCCCCATTGCCACACTATTGTTGAAAGTCCACTATTTGCATCATTTACGGTTGCTGATAATGTTGCTACTGATGCTTGTGTACTTGATGGACTTGCTGTAAAACTACTTATACTTATATTAGTCGTATCTATATTCGTTACATTTACTGTTCCAGCTCCTCCTATATTTGTTCCATCTGTATATAGATAGTTTATTTTACAATTACTACTTACTGCAAATGCTCCTGTATATTTTGTACTACTTTTTGTTGGTGCAGTTCCATTTGTTGTATACACTGTTGTGTATCCGCTCTTTGTTGGTAATGTGACTGTTACATTACCTTTTGTCCATGTTGTTGGTGTATATGTTGCTCCACTTGCTGTTGGCACTGTTCCTGTTGTTACATTTATTGTTGTAGACTGTGCCGTTCTTCCTGTTGCATCATATACTACTGCATATGCATTATATGTTTTATTTTGTGTTAATCCTGTAAATGTATGTGCTCTTGTTGTATTTGCAGTTGTTGCTGTATATGTGTCTGTTGCATTTTTGTATGTTGAGTCTGTTGATAATTTATAATACCATATTATTTTATTTACTCCAGATTGTGTATCTGATACTGCCATACTTAATTTTATTGTACTTGTTGTTCCACTTCCTGTTATTGCTGTGTTTATTACTGGATTTGCTGTA
>MNRS01000022.1:0-44040 GCA_001916065.1 Clostridium sp. 28_17
AACGAACCGCTGGTGCACCAGTTGTCATACCAATGGCACAGCTGGGTAGCTAAGTTCGGAAGGGATAAACGCTGAAAGCATCTAAGTGTGAAGCCCACCCTAAGATAAGATATCCCATACCGTAAGGTAGTAAGATTCCACGTAGACTATGTGGTTGATAGGTTGGAGGTGTAAGTGCAGCAATGCATTAAGCTGACCAATACTAATAAATCGAGGGCTTAACCACAAAACGTTAAGTTAAGAAACAAAGTAATCGGAACGAAAAATCCTGAAACTAATTCATCTATGTATTTTTGAGTGTGCTTTAATTGCATACAATAATTTTCTAGTGATAATGACATTTAGGGTAATACCTGTTCCCATCCCGAACACAGAAGTCAAGCCTAAGTGTGCCGAAAATACTTGCGGGTTACCCTGCTGGGAAGATAGGTTGTCGCTAGATTTTTTTTATAAAAATAGAATTGAAATAAAGGCATTTAAAAGTAAAGTTTAGAAATTTTATTTTTAAATGCTTTTATATCTATAATGAATGATAAATTATAGTTTTAAAGTTTATTTTAAATTAACAACTTAAATATATTTAAAGTAATGAGCATATATTATATGGTATATAATTATAAAAATATATTAAATAATTGCAAAAATATATTATATAATTATGAAAAAAATATTAAGAGGTGGTAATATGTCAAAAGTAATGTGGAAACCAGGAACATTTTTATATCCAATTCCTGCTGTAATGGTAAGTTGTGGAACAATGGAAAAATCAAATATAATAACTGTTGCCTGGACAGGAATATTAAATACAAATCCTGCAATGGTATATATTTCTGTAAGACCAAGTAGATATTCATACAATTTAATAAAAGACCAAGGAGAATTTGTAATAAATTTAACAACAAAGGACTTAGTTAGAGCAACAGATTGGTGTGGGGTAAAAACTGGAGCAAAAGTAGATAAATTTAAAGAAATGAACTTGCATAAAGAAAAAGCAAATTTTGTGCAATGTCCAATGATTAAAGAAAGCCCAGTATCTGTTGAATGCAAAGTTAAAGAAATTAAAGAACTAGGGAGCCATACAATGTTTGTAGCAGAAGTTCTAGCAATAAATAGTGACGAAAAATATATAGATGAAAAAGGAGCATTTGATATATCAAAATGTGATTTAATTGCATATGCAAATGGTGGATATTATTCAATGGGCAAAAAATTAGGAAAATTTGGATTTTCTGTAAAAAAGAAAAAATAATTTCTGTAAACCATTGACATATGTGGAAAAAAATGATAAAATACTTAAGCGTATGTATATTACGGACATACGATCACATCGTTTAAAATAAAAAAAGTAAGGTAATTCGGAGGTGTATTTAAATGGCAGCAAAAGGACCAAGAGAAAATATAACATTAGAATGTACAGAATGCAAAAACAGAAACTATGTAACATCAAAAAACAAAAGAAATAACACAGATAGATTAGAATTAGTAAAATATTGTAAATTCTGTAAAAAACGTACAACACATAAAGAAACAAAATAGAAATAAAGCTATTTTAGGGAGGATACAAAATGGCTAAGAAAAATGAAAAAAATATAAAAGATAAGACAAGCTTTACAAAAAAATTTAAAGCAGAATTGAAAAAAGTAATTTGGCCAACACCAAAACAACTATTTAATAATACAGTAGCAGTATTATTAATAGTTATTATTACTGCTGTAATAGTATTTGTATTAGATATTGCATTTGAATCTATGAACAAATATGGTGTTAATAAAATAAAAGAAAGTATCTCTAACTCAACGTTAAATAACACAACAAATAAAACAACAGAAAATGCTGAATCAGATCAAACTAAAGCATCAAATGAAGAAACAACAAATACTGAAAACACAGTAGAAAATGAAGCATCTTCATCAGAAAACACAGTTGAAGAATAATAATAGGTCAAAAAATTTCAAGAGGAGGCTTAAAATAGATGTCTCAAAAAGATTACGATATGAATCCAAGATGGTATGTTGTGCATACATATTCTGGATACGAAAACAAAGTAAAAAAAGATTTAGAAAATACAATTAAAAACAGAGAACTTGAAGAATATTTCTTTGATATAATTGTTCCAATGGAAGAACAAATAGAAATAAAAAATGGAAAGAAAAAAACCAATCTAAAAAAAGTATTTCCTGGATATGTACTTATTAAAATGATAGTAACAGAAGAAACATGGTACATAGTAAGAAATACAAGAGGAGTAACAGGTTTTGTAGGGTCAGGAACAGATCCAATACCATTAACAGACGAAGAAATAAGAAATATGGGATTTGACATTTCTGAAATAAATGTTGATTATGAACTTAATGAGCAAGTAGAAGTTATGAATGGACCATTCGAAGGATTTGTAGGAACAGTCCAAGAAATAAACAAAGAAAAAAACAAAGTTAAAGTTCTAGTATCAATGTTTGGAAGAGAAACACCTGTAGTACTTGAATTCTCACAAGTTAAAAAAGTTCAATAATAAAGGAAAATTTTAGAGGAGGTGCCAATATAAAATGGCAGAAAAAGAAATTTCAAATATAATTAAATTACAAATAGAAGCAGGAAAGGCAACACCAGCTCCACCAGTAGGACCAGCTTTAGGTTCAAGTGGTGTTAATATTATGCAATTCGTAAAAGAATTCAATGATAGAACAGCAAATCAACCTGGAATGATAATACCAGTTGTTATAACTGTATACAAAGATAAATCTTTTGAATTTATAACAAAAGTACCACCAGTTGCAGTTTTAATCAAAAAATCAATAAAAATTGAAAAAGGTTCAGGAAAACCAAATAAAGATAAAGTTGCTAAAATAACTAAAGAACAAGTTAAAGCAATAGCAGAACAAAAAATGCCAGACTTAAATGCTGCATCATTAGAAACAGCAATGAGCATGGTAGAAGGAACAGCAAGATCAATGGGTGTAGTTGTTGTTGACTAGTTCAATAAATTAAAATAAATTGTTTATAATTTATTTACTAAAAGTAGGTATATTAAATAATTTTTATTTATAGTTTTTAAATTATATTTATGGACTATATTTATAAATTATTTGTAATATAAAAAATTATATAAAAATTGGGAGAGTAAAAACTCGTTAGAACCAAAGGAGGTAAAAAATGAAAGTAGCAAAAAGATATGCTGAATGTTCAAAATTAGTGGACAAAAACAAAGAATATGAAATCAAAGATGCTTTAGATTTAATCGAAAAAATGCCAAAAGCAAAATTTGATGAAACAGTTGAATTACATGTTAAATTAGGTGTAGATTCAAAACATGCTGACCAACAAGTTAGAGGTACAGTAGTACTTCCAAATGGTACAGGTAAAACACAAAAAGTATTAGTATTTGCTAAAGGACCAAAAGCTGAAGAAGCAGAAAAAGCAGGAGCAGACTTCGTTGGAGCAGAAGAATTAATACCAAAAATACAAAATGAAAACTGGTTTGATTATGACGTAGTTGTTGCAACACCAGACATGATGGGTGTTGTAGGTAGATTAGGTAAAGTATTAGGACCAAAAGGATTAATGCCAAACCCTAAATCTGGAACAGTTACAATGGATGTTACAAAAGCAATAAACGAAATCAAATCTGGTAAAGTTGAATACAGATTAGACAAAACTAACATTATTCACTTAGGATTTGGAAAAGTATCTTTTGGAGCAGACAAATTAGCAGAAAACTATGAAACAATAATGAATGCTATTATAAAAGCAAAACCAGCAGCAGCAAAAGGACAATACATTAAGAGTGTTTCAGTAACAACAACAATGGGACCTGGAATATTCATCAACCAAAAATAGAATTCAATTAAAATTAAATATTAAAGCCAAAGACAGTAGGCAAAAATAAGTCCTACCGAGGTTATAAATAACGTGTATAAAGCACTTTTTATAATCTCGTATTGGATATAAAAAGTGTTTTTAATTATATATTAGGAAAGTTATGCAACTTTACTAATATATAAGATTACATTGCACAGAAAATTTATTTCATAAATTTTCGCGCACGAACTAATCTACTAAAAAATTAAAGATTTTTTTAGATTTGTTCTTAAGTATATGGAATTAAGAATTTATAAATATTCTTAAAACGTAAAAAATCAGGAGGTGAAAATTAAAAAATGGCAAGTGAAAAAAACTTAAATCAAAAGAAAGAAGAAGTTACAAAATTAGCAAATAAAATGAAAGAAGCTAAATTAGTACTTTTAACAGATTACAGAGGAATTAATGTTGAAGACGTAACAGAATTAAGAGCAGAATTAAGAAAAACAAACGCTGAATATACTGTTATCAAAAACAACATAACAAAAAGAGCATTAGCAGAAGCAGGAATCGAAGGTTTAGAAGATAAATTAGTAGGACCTACAGCTGTAATAATGAGTAATGAAGATTACTTAGAACCATCTAAAGCAATCTATGAATTCACAAAAAACAATGACTACTACAAAATTAAAGGTGGAGTTATTGAAGGTAAAGTAATGACTACTGAAGAAATAATCACTTTAGCAAAATTACCATCAAAAGAAACATTACTATCTATGCTTGCTGGAGCATTACTTGCAAATATTCAAAAATTTGCAGTTGCACTTGATCAAGTTAGAATTCAAAAAGAAGAAGGTTCAGCTGAAGAAACAACAGCAGAAGCTTAATCTTATAAGAATTAGTATTGCAAACGAATTTGCATATAACTAAAAATCAAAAACAAAAATAGAAATAAAAAGCCTAAATAGATAGGCGAAAAATTAAAATAAAAGGTCAATATTTAAGATTGACAAAAATAAAAAATTAGGAGGATTATAAAATGAGTAAAGAAGAAATGATTGAAGAAATCAAAAAAATGACAGTAGTAGAATTATCAGAATTAGTAAAAGCTATAGAAGAAGAATTTGGAGTATCAGCAGCCGCTGCACCAGCAGCAGGAGCAGCAGCAGGAGATGCAGCAGCTGAAAAAACATCTTTCAACGTTGTATTAAAAGAAGCTGGAGACCAAAAAATAAAAGTTATCAAAGTAGTTAGAGACGCTACAGGATTAGGATTAAAAGAAGCTAAAGAATTAGTAGACGGAGCACCAAAAACAGTTAAAGAAAATGTTTCTAAAGAAGAAGCAGAAGAATTAAAAGCAAAATTCACAGAAGTTGGAGCTGTTATCGAATTACAATAATTCTAATTAATAGAACAATTTTAAAAAATAAGAAGGACTATACTAAATTTTGTATAGTTCTTTTTTTCTGTTAAATAAATCATTAATATCACTTTACATCATTTATAAAATATAAATATTCATT
The DNA here is from genome assembly GCA_001916065.1 of Clostridium sp. 28_17. Classification (GTDB taxonomy): domain Bacteria; phylum Bacillota; class Clostridia; order TANB77; family CAG-508; genus CAG-269. The sequence continues at coordinate 5,319 of MNRS01000022.1, forward strand.
TTAAAATATTCATGCTTTAATATATTTACACAGTTAAACATTCATAATTTATTTTTAATTTTTATAGATATTAAATATATTATATGATATAATATTCACGAATGAAAACGGAGGTCTTTTAAATGAATAAAATAGGAATAATTGTTGCAATGGAAGAAGAACAAGAAGAAATACTAAACATAATGAACAATATAGAAGAAAAAGACATATATGAAGTAACAGTAAAAACAGGACAAATAGGAAAAAATAAAGTCGTAGTGGCAAAATGTGGAGTAGGAAAAGTAAATGCTGCGAGAGTAACACAAATATTAATAGATAAACTAAATGTTAATTGCATAATAAATGTTGGATCTGCAGGAGCACTAAATCCATTATTAAACATAGGAGATATAGTAATTGGCGAAAAATTAGTACAACATGACTTTGACATAACTGCATTTGACCATGATAAAGGATATATAACAGGAGTAGGAGATTACATATATAGCAATTTAGAGCTAATAGAAAAGTTTGAAAAGGCTGCTAAATCACTAGAAAACGAAGATTTTAAAGTAAAAAAGGGAACAATAGCAACAGGAGATATATTCTGTACAGATATAGGAATGAAAAACAAAATATATACAAAATTTGATGCAGACTGTGTTGAAATGGAAGGCGCAGCAATAGCACAGGTATGCTATTTAGACGAAATACCATTTATAGTAATAAGAAGTATATCTGACTCACCAAATGGAAAAAATCAAATTGACTTTGATAAATTTGTGCAATTAGCATCAATAAGATGTGCTAATATATTAGAAAATCTTTTAAAAGAGGAAATTTAAGGGGGTGAAACAAATGAAAAAATCAAGTATGGGGATAATAATAGTGATTGCATTAATTGCAATTGTAGGACTAATGTTAGTATCAAGTTATAACAGTATAGTTGCAAAATCAGAAGAGGTAGACAACAAATATGCAACAATAGATACATATTTACAACGTAGAGCAGATTTAATTCCAAATTTAGTAAACACTGTAAAAGGATACACAAAACAAGAACAAGACATTATAAATTCAATTACAGATGCAAGAGCAAAAATGGTAGGAACAACAAGTGTCTCTGAAAAAGCAGAAGCAAATGATGAATTAACATCAGCATTAAGCAAACTTATGGTAGTAGTAGAAAACTATCCAGACCTAAAATCATCACAAAATTTTATACAATTATCTGATGAATTATCTGGAACAGAAAACCGTATAGCAACTGCTAGAAAAGATTACAATGATGCAGTAAAAGAATACAATTTAAAAATTAAAAAATTCCCTGCAGGAATTATAGCAAATATGTTTGGATTTGAACAAAAAGAATATTTCCAAGCAACACAAGAAAGCAAGGAGGTTCCTAATGTTCAATTCTAAAAATATAAAAAGAATTATATTACTAATAATTACATTTTGTATATTGTTATCAGTAAAATCATTTGCAGTTGTATCACAAACAAAAGACTTTTTTGTTAATGATTATGCAGGAGTCTTAACAGAAGAAACAAAAAACTATATAATACAAACAAATGCAGAATTGCAACAAAAAACAGGCGCTCAAATCGTTGTAGTAACTGTAAAAAGTTTAGAAGGACAAAGCATAGAAGAATATGCAACAGAATTATTTAGAAAATTTGGTATAGGGGATTCTCAAAAAAATAATGGAGTACTATTACTATGTTCAACTGGTGATAGACTATTTAGAATAGAAGTAGGCTATGGATTAGAAGGAACATTAACAGATGGGAAAACAGGAAGAATTCAAGACCAATATATAATACCATATTTAAAAAATAACAATTATAATGATGGAATAAAAAATGGGTTTAGTGCCATTTTGGGAGAAGTGAGCAATGAATATGGGATAACATTAAACAATGTTGAGAATCCTGAAAAATTAAATTCAGATTCACAAGAAGAACAAACATTAGTGTATGTTATAATAGGTACATGTTTAACCGCAAGTACAATAAATCTTGTAAGAGAAAGAAAAAACAAAATTATATTTAGTGTAGTATATACAGGAATATATACATTAATTAGTTTTCTTACAAAAAATCCAATGATGATAATAGGATATATGTTTTTCATAGTTATATTTGTAATTGTAATTTTATTAGATGGAAATTCTAAACACAAAGGGAATTCTGGACGTGGAGGTCATAATAATTCATATAGACCACCATATAGAAGAGATACATATAGAGATTTTTCAGGAGGCGGATTTTCGAGCGGTGGATTCTCAGGAGGCGGAGGATCTTCTGGTGGAGGAGGAAGTACAAGAGGATTTTAGATACATTCCACAATATAATGATAATAATTTTTTTAATTAAAAAGACTATTTCTTTTATAGAAGTAGTTTTTTTGATGTTGGTATTGAAAATATATGAAAAATATAAATTAGGAGATATGACTAAAGAAGAATGTAAAAAATTATTTAAAGATAATATTTGAAAATATACTAATATAAAATAAGGTATAATACAACCCCCAAGCGAATACAATTAAACAAAAGTATTCGTATGGGGGTTTGACTATATGAAAAGTATATCAATAGATGAACGTGCAATAGAACTTGCACAATATATAATAGATTCAAAAGACACTGTAAGAGGAGCAGCAAAAAAATTTGGGATAAGTAAAAGCACAGTACACAAAGACGTATCAGAAAGACTAAAAAAAATAAACCCAAGTTTAGCAATGCAGGTAAGAATAATACTAGACGAAAATAAAGCAGAAAGACACATACGAGGAGGGTTAGCAACAAAACTAAAATACAGTCATCTAAAAGAAGGGTAAAAAACAAAGCACAAAAGAAAAACAAAGCATAATTAAAAAAACAAAAATAGCACATAAAAACATGTGCTATTTTAAATAACATTATAATAAATTAACCAATCAAACTGGAAAAACTTTATAAAGAAACTTCAACCTTNNAAAGAAACTTCAACCTTTCTTTTTTTAGTTTCCACTGGAGGTGGAATTAAAGGGCTATAAGCCTCTCCATCATACACATCAACTTCAACAGTACGTGTTAAAATATCAGTATAACTATAAGTTACATTTCTATTATTTTCTTCATATCTAACAACAAAAATGTTAGGATATGCTTTTTCTATTGTTGCTTCCTTCGCAAATGTTCTACTTCTACCAAGAGAACCTTTAACAATTATCTTTTGACCCACTTTTTCTAAGATGTCAGTTTTTAGATTTGATATATCACTTTTACAAATCATGCTATCACCTACTCCCTTAAGATGGCTTGATTATAGCATTTTTAACGAAAAATGTCAAAAAAAGTTTGTTTGCATAAAAATAAGAAAAACGTTGATATATCAATGAAAATCAATACTAAATTACATAATATTACATTTACATTACATTTTTATTACACCAAAACCATTCTACCATTTGAGCCAATACCACCAACACCTTTTTTACCATCACGAAGTTCGTTGGTAACATCATCAATTGTTATAAATTTATAACGCTCTGTAGTCGCAATCTTTTCAGCAATAATCAAAGGATCCAAAAAATCAATTAAAATACGAGCAGGGGAAGAAGCAAAATTTGCACCTGCCATCATAATTGCTTCAAAATAACTTTGGCATGCACCAGCAAAAATAACAGTATCAGTCTGGTTTTCTTTATCATATCTTCTAGCCTCCTTAACCGTATTTATAAAATGCCTAGAATTTCTGTAATTATAGATATCATTATAATTAGAACCCTTTTTAATCATTCCATCATGACCGGTAATTATCAAAATGTCAGGCTGGTAGATTTTAAGTAACTTGTAAACAACATGAGGTTGCTTATATTCTGGGATGTTTTTTACAATAGCATTTAGTCCCATTTTTTTATAATAATTATACGATTTTTGGGAATAACGCTTATCACCATCTAAATGCAAAATCTTACCAGTTATAATCTTTTTTCTAAGATTTAAAGAGTCTTCAAATGAATTAAAACGATAATCATTATTTTTAGTATCAATTCTAGAAGAAAGGCGTTTTTCCTCATTGCTAAACATTTTTTTAACAAAATTATGGTCTAATAATTCCAAATCATCAACACTACTATCAGCTTCAATTCTTTCGAATAATCCACAAAGAATAGCAACCTCTGAGTTAGAATTTTTTATGATTTTTTTTATATAAAAGATGATGTCTTTTCCATAAGATTTTCTTGCAACAATATCTCCTTTTTTAAATTTTTTCAAAATAATCACCTCATATTTTTAGGCTATTATATTTTATGTCGAAAAAAGTTCTTTTGTGAAAATACACGCAAAATCACTTGCAAAATCTGTAAAATGTTATATAATATATACATACAAAAACAAACTTTAAATAAACCTAAAGAAAGGAACTAGAAAAGTGGAAAAAAGAAATTTAGAAGAATTAGAACAAAACATAGGATATAAATTTACAAATATAAAACTATTACAAAACGCATTAACACACACATCATACGCATATGAACACGGAAAAAAAAGTAATGAAAAATTAGAATTTTTAGGAGACAGCATATTGGAATTTGTATCAAGTGAATATATGTATAATAAATATTTAAATTTACAAGAGGGACAATTAACAAAAGTAAGAGCAACTGTAGTATGCGAAAAAAGCCTACACAAAATAGCAATTGCACATAATTTTGGAAAGTTCTTATATTTAGGAAATTCAGAAATCAAATCAGGAGGAAATAAAAGACCAGCAATACTTGCAGATAGTGTAGAAGCGGTTATAGCTGCAATATTTATTGATGGTGGACTAGAACCTGCAAAAAAATTCATTATTGAAAACTTAAAAAATGAAATAGAAGTTGCAACAAAACATGTAGGGGAAAAGGATTATAAAACCGTATTACAAGAAGAGTTGCAAAAAAATGGTGATGTTAAAATAGAATACATAATAATAGGTGAGTCAGGACCTGACCATAACAAATCTTTTGAAGCAGAGGTTGCTTTAAATGGAAAAGTTTTAGCAACAGGAAAAGGAAAAAGTAAAAAAGAGGCAGAAATGCAGGCAGCCAAGAAGGCATTAGAAAATCAAAACTAAAAGTTCAAAATAAACAATGGAGAAGAGTTGACCATAAATCCAAAAAAATTAAAGAAAGAATGGAGAAAATATGAGTAAAGAGTATGTAATTCCAGTATTTGTACCACACTTAGGATGCCCAAATGACTGTATATTTTGTAATCAAAAATCAATAAGTGGACAAAAAAAGAAACTAACAAAAGAAGATGCAAAAAAAACAATAGAATATTTTTTAGAAAACATAAAAGATAAAGACGCCAAAAAAGAAATTGCATTTTTTGGAGGAAGTTTTACAGGAATAGATGAAAAACAACAAGAAGAATTATTACAAATTGCATATGAATACATAAAAAACGGACAAGTAGAAAGTATACGAATATCAACAAGACCAGACTACATCAACAAAGAAATTCTAAAAAGACTAAAAAAATATAAAGTAAAAACAATAGAACTTGGGGTGCAATCTGCAAACGATTATATTTTAGGCAGAGCAAACAGAGGGCATACTTTTAAAGACGTAGAAAAAGCATCAAAATTAATAAGATGGTATGGTTTCAATTTAGGCCATCAAATGATGGTAGGATTGCCAGAAAGTAGTAGAATTGATGAAATAAATACTGCAAAGGCATTAATAAAATTAAAGCCAAAAATGATAAGAATATACCCAGTGCTTGTAATAAAAGGAACAAAACTTGAAAAAGAATATAATAATGGAACATATGAACCATTATCAGTAGTACAAGCAGTTGAAACATGCAAACAATTAGTTAGAATGTTTAATGACAAAAAAATTGACGTTATAAGAGTTGGACTACAAAATACAGAAGAAATTTGTGAACCAGGAAGCAATCAAAGTGAAGTTGTTGCAGGTCCATTTCATCCAGCTTTTAGACAATTAGTTGAATCTGGTTTATGGTATGATGCAATTGTTGAAAAAATAAAAAAATTAAATGTAAAAGTAAAAGAAGTAAAAGTTACTGTTAATCCAATAGATGCAAACAATGTAATAGGACACAAAAAAGAAAATGTCAATAAATTACAAGAATTATATGAAGTAGATTTAATTGTAAAACAAGATGAAAAAATAAAACCAGGAAAATTAAAATTAGAAATAACAAAAACATATAATGATTTTTTGGATGGAAACGAAAAAAGCAAAAAGTTAAAAATATAAATTAAAAGAATATGTAAAAAAGAAGAATTTTCTAAATTGTATAAAATCACCTAAAATTACCATAATAGTAATAAAGGTGATTATTTTTTTATACTAGGAAAGTTATACAACCTTCCTAATATATAAAATTATACTGCACAGAAAATTTACTCCAAATATATCACCACTGGAAAGGAAACATAAATGGAAACAAGCAAAAAAAGAATAAAAATTTTTTTTACAGAAATAATAGAAACAATAGTTGGAGCAATAATCATGGCAATTGCAACATCATTAATTTTATTACCAAATCAATTATCATCAGGAGGTTTTGCAGGTATTGCAACAATTTTTTATTACTTTTTAAATATTCCAATGGGAACAACAATATTATCAATAAATATACCACTCTTTATATTTGCAGCATATAAATTAGGAAAAGGCTTTGTAATAAGGTCATTTATAGGAACAGTAACATTTTCTTTTTCAATTGACATTTTAGATAAATTACAACCATTAACACAAGACAGATTTTTAGCATGTATCTACGGAGGAATTATAATAGGACTAGGAACAGCGATAATTTTAAAAGCAAATTCATCAACAGGCGGTTCAGATTTGATAAGTATGTTAGTGAAAAAATATAATCCTAATATAAGAACTGGAAATGTTATAATCATAGTAGATGTCATTATTGTTGGACTAAACGTATTATTATTTAAAGAAATAGAAATTGGACTATATTCAGCAATTGCAATATATTTAATGGGAAAAATGATAGATATTATTTTTGAAGGTATTTATTTTACAAAATTACTTATAATAATTTCCAAAAGAAATGAAGAAATAGCAGAGGTTATTGGAGAAAAAATAGGAAGGGGAACAACAGGCCTTTATGGAAAAGGAATGTATAAAGATGAACAAAAATTAGTATTATTATGTGCAGCCTCAAGGGGAGATGTTGTAAGAGTAAAACAAACTGCAAAAAAAATAGACCCAGAAAGTTTTATTATTATTGCAAATGCAAGAGAAGTAGTTGGATTAGGATTTAAAAAATAAATTTATTATTGCAGTTCACAAACAACAAATTAAATTGTGGCTGTAAACTGTAATAATAAATTTATTTAGACAAGTAATGAACCATAACCCTATTTAACATATTCATTATCATCAATATTTATTTTTCCATTTTTTTCATTATCAATATTTAACTGATTAAAATTATCAATTAAAGAATTAACAATTTTTTTAGAAAAGTCCAACTTTGATTTCTCATTGTAAATGCCCAAATGTTTTGATTGCGTTTTGAAATATTTTACCGCTGAAGCCAAAGAAACGTCTAATAATTTTAGAGCATTAGGTGAAAGAAAATAATCTGTAGAATTTTTTATTTTTGATTTTTCCATTTCACAAATACAATTTAAATCAGAGTATATACGGTCATAATCTAAAGGATTTTGACAATTCTTAACTGAACCAAACAATCGAATATTATCTGGATTTAAATTCATTTTATTAAAAATTTGATTTATTTTATCTGCATTCAAAATATCTTTATAATCATTTTTCACAATTATTTCAAAAGTTCCACCACCTGAATGAATAGGAAAAGTTCTAATATTACATCCTTCAGGGATAATCTCATTTAAATTCTTAATTAAATTCTCAAAAGTAGATTTTATCTTTAAGTCTGTACTAGAATGAGAAGATACAGAATTTAAAATCTTTATACCCAAAGACTCTGCTAAGATAACTTTAAAAGGATCACCTTCTTCTTCAAGATTAGGAAGAATATAATGGTCTCTATATACATTATTATGAGCGCCAGTTACAGAGTCTGTAGACAATATATCTTTAATATTTTTTAAATCCTTGATAGATAAAGAATCTAATTCCTCAAAATTTATATTAGGTTTTGATACTAAATCATATATTTTTGATGCAATATCAGAATCAATTTTATTTTCATGTATAAAATCATCACAATCATTTTTTATTACAATATTGTCAGTGTCTAATAAATTAGAAACAGCATTTATTACAGGATAAGATAAAGTCTTTAAATCATCATTATTGAATATACGATTTTGAGAAAAACGAAAGTTTTTTATATATGTATTAATGGTCGAATCAATAAATTTGTCCAATTTTTGATTAAATTCATTGACATTTTCGACATTCTCATTAATATTTAAAAGACCATGTTTTTTCATATTAACTTTATTTTCAACATATGTATACATATCATGTATATTATTAAAATTAGAAGAATCACAGGCACCAAAAGTAATATCTAAACCTTTAACTTTTTCATTTTTTGCAAGCGCCTCATGTATTTTTTTTGTAATTTTTCTTGTATCTTCAGTGGACATATTTGGAACGATAAAGCAAAATTCATCTCCTCCAAGTTTTGCAGATGTTATATTTTCGGGCAAATAATCCAAAATCGTTTTTAATAATTCCTCTATCGCCAAGTCGGCATTTTTATAACCAATTTCATTATTCAAATTTCTTAAACCATCAATATCACCATATAATAAAGTATAATTATCAAGATTTTTACATGAACCAATAAATATATCATATAAAAATGTATTTGACAAAATTCCTAAATCTGGATAATCAGGCATAGAAAAACTTTTTATGTAATTAAGTAAATTTAACTTTGTTGCTAATTTAGCGTTCATTTTATTAACTCCTAACATATTCTAATATATTTAAATATATCACGAAATAGAACTAATATCAAGAAAAATTATTGAATAACAGAAAAAAAAATGATAAAATTATATAGATAATAAACGTATTTATAAAAATTAGAATATTAACAATCAAAAATTCGTAAAAAACTTTGGAGGTGAAGTTTGAGTAGATTCGCTCAAAACACTATGGAAGAACAAAAATATATATTAGAAAATCAAAACTCATTTGAATTAAAAGACATATTCGAATGTGGACAATGCTTTAGATGGAATGAGCAAGAAGACGGAAGTTACATAGGAGTTATAAAAAACGGTGTAATACAAGTAAAAAAAGAAAAAAAGATTTGCAAAGAAAAGAATGGAGCAAAAGAAATAAATAAAACAAAAGAAATAATTACATTTACAGGAAAGTGTGACGGAAATCTTCAAGAAATTGTAGAAAAATATTTTGATTTAAAAAGAGATTATGAAAAAATAAAAAGTCAATTAGAAAATATAGACGAATACTTAAAAACAAGTATAGAATATGGAAAAGGAATAAGAATTTTAAACCAAGATTTATGGGAAACAATAATATCATTTATAATATCAGCAAATAACAACATTCCAAGAATCAAAGGAATAATAGAAAGAATATCACAAAAATATGGAAATGAAATTGAATGGAATGGAAAAAAATACTATACATTTCCAACGCCAGAGCAACTAAAAGATGTGACTGTTCAGGAATTTAGAAATCTTGGACTAGGTTTTAGAGATATTCGATTATATGAAACAACACAAATGATATTAAACAAAGAAGTCGATTTAGAAAAATTAAGAAAAAATCCAAACACTCAAGAGGTAAGAAATGAACTATTAAAACTTTCTGGAGTTGGACCAAAAGTTGCAGACTGCATATTATTATTTTCGGATTTGAAAAGATTTGATGTTTTTCCAATTGATGTGTGGGTTAGAAGAGTTATGAATGATTTATACATTAAGGAAAGCGATGAAAGCAAAGTTAGTAAGACAAAAATAGAAAAATTGGCAGAAGAAAAATTCGGGGATTTGAAAGGTCTTGCACAACAATATTTATTTTATTGGAGAAGAGAAAATTAACGAAAAAATCGGGATTGGGGGACGGGTCTTCAATCCCGAAAAAATAAAAACGGGATTGAAGACCCATCCCCCAATCCCGATTTTTTAGAAATGGAGATAAAATGAGTTTACGAATAATTTATGGAAAATCAGGTAGCGGTAAAAGTGAATACTGCTTTAAAGAAATAGCAAAACTTGTAAAAACAGAAAAGAAAATATATATAATAACACCAGAGCAATTCTCGTTTACGGCAGAAAAAAAGTTGATGGATGCAATTGACACAAAAGCCGTAATAAATGCAGAAGTGCTAACAATTTCACGAATGGCACACAGGGTATTACAAGAATTAGGTGGAAACACAAAAACTCAATTGACTAAGTGTGGTAAGTCAATGCTTATTTATTCAATATTAAATGAAAATAAAAGCAATCTAAAATTCTTGAGTAAATCTGAAGAAAATATTGATTTATCAATGACCGCAATTACTGAGTTTAAAAAGCATGGTGTTTTGCCAGAAGATTTAAAACAAGAAATTGATAAAACAGATGACCAATATTTAAAAACAAAATTGAATGATATGTTTTTAATTTACAGCAATTTTGAGCAAAAGTTGCAAGGTGAATATATTGAAGACACAGACCTATTAACAATATTAAGCAATATTATTGAAGATACTAACATTGTTAAAGATAGCCTTATTTATATAGATGAATTTTCTGGTTTTACATACCAAGAATATGAAGTGCTAAAAAAATTCATTAAACTTGCAAAACAGGTTACAATAACAGTATGCACAGATAGTTTAGAGCCAAGCCTAAAACCAGACACAGACATATTTTATCCAAATAAAGTTACGGTTTCTAAAATAATGAACATGGTAAAAGATGAAAAACTAAAGTTAGAAGAGCCTATACATCTAACTAATTTGCCACGTTTTAAAACTGAAGAATTACAATATTTAGAGGAAAATATTTTTAATAATAGAACAAAAAAATATGATAAAAAAGTAGAAAATATCAAACTATTTTTGGCTAAAAATCAATATTCAGAAATTGAAAATGTCGCAAAACAAATTACTAAACTTGTAAGAGATAAAAAATTAAGATATAAAGATATTTCAGTGATTACAAGAAATATTGATACATATTCAAGTTTAATAAGAAGTATTTTTGCACAATATGATATTCCTGTTTTTATAGACGAAAAGAGAGATTTGAACCAAAACATAATAGTTCAATATTTGCTTTCAATATTTGAAATTTTCAGTAACAACTTTTCAAAAGAAGCGGTTTTCAATTACTTAAAAATAGGATTTTCTGACATAGAAAATGACGATATTTTTAAATTAGAAAATTACTGTACAAAATGGGGAATAAAGCACAATAAGTGGAAAAATGATTTTACATATGGCATAAATGATGATAACAAAGAAGAAATTGAATATCTAAATAGATTAAGAAAACAAATCATAGAGCCATTATTAAAATTAAAAAGCAATTTTGGAACTGTTAAGGAAACAACAAAAGCAGTATACGAATTTATGCAAGAGCAACAAATAGAAGAAAAAATAAACGCAAAAATAAATGAGTTACAAGAGTTAGGACAAATTGATTTAGCAAATGAATATATTGCAAGTTATAAAATAATTTTAGATATATTTGATGAAATGGTTTTAATATTTGGAGATGAAAAATTAAGCATTGCAAAATATATGCAAATATTAAAAACAGGACTAAAAAATAGTGAATTAGGCAAAATACCAGGAACACAAGACCAAGTAATTGTAGGTGATGTAGAAAGGTCAAGAAGTCATAAAGTAGACACTATTTTCATAATAGGCCTAAATGATGGAAGTTTTCCAAGCATTAATAAAGCAGAAGGTTTTTTCGGAGACAAAGACAGAGAAATTTTAAAACAAGACGGAATTGAACTTGCAAATGGAACAATAGAAAATCTATACGAAGAAAACTTCAATATTTATAAAGCCTTCACAACTGCAGAAAAACAACTGTATTTATCATATGCATCATCAGAAACAGAAGGAAAATCACTAAGGCCATCAATGATGGTAAATAAAATTAAAAAATTATTTCCAGAAATAAAAGAAGAAAGTGATGTAATCAACAAAAATTATGAAATTACAAATAAAAATATGACATATCAAGAACTTTTAGAAAATATATCAGAACTAAAAGATGGAAATAAAATAGACGATATTTGGTATACAATTTATGAATATTATAAAAATCAAAATGAGTGGTATTCAAAAGTAAAACAAGATTTGCAAGGAATTGATTACACAAATCTTCCAGAGAATATTAACAAAGAAACAATAGAAAAATTATACGGAAACACACTAAATGCAAGTGTATCAAAATTAGAAAAATTTGCACAATGTCCATTTTCATATTATTTGCAATATGGCTTAAGACTAAAAGAAAAAGAAGAATTGAAAGTGCAAAATTTTGATACAGGCTCATTTATGCACGAAACAATAGACGAATTTTTCAAAAAAGTAAAAAATGAAAATATCAGTCTTCCAGAATTAGTAACAGATGAAGAAAAAGTACAAAGTCTAGTAGATGATGTTGTAGAAGAAAAACTAGATATGGGAAAAAAATATACATTTGTTGCAACACCAAAATACAAAGTTTTAGTAAAAAGGCTAAAAAGAATAGTCGCAAAAGCACTAAAATACATAATTGAAGGTCTTGTATATAGCGAGTTTGATATAGAAGGAACAGAAATTGAATTTGGTAAAAAAGGAAAATACAAACCAATTATAATTCAATTAGATGATGGAAAAAAGGTTGAAATTATAGGAAAAATAGACAGAATAGACACAGCAAATTCAGAAGATGGAAAGTACTTAAGAATTATTGACTACAAATCATCAGCAAAAAATATCGACTTAAATGAAGTATATGCAGGGTTGCAAATTCAGTTATTAACATATATGGATGCAGTGTGCAAAGAAGAGGATTTATTGCCTGCTGGAGTTCTATATTTTAGTCTATTAGAGCAAATAATAAAAGCAGACAAAAAAATAACAGAGGAGCAAATTGAAGAAGAACTTAGAAAGAACTTTAAAATGAAAGGCTTGATACTAGCAGACATAAAGGTAATAAAAATGCATGACAAAAACTTAGAATCAGGAGCTTCAAAATTAATACCGGCAACAATAACAAAAGCAGGAGATATATCAGAGGCAAAAACAAGTGGTGTTAATAAAGAAGAGTTTGAGATTTTGCAAAATTATATTTATAGAACTATTAAGCAAATTGCAAAAGAAATTTTGACTGGAAATATTAGTATAAAACCATATAATAAAAAAGGCCAAAAGCCTTGTGATTATTGCTCGTATAAGGCTATTTGTGGTTTTGATACTAGACTTTGTGGAAATAATTATAATTATATAGACAAAAAGTCAAAAGATGATATAATTAGGAAAATGAAATCGATTGAAAAATAATTCTTATTTAATAAAAAATTTAAAAGGAGAAAACATGGAAACAAAAGAAGAATTACAAAAAATGAGAAAAACAAATATGAAAATTTATCCAACATATAAAAAATTAGCATGGGATTACTTATTTTATTATACAATAGACTTTTTATTTTTAACACAGGTAAAAAATTTAAGTAGTGCAGATGTTGTACTTGCAAGTTCTGTAAAAGCGTTATTTGGAATATTACTTCAGATACCTGCAAATATAATAGTAGAATTTTTAGGAAGAAAAAATAGTGCAATTTTAGGGAATATTTTAAATTGCCTATATATAGTAATGTTCATGATGACAGGGAATATATATGATTTGATTTTTGCAAAATTTATTTCATCACTAGCATTTTCACTAAAAGAGATAGCAGAGCCAAGTATATTAAATGCTTCAATACCACCATCAAAATATAAAAGTAATATTTTAGCAAAAATTAATGCTAAAGGATCTTCAGGATATTATATATTAGGAGCATTTTCCAAAATTATAGGAGCAATTTTATTTGAATTTAATACTTATCTTCCATTTATATTATCTTTAGTAATGCTGGTTATAGTAACAATAATGTCAATGGGATTTATTGAACCAGTAAAAAGAAAAGAAAAGACAAATCAAAATGGAATAGTAAAAAAGCAATTAAAAAATATAGAAGATGGATTTAAATATATATTAAAATCAAATAGATTAAAAGCATTAATAATAGCGTCAGCACTTATTGTAAGCTTATTATCAATATTATTAAATTATCATACTAGTATATTGCAATATGTAAAAATACCAACATATATTATAGGATTTATAGCAGCAGGAATGAGTGTAGTAAGTTCAATGGCATCTAAAATGCAGGGAAAATTTCATAATAAATTTAGAAATAAATCATTAATAACAGTAGCATTAATAGCATCAATAAGCACAATTATTGCAGGTAGTGTAGGAATAATAGCAGATAAATCAAAAATTTTTATAGGAGTGATAATTTTTGCAATAATGATGGCAAGATTTTCTCATGGGATGTATTATACTTTGATAGATAAATACTTTACAAACTTTTCTAATAAGGATATTGATACAAAGATTTTTGCTGTAAAAAATTTAGTTGTTAATATGACATCAGCAATAATGGGATTTATGGCATCATTTTTATTAGGTAAAATGGAAATAACATATTGTATGATTATAGTAGGAATAGCATTTACAATTATGTATATACTAATGGAAATTTATATGAAAACAAGAGTGGGGCTAAAACCAGAAGAATATTCAAAAGAAGAAAGAAAATATGATGAATTAAAAGAAACGGTTTGATAAAATAACAAAAAAGATAGACAAATTTGCACTGTCCCACTTGTCTCAAAAAGGAGAAATATTTTGAAAGATTTGAGTAATGAAAACATTGTACACGTAAACAAAGATGGTGTACAATATTTACAATTTAGAAAATTATTAGAATATAGTGATGTAATAACACATGCATATTCAATAGGAACAGAAGTTAATTTTAGAACAGCAAGAGCAAACAAGCAACAATTACCAGAACAAGAATTTAAAAAAGCAATGCAAGATTATGAAAAATTGTGTAATGCAATAAAAGTTGATTACAAAAATGTAGTAAAAACAAATCAAGAACATACAGATAATATTGCAATTGCAAATAAGAAAATAAATAAAAATTTACCAGATGTAAATTTGGAAGAATATAGTAGAACAGATGGAATCATAACACAAAAAGAAAATTTAGTATTATCAACTACAAATGCAGATTGCATATTGCTTTTATTCTTTGACCCAGTAACAAAAACAATCGCAAATACACATTCTGGATGGAAAGGAACATTGCAAAGAATTTCTGTAAAAACAGTTGAAAAAATGGTAAATGAATTAGGTTGCAAACCAGAAAACATTATCTGTTGTATTTGCCCAAGCATTAGAAAATGCCACTTTGAAGTTGATAAAGATGTAAAAGATTTATTTGAAGAAGAGTTTAAAGATTTGAATATAAGTAAAAATATCGATATAATGGAAAAACAAAAAGATAAAGAAAAGTGGAATATTGATACTGTTTTAATTAACAAGATTATATTGAAAAAAGCGGGTTTAAAAACAGAGAATATCATTGATAGTGGATTATGCAGTGTGTGTAATAAAGATTTGATTCATTCTTTTAGAGTAGAAAAACAAGGGTATGGATTAAATACAGCATTAATATCATTACTAGGAAAATAAGCAAAATTTATATAAAATATTAAAAGGGGTAAATATGAAAACAGAAGAAATAAAAGAAACAAAAGAAGAAAAACAAAAAATGAGAAAAATAAATATGAAATTATTTCCAATATACAAAGCACTATCATGGGACTTGCTATTTTATTATACAATAAACTTTTTATTTTTAACTCAAATAAAAAAAATAAGTGCATCAGATATAGTACTAACAGACAGTTTTTATGCATTATTTGTCATGATTTTACAAATACCAATAAATATAATAATAGCATTTTTAGGCAAAAAAAAGAGCTTAGTAATAGGGAATTTTTTACTTGTAGCACATATGCTTGTTATAATATTTAGTAGAAATATATTTGATTTGATTTTGGCAAACTTTATATCAGCAATAGGATTTGGACTTAAAGAAACAGTAGCATCAGCCGTATTAAAAGAATCAATACCACCATCAAAATATAAAAACCAAATTTTTTCAAAGTTAAATTCCAAAGGTTCAACATGGTATTATGTACTAGAGATGAGTTCAAAAATAATTGCTGGATATTTATTTGTGATAAATGGATATTTACCAATGGTATGTTCATTGATAGTATTAATAATAGCAACAGTAATATCTATGGGATTTATAGAACCAAACAAAATAGCAAAAGCCAACTTCAAAAAGGCAATGGAAGTTAATGAAATTGAAGATGTAAAATCAGGATTTAAATTTGTTTTGAAATCAGAAAGACTAAAAGCACTAATATTATCAGCAGCTTTCATCTGCACATTGTTGACAATATTAGAAAATTATGAAGTTAGTCTTTTAGAAGATATAAAATTATCAGCTGTAGTAATAGGTTATGCTGGTGCTATAAATAGTCTTGTAAATGCAATTGCATCAAAAAAAGAAAATAAATTTAATAAGATGTTTAAAAATAAATCACTTACAATATTATCATTAATATTATCAATAAGTGCAATAATAACAGGAATTTGTGGAATAACAGAAATAAAAGAAAACTTAATAGGAACTATAATAATATTAGGTGCATATATGATATTTGGTTTTATAAATGGAATGTATTATACAATAATAGATAGATATTTAATGAGTTTTGCAAATAAAGATATAGACACTCAAATAACGTCTGTATACAATTTGATTAGAAATTTTGTTAGAATGCTATTTGGATTTTTAGCTTCATTTATATTAGGAATTACAACTTCTGCAAATGCCTTGATAATAGTAGGAACAGCATTTACAATAATATATATATTAATTTATATATATATGAAAACAAGATTAGGACTAAAGCCAGAACAGTATTCAAAAGAAGAAAGAAAATATGATGAATTTAAAGAAAAGGAGATAGTATGATTTTACCAAAATTAGTACCATCAAAATTAAAAATAGGTGATACAATAGGAGTTGTAGCACCATCAAGCCCAATAATTGGAGACAATATAGATGAACTAAATAGAGCAAAAGAAATAGTAGAAAGAAGCGGATTCAAAGTAAAATATTCAAAAAATATATTTTCAAACACAAATGGATATAGCGCTACCGCAAGAGAAAAAGCAGAAGACATAAATGCAATGTTTGCAGACAAAGAAGTAAAAATGATATGGTGTGCAAAAGGTGGAAACAACAGCAACTCAACATTTGAATATATAGACTATGAACTAATAAAGAAAAATCCAAAAATAGTATGTGGATTTAGTGATATAACATCAATTACAAATATGATAACAGAAAAAACAGGATTAATAACATTTAGTGGAACAAATTTTAAAACAATAGCAACAGACGAAACAGACTATAGTTACAAACAAGCATTAAGCAGATTCGTAGATGGTAATTTAGAATTTGGACCAGAAAATGAAGAATATATAACAATTCAAAAAGGAAATGCAGAAGGTGAACTAATAGGTGGAAATCTATTTTTGACAAGAGGAATGATAGCAGGAAAATATAGTTTGAATTTTACAGATAAGATTCTATTTTTAGAAGAACTAGGGCCTGCAACAGAACCAGAAGAATGTAATAATTTTTTATATTACATGAAACAAAATGGAGTATTTGATAAAATAAAAGGTCTATGGATAGGAAATTATGAACATGAAAGTGGAATATCACTTGAAAAAATAATAATGGACGTTTTAGACGGTGAATATAAATTTCCAATTATAAAATCAAATAATTTTGGACATATAGAAAGAAAAACAGTAATTCCAATAGGTACAAAAGCAGAAATAAACACAGATGAAGATGTGAAAATAAAATTAGTAGAAAATTGTGTAATGTAGAAAAGTCTATAGAATTTTAAATAGGATGTAGATATATTAAGAGGTGTAATAATGTTTGAAACATGGGAAAAACTAGAAAATTCAATAATAAATTGCAATAAATGTAAATTGTGTAAAACAAGGCAAAACATAGTATTTGGAGTAGGTAACAAAAATGCAGATATAATGTTTATAGGTGAGGGACCTGGAGCAGACGAGGACAGGTTAGGAGAACCTTTTGTTGGTAGAGCAGGAAAACTTATGGATATGGCATTTGGAATTGTAGGAATAAAAAGAGAAGAAGTATATATTGCAAATGTTGTGAAATGTAGACCACCAGCAAATAGAAATCCAGAAGAGGACGAAGCAAATGCCTGTCTAAATTATTTGAGAAATCAGGTTATGTTGGTAAAGCCTAAAATAATAGTTCTATTAGGAAGTGTTGCTTTAAAACATATTCTGGGAAAAGAATATGGAATTACCGCCTCAAGGGGAAAATGGGTTGAAAAAAAAGGAATAATGTATATGCCAACTTGGCATCCTGCAGCACTTTTGAGGGATGAAACTAAAAAAGTTGATTTTATAAATGATTTAAAAAGGGTAATAGAAAAGCAAAGTTATTTCGCAAATGAGAAATAACTTGACAATTACAAATAGAATTAAAAACTAAGGTATCAATTAAGAAAAGGATATCTTAGTTTTTTAAAATAAAATGAAAAAATTATAAATAGAAAATATAACCAAAACTGTTGAAATAACGTTTTAGTTATGGTAGAATCAAAGTGCAGAAACACACTGCATAAAACAAAAGAAGGAGTGAAGAAAAAATGAAGAAAACATTTAAAAATTCAAAAGGTATAACATTAGTGGCACTCGTAATCACTATAATTATCCTTTTAATATTGGCAGGAATATCAATATCAGCATTAACAAATACAGGAATATTCCAAAAGGCAAAAGATGCAAAACAAAAATCAGAAAATGCAGCACTAGACCAAAATACAAAACTAGATGAATATGAAAATGAAATTGATAAATATATACCTAAGGCAAATAGTTTAGCAAAAGCAGTTAAAGTAGGAGACTATGTAGCATATACACCAGATAAATTAGACAAAAGTGCATTAGACAAATTAAAAGAAAATTTGAATACTTATTCAGGAGCAAGAAATCTAAAAACATATTCTGCAATAGGTAGAGATAATTTAAGTTTGAGAGTGATTGATGGAGATGAAAAAACAGGAGCAGTAAGATTAATAAGTGCAACACCAACAGATAAAACAATAGTACTATATGGATATGATGGATATAACAATGCTGTAAAATTATTAGATGATGTATGTAGCACTTTATATAATTCAAAATTGGCAACAAAAGTACAAAATCTAAAAATAGAAGATATACAAGACAAAATGAAAGAAAAAGACTATAGCAAATTATATTCTGAATATGGAAAAACACCAATACAACCAGAAAATAAGAAATACCCAAGTATATTAGCACAAGAAAAAAATCAAAAAGTAAATGAATATGAAGGAACACTAGATTTAAGCAAACAAGATAATTATATAAATCAAACAGATGTATTGGAAGCAAATTCACTAGAGTTAAAAATAACTTTATGGGGAAAGATAGGAGAAACTGGCCCTAAAGTTTTGACTGCGGATGACTTTGAAGGAGATGATGGAAAAATATATAGTGATATGTTTTGCAAGGATTATACATATTGGATGTCTTCTCGTTGCATCTATGCCGACTCCGATCGTGCTGGCTTCATTGTTCGCTGTGTGTCTTCAGGCGGTGTCTTTGCCAACATCTTGTACTATTCTAGCGGCCGCGAGGACTCTGGCGGCTTTGCTTTCCGCCCAGTTATAACTCTAAACTCTAATGTCCAAGTAACATCAGGAAATGGAACTGAAAGTACTCCATTTGAAATAAAATAAAAATATGGAATTTTGATAATAAGAAGAAAAACAATACACCAAGAAGGCCTTTGGACTTCTCGGGAAAAACGCGAATAAAAACCGAATAAAAATTATAAAAGGTAGTCAGTTTCATTGACTACCTTAAAAATTTATAATAAAATAACACCAGGGACAACACAACAAACAAACACAAGAAAAAAGTCCAAAACCAAAAGAAAGAAGAAAAAATATGGAAGAAATAAAAGAAAAAGTAAACTACTGCCTAAACTGCAAAATAAAACCATGCTCAGTAAAAGGATGTCCACTAGAAAACAACATACCAGACTTCATAAAAGCAGTAAAAGAAGAAGAATACAAAAAAGCATACGAAATACTATCAAAAACAACAGTCTTACCAGGAATATGTGGAAAAATATGCCCACACATGAAACAATGTCAAGGAAGTTGTGTACGAGGAATAAAAGGAGAACCAGTAAATATAGGCGACATAGAAAACTTCATATTCGAAAAAGCAGAAGAAGAAAACTATAGTCTAAAAGAAGCAATGCAAGAAGCAGAAGGCACAGATACAAGTAAAAAAGAAGAAACATCACAAAATATCAAAAAAATATCAAACAAAAAAGTAGCCATAATAGGAGGAGGACCTGCAGGTCTAACATGTGCAGCATTTTTAGCAAAAGATGGAGTAAATGTAACAATATATGAAAAATACAACTATTTAGGCGGACTACTGGTTCACGGAATACCAGAATTCAGATTACCAAAAACAAGAGTACAAGAAACAGTGAAAAGAATTTTAGATTTAGGAATAAATGTAGAGTTCAACAAAGAACTAGGAAAAAATTTAAATCTAGAAGAATTAGAAAAAGAATATGATGCAATATTCATAAGTATAGGTGCAAATAAATCCGTAAAAATGGGAGTAAAAGGCGAAGAACTAAAAGGAGTATATGGAGGCAACGAACTTTTAGAATACAATATGCATCCAGACTATGCAAATAAAACAGTATCTGTAATAGGTGGTGGAAATGTTGCAATGGACTGTGCACGAACAATAAAAAAATTAGGAGCAAAAGAGGTAAATGTAATTTATAGAAGGGCAGAAGAACAAATGCCTGCAGAGAAAAAAGAAATTGCAGAAGCTAAAGAAGAAGGAATAAAATTTCTATTCCAAAACAATATTGTAGAAATAAAAGGAAACAACAAAGTAGAAAAAATAGAACTTATAAAAACAGAGTTAGTTCAAAAAGAAGGGGAAACAAGACTGGTTCCTGTTAACATAGAAGGAAGCAATTATGAGATAAAGACAGATTATGTAGTAATGGCATTAGGAAGTAATGTTTCAGACGAAGTTTTAGATTTAGGACTAACACTAAACAAATGGGGAAATATAATAATTGATGAAAAATATAAGACCTCAAATTCTAAAATATTTGCAGGTGGAGACTTAGCAGGATGTAAAGGAACAGTTGCATGGGCTGCACGTTCTGGAAGAGATGCATCAGAATCAATAAAAGAATTTTTAGAAAAATAGCGACAATAAATTGCCGCTATTTAAACATTGTAAATTATAAAAATTTTGATACATAAGTCTACTAAAAGATCATTTTTTTACAATATCAACACTATTTTCAAAATCACTATGTACAAATAAAGATTTTATAAAATTAAAAAAATCTAAAAGTTTAGAAGATTTTTTCTTAGTCAAATACATAGAATCATCAACAACATTCTCAACAGAAGTATTTTCTAAGTAATTATATTTTTCTTCTAAAGCCATCATTTTATTTACATAGTAATCATTAAAAAATGTATCTCCTGCAGTAGAGCCTAAATAATCTTTAAAATTATAAAGTTTTTGCCTATATTTTTCAACACCTTCTAAATCAGTAATACTATCAAAAACATTATCAAAATAACTAGAAGTAATAAGTTTTTGAGTCTTAATAAATGTAGAAGTAATATGGCTCTTTAAATTTTCTATTTTTTTATTCATAACATCAATTTTTTTGCTATTATCATCCATAGTTGCAATTTTATTATTAATTTTTATAATTTCCTCTTCAGACATCAAAATTTTATCTATATTATCCTCAATATTCATAAATGTTTTGGCATTTGTAAGTTCAATAAATTTATTTTTAAAAGTATCATTACTGTTAATAGTACTTTCAAATAAAACGTCTTCACCAATGAGATAGGCAAGTTGTGAAACTAGACAACACTCTAATGGATAATAAGAAGGACTCGTCGTCTCAAAAGTTATATTAAAATATTTTACATATTCTTTAGGAATTGTTAATACTTTAGAAGCCATAAGTTGAACTGCGGCCTCATTTAAGCCAAGCCCATAAATTCTAAACTCTGTATAATCACATAATCCCATACGTAATAAGTAATTTCTTTTATCCTTAATTTCCTGTATATAATGTATACACTCATGAATTGCAAATTCTTCTAAATCTTCATCTGCAATATGGTCATTAAAATAAATTGAAGTATTTTTATAAAAATAATTTGCCTCTGCCATCCCTTCAGGCATTTTTGCAATATACATATCCAATCTAGATAATTTTATGAATAAATCATTTTGATTAAGATTAAAATCAGGGAATGTTTCACATAAACTATTAGATACAGTTCTTGCTATTGAGTTGACTCTTAGAGTATCAAGCTTTTTTATAACTTCAATTCCATCTTTTTTTAAATCTGATTCTACACTCATATATTTCTTGCATAATCAATTATATACACATAATTGATTAATCCCTTTCTACTTAAAAATTCACTAAATACATTATACAACAAAATACTTGTGGAAATATTACGAGAATATTAAAAAAGTATTAAGTTTTTGTTACAAAAAAATATTTTTTTGATTTTTTTGTAATATAAAGTGACAGTAATACCAATATTTTGAGACCATTTTGTCGTTTTTTGTCGAAAAATTTTTGTTGACAGTTTTTTATATATGGTGTTATAATATTTTTACTAACAAAAACAAAGAAGTGTAATTTTACGTTACATAAAGATTTTTGTTAACATTTTTATGAAGGGAGGTAAGTATCATGGAAAATAGTGAAATAAAGGAACTTTTATTAGATTTAAAGAAAGGCCAAGAAGAACTATTTAAAGGACAAAAAGAATTATTCGAAGGACAAGAAGAAACAAGAGTATCAATAAGAGACTTACAAAGAGGCCAAGAAGAACTATTTAAAGGCCAAGACAAACTATTCAAAGGACAAAAAGAATTATTTGAAGGTCAAGAAGAAACAAGAGTATCAATAAGAGACTTACAAAGAGGTCAAGACAAATTATTCAAAGAAATGGACAAATTAAGTTTATCAGTTGCAAGAATAGAAGCAGACCATGGAGAAAAACTTGGCATTTTATTAGATGTAGTCACAAGTCATATAAACAAATTTGATTCAGAAAATGAAAGAATTGAAAAATGCGAAAAAAGATTAGACAAACATGACCACCAATTCTTTGCTTTAAATTCAAAAGTTCACGCGTATTAAAAAAGTACCCTATTGAACTTCAAGAATTCAATAGGGTAAAATATTATTTTAATCATATTTAAATATTATTTAACAACAACATTATAAATTCTATTTTTAACATAAATTTCCTTAACAATTGTCTTACCATCCAATTTAGAATCAATAGCATTATGAACTTTTTCTTTAACAGAAGACTCATCTTCATCAACAGAAATAGTAATAGTTGCTTTTAATTTACCATTAAACTGAATAGGCAAAGTAATTTCATCATCAACAGTTTTTGCTTCATCATATTCTGGCCAAGAGTATGTAGAAATATCTGCATCAAAACCAGCAATTTTATTAAGTTCTTCAGTGATGTGTGGTGCAAATGGATTTAATAAAGTTAAGAATGTTTTAAATTCTGCTTTATTAACTTTACCAATTTTGTAGAACTCATTAACCATTGTCATAAATGTAGATACAGAAGTATTAAACTTCATATCCTCAATATCCTGTGAGACCTTCTTAATGGCTTTATGCATCATTTTCTCAGTTTCCTTAGAATAATTATCACCATCAACTAACATATTTTGCATGTTCCAAACTCTATCTAGGAATTTACCACATCCACGGATACTTTCCATAGACCATGCAGCAACTTGGTCAAATGGTCCCATAAACATTTCATAAATTCTAAAAGTATCTGCACCAAATTCATTTACAATATCATCTGGATTGATAACATTTCCTTTGGATTTAGACATTTTTTCACCATTAGTTCCCAAAATCATACCATGAGAAGTACGTTTTTGATAAGGTTCTTTAGTTGGAACAACACCAATATCATATAAGAATTTATGCCAAAATCTTGAATATAATAAGTGTAAAGTTGTATGTTCCATACCACCATTATACCAATCAACAGGAGACCAGTATTTTAATGCTTCTTTTGATGCAAGTTCTTTATCATTATGTGGGTCCATATATCTTAAATAATACCAAGAAGAACCTGCCCATTGTGGCATTGTATCTGTCTCTCTTTTTGCAGGTTTACCGCAATGAGGACAAGTTGTATTAATCCAGTCTGTTTGTTTTGCTAAAGGTGACTCACCATTTTCACCAGGTGTAAATTCTTCAACTTCTGGTAATTTTAAAGGTAGGTCTTTTTCATCAACTGGAACCCAACCACAATCTTCACAATAAACCATTGGAATAGGTTCACCCCAATATCTTTGGCGAGAAAATACCCAGTCACGTAATTTGTAATTAACTTTTTTAGTACCAATATGATTATCTTCCAAATATTTTATAACAGTCTTTTTAGCCTCTGCAACTTCCAAACCGTTTAAGAAATCAGAATTGATAAGTTTACCTGTTGCAACATCTGTAAATGCTTCTTTTGATAAATCAACATTTTCACCATCAACAACTTGAACAATTGGTAGATTAAATTTCTTAGCAAATTCATAATCACGAGTATCATGAGCGGGAACAGCCATTATTGCGCCAGTACCATATGTAATTAAAACATAATCAGAAATCCAAATAGGAATTTCTTTGTTTGTTAATGGATTTATAGCATTGATTCCTTTAATTTCAACACCAGTTTTTTCTTTATTTAATTCAGAACGCTCAAATGCTGATTTTAAACTTGCTTGTTTTTGATATTCTTTAACCTCGTCTAAATTTTTAATTTTATCTTCTAACTCTTTTAAAATAGGATGTTCTGGTGATATAACCATATAAGTTGCGCCAAATAAAGTATCAGGTCTTGTTGTGTAAACAGTTAAATTTTTATCCATATTAGCAATTTTGAAATTTACTTCTGCACCTTCTGATCTACCAATCCAATTTTTTTGTTGAACTTTAATCTTCTCTAAGAAATCAATATCATCTAAATCATCTATTAATTTTTGAGCATAATCAGTAATTTTAAGCATCCATTCAGATTTTTCTTTTTGAACAACTGGGCTTCCGCATCTTTCACAAACACCATTGACAACCTCTTCATTTGCTAAACCAACTTTACATCCTGTGCAAAAGTTGATAGGCATTGTTGTTTTATATGCTAGACCATGTTTGTATAATTGAATAAAAATCCATTGTGTCCATTTATAATATTCAGGGTCTGTTGTGTCAATTTTTCTAGACCAGTCAAAAGAAAATCCTAAAGATTTTAATTGCTCTGTAAAATGAGCGATATTTTGCGCTGTTGTTATTTTAGGATGTACATTTGTCTTTATTGCATAGTTTTCAGCAGGTAAACCAAATGCATCAAATCCTATTGGAAATAAAACATTATATCCTTGTAATCTTCTTTTTCTAGCGATTATGTCTAAAGCGGTATAACTACGTGGATGTCCAACGTGTAGACCTTGTCCAGATGGATATGGGAATTCTATTAATCCATACCACTTTTTCATTGTATAATCATCTTTGGCATTAAATGTTCCTTCTTTGTCCCATTTTTCTTGCCATTTTTTTTCTATTTCTTTAAAATTGTAAGCCATATTTTTGCTCCTTTCGTATTATCCTTGATAAACGCTATTATATACCAAAAATACAGATGTTTCAATACTTTTTAAAAAAACTGTTACTTGTAACTTGAAAAAAATAATTATTATGTTATAATTCATTAGGAAAGGAAGTAAGCAAATGAAAATTAATATAACAAAAGCAAAAGAAGCATTTAAAGAATATGTAAAAAATTATGACCCAGAAGAAGGAAGGGTAAAAGTAAAAATAAGCCACATAGAAAGAGTAGCGAATCTAGCCAGAAAAATGGCAGAAGAACTAAATTTAAGTGAAGAAGACATACAATTAGCAGAATTGATAGGACTATTACATGATATAGGAAGATTTGAGCAAATACGCTTATATCACACATTTGTAGACAGAAAAAGTGTAAATCATGGAGAACTTGGAGCAAAAATTTTATTTGAAGACGGATTAATAAGAAACTTTATAGAAACAGATGAATTTGACGAAATTATCAAAATAGCAATTATAAATCATAATAGAGGAAGAATAGAAGATGGGCTAACAGAAAGACAATTATTACATGCCAAATTAGTAAGAGATGCAGATAAAACTGACATATTTTATATATTATTAACAGGTGACGAAAAAATAGCATGGGAAACAGATAATATGAATAATGAGACTATAACAGACGAAATATTTAGGGAATTTATGGAAGACAAGCATATAGACTATAAAAACATAAAAACAGGAGGAGATTCGCTTGTATCACATTTTGCATATATATATGATTTATATTTTAAACCTGCTTTTAAAATTTTCAAAGAAAGAAATTATGTAGAAAAATTATACAATAGATTTGACTTTACAAACAAAGATACTGCCGAAAAATTCAGAATAATAGAGGAAAAAACAAAACAGTATATAGAAGAAAAAGGATGATAAAATGAGCAAAAAATTATTAATAACAGAAAAGCCATCAGTAGCAATGGAATTTGCAAAAGCATTAAAAATAACGGCTCCAAGAAAAAATGGATATATAGAATCAAACGAATGGATAATAACCTGGTGTGTAGGACATCTAGTAACAATGAGTTATCCAGAAAAATATGACGAAAAACTAAAATTTTGGAGATTAGACACACTTCCATTTATACCAAAAGAATGGAAATATGAAGTAATATCAAATGTACAAAATCAATTTAATATTGTACAGGGGTTAATGCAAAGAGAAGATGTAGAAGAAATATATAATGCAGGGGACTCTGGGCGAGAAGGAGAATATATCCAAAGGCTTGTTTTAATGATGGCACATCCAAATCCAAAAGCAAAAGTTAAAAGAGTGTGGATAGACTCACAAACAGAAGAGGAAATATTAAGGGGAATAAGAGAGGCAAAAGATTCTTCTGAATATGATAGCCTTTCAGATAGTGCATATTTAAGAGCAAAAGAAGACTATTTAATAGGAATTAATTTTTCAAGATTATTGTCAATTACACAAGGGAGAACATTAGCAAATAAAATAAATGAAGAAAAAGCATCAATTTCTGTTGGACGTGTTATGACTTGTGTTTTGGGAATGATAGTTTCAAGAGAAAGAGAAATTAGAAATTTTGTTAAGACCAAATATTATAAAATAGTTGGAGAATTTGGTGACGAAAATTCCGCATTTAAAGCAGAATGGAAAGTAAACGAAAAATCAAAATTATTTGAATCACCATTATTATATAATGAAACAGGCTTTAAAAGTGAGCAAAAAGCAAAAGATTTTATAGTTTCGTTGCAAGGCAAAAAAGCAATAATTACAGAACTAAAAAAATCAAAACAAAAAGAAAATGCTCCATTATTATTCAACTTAGCAGAAATTCAAAATGAATGTACAAAAAGGTTTAAAATAAAGCCAGAAGAGACACTAGATGTTATTCAAAATTTATATGAAAAGAAATTGGTTACATACCCAAGAACAGATGCAAGGGTGTTATCAACTGCGGTTGCCAAGGAAATTTCTAAAAATCTAAATGGAATTGCCAAAGGATTTAAAGACGAAGAAATACAAAGATTTATTAAGAAAATGGTAGAAGAAAAATATCCGACAAATAATCTGGCAAAAACAAAATATGTAAATGATAGCAAAATAACAGACCACTATGCAATAATTCCAACAGGTCAAGGATATGAAAACTACGATAAATTGCCAGAATTGCAAAAACAAATTTATAAATTGATAGTAAAAAGATTTTTAGCAATTTTTTATCCACCTGCAGAATACAGTAAAGTGCAAGTAACAGTTGATGTTGAAGGCGAAACATTTTATGCAAGTGGAAAAGTATGTATTAACAAAGGATATTTAGAAATTGCAAAATCAACAGGAAAAAATACAACCGAAAAATCCACAGAAGATGCACAAAATGTGGAAAATATGGGGAGCGTAGAAAAATTAGAAAAAACAGATGATACAAACCTAGAAATTTTGAAAAAATTAAAAAAGGGACAAGAAGTTTTAGTAAAAAATTATGAAATAAAAGAAGCGGAAACATCACCACCTTCAAGATATAATTCTGGTTCAATAATTCTTGCTATGGAAAATGCAGGAAAACTTATTGAAGACGAAGAACTACGTGAACAAATAAAAGGTGCCGGAATTGGTACAAGTGCTACTCGTGGTGGAATTATTGAAAAATTGGAAAGAATTAAATATATAGAAATAAATAAAAAGACTCAAATTATTACTCCTACAAATAAAGGTGAAATTATTTATGATATTGTTAATTTTTCTATGCCTGATATGCTTAATCCAAAACTTACTGCTAGTTGGGAGAAGGGATTAGATATGGTGGCAAAAAAGGAAATTGAACCACAGGTGTTTATGACTAAACTTGAAAATTATATTAATTCTAAATTTAATAAATTGGTTGTTAAAATGTAAAAAATCGGGATTAGGGGACGGGTCTTCAATCCCGATTTTTTCAGAGTTAAAAACACGCACTCCTAATCTAAAATTTTTATAAAAAAGAAAGAAGGAGGGTTAAATAAATTTAACTCTCCCATGTTTTTGCGGTTGCTACATTGCTGTAACATTATCACCATGTTGAGGAATTGTTTGTGTACGATTGCCGTGCACATATGCTGAACCTGTTTTAAATTTGCATTTAATACCATCTATCGGTGAAGATACACAATCAGATGGAAGTTTACCATGTTTTTTGATTACTGCCTCCTGACGTTTTGTCTCATCTTCTGTAAATAATGTTGCCTTGCATTGCATGCAAACCGGATCAACTACATGTATGCAACTGCTTGTTCTTAATGTTTTTGTTTCGTTCATGTTGTTCTCTTTCTGCCCTCATATAATTGTTGTTGAGGGACTTTTTGCTATGTTAATAAGTAACTATAATTATATTATACCGTAATTTACATAAAAAGTCAATACTGCAATTTACAGCAATTTACAGCACACAAACAATAATTTTATGGATTGTAAATTGTAACCGCACATAAAATAAGCAAACAAAAATTTTGAAAAAACACTTCCAAAATCCAAAAAAACATGATATAATAAAAAAACAAAAAAGAGAGCAAATAAGCAAACAAGGTTGAAAAAGAAAATAAATCTTTTTCAACCATTAAAGCATTTTGGAGGAAATAAAAAATGAACACCATAATAGGAGAATTAGGAAAATCACAAAAATTTATTGATTTAAGTAACCAAATAGAAAAAGAAACAAGTCCGATATCAATATCGGGCTTAACTAGCGTTGGAATGACAGAGTTAGTATCTGCAATAAACGGATACAACAAAAAACCAATATTACTATTAACATACAACGAAATACAAGCAAAAAAAATAGTACAAAACCTGCAAACATTTGAAGGAGAAAAGGTAGTATTTTTTCCTAAAAAAGAAGTAGTAACATATGACTATGTAGCAGAAAGCAAAGACCTACCATATGAAAGAATAGAAACACTAAACAAAATAAAAGAAAAGAAAAACTTAATAGTTGTAACAACAATAGAAGCACTAATGCAAAAGTTACCATCAAAAAAAGCATTATACAAAAACACATTAGAATTCAAAGTAGGAGACATCCATAACCTAGAAGACATCAAAAAAAGTCTAGTAAATATGGGGTATTCAAGATGTGATTTAATAGAAGGAAGAGGACAATTCAGCGTTAGAGGTGGAATTGTTGACATTTCTGCAGATGACAAAACTGGTATAAGAATTGAACTATGGGGAGACGAAGTTGACTCAATTAGAAACTTTAGCATAAGCAGTCAAAGGTCAATATCAACATTGGAAAGAGCCAAAATATATCCAGCAAATGAGTATATTTTAGACGATAAAATAGAAAATATTTGTAAAAGAATCAGACAAAAACTAACAGAAGGAAAACAAGACGAAATAATAGAAGAAGACTTAGAACAAATAAAAGCAGGAAATTATATAAGCAAAATAGATAAATATTTTGACGGATTTTACAAAGAACAAGAAACATTAATCGATTACATGAGTAAAGACTGCTTAATTATGGTAGATGAAGTGAACAAAGTTGAACAAAGAGAAATGAATATCTTACAAGATATTGAAAACTTGAGTAAAAACTTAATAGAAAAAGAAAAAATAGTACCAGAAGCATTAACAAGCACAATGAGTGTTGATTTTGAAAGCCTAGAAAACAAATATCACACAATATATTTAGAAAAACAAGATGCAGTAACTAAAAAACAAGCACAAAGATATCATTTTGAATATAGAGAAATCAACTATTACAAGAGTGAAATTGAAAACTTATTTGAAGATTTAAATAATTGGAACAAAGAGAAAAAAAGCATATATGTAATGGTTGAAAATAAAGAAAAAGCAAAGAAACTAAAAGAACTTCTAGAAAAAGAAGACATACTATGCAAAATAGAAGAAAAATTAGACAAAACAATTATAGTAAAATCAACAGAAAATATTGTAACAATATCAATTGGAAAAATAACAGAAGGATTTGAAAACTACGAAATAAATCAAGTTGTAATTTCGGCAGATGATTTAATTGATGGCGGAAAAAAGAAAAAAACATTTGCAAATCAAGCTTTTAAAGAAGGAGAAAAAGTAGTATTTGCAGACTTGAAAGTTGGTGACTATGTTGTACACAAAAATTATGGTATAGGACTTTTTGTTGGTGTAAATACTATAACTGCAGACAAAACAACAAAAGACTATATCAAATTAAAATATAAGGATGATGCAATCTTATATGTACCAACAAGTCAATTAGATGCAATTAGAAAATACACAGGTGGAGATGCATTAAATTTACCATTAAATAGCCTTAGCAGTAAGGATTGGAAAAACACAAAAGAAAAAGTAAAGAAAAATTTAAGAGCGGTTGCAAGAGAATTAATAGAATTATATGCAAAAAGAGAAAAGGCAAAAGGATATGCATTCAGTCCAGATACATCTTGGCAACAACAGTTTGAGGACCAATTCCCATATCAAGAAACAGATGACCAATTAAGATGTATAGAAGAAGTAAAAAAAGATATGGAAAATCAAAGACCAATGGATAGACTTTTATGTGGTGATGTTGGATATGGGAAAACAGAAGTTGCTATAAGAGCGGCATTTAAAGCAGTAATGGACCATAAACAAGTAGCATACCTGGTACCAACAACAGTTTTAGCACAACAACAATATGAAGAATTCAAAGAAAGAATGAAAGACTTCCCAATAAAAGTGGAAATATTAAATAGATTCAAAAGTGCAAAATATCAAAATGAAGTTATCAGAAAATTAAAATTAGGTGAGGTAGACATCGTAGTTGGAACACACAGATTATTAAGTAAAGACGTTGAATTCAAAGACATTGGACTACTAATAATAGATGAAGAGCATAGATTTGGTGTAAAAGCAAAAGAAAAAATAAAACAATACAAATCAAATATAGATGTTTTAACAATGACTGCGACACCAATACCAAGAACAATGCATATGTCAATAGTTGGAATAAGAGATATGTCAGTAATATATGAACCACCTCACAACAGAAAGCCAGTTCAAACTTATGTATTGGAATATGACCAAGAGGTTATAAAAGAGGCAATAACAAAAGAACTTGAAAGAGATGGTCAAGTGTTTTATATTTATAACAGGGTAGACACAATACAGAAAAAAGCAGACGAAATATCAAGACTTGTACCAGAGGCAACTGTAAGTTATGCACATGGACAAATGACAGGAAATCAAATTGAAGATATAATGCAAGACTTTATTGAAAGAAAATCAAATGTATTAGTGTGTACAACAATATTAGAATCTGGAATTGATATAGCAAATGCAAACACAATTATAGTAGAAAATGCAGACAGAATGGGACTTGCAGCATTATATCAAATACGTGGTAGAGTTGGAAGGTCAGACAGGCAAGCATATGCTTATATAACATACAGAAAAGACAAAATGCTTTCAGAAGAAGCGGACAAGAGATTAAAAGCAATAAAAGAATTCACAGAATTTGGTTCAGGATTCAAAATAGCAATGAGAGACCTAGAAATCAGAGGAGCAGGAAGTATGATTGGAGAAATACAATCAGGTCACTTAGAACAAGTAGGATATGACACATATTGCACATTACTAGACGAAGTAGTAAAAGAAATGCAAGGTGTAGAAGTAGAACCAGAAATAGACATACAAATAGACTTAAATGTAACAAGTTATATACCAGATGAATACATACCAGACTCAGCACAAAAAATAGAAGTATATCAAAACATAGCATTATGCAAAAAAGAAGAAGATATACAAAATGTTGTAGACGAAATCATAGACAGATTTGGAAATATGCCATCTGAACTAGAAAACTTATTAGATATTGCAAGAATTAAATTCTTAGCAAAACCATTTGCAATAAGCAAAATTGCAAGTAAAAGAACTGCTGTTGTATTTACTTTTGAACAAAGTAAATATGAAATTGATTTACAGAAATTGATTAAAGCATATGGTAATAGAATCAAATTTTCACCAGGTGTTAAGACAATGATTACATTAGATATTGGCTCAACAAATGAAAGACAAATCTTAAATGATGTTACTGAATTTTTGAAACAGTTAAGTAAATAAAAATTAGGGATAGGGGGACGGGTCTCTAATCCCTAAAAATTATTTTAAATTATATATAGTTATAATGTAATGATAAAAAAATAGGGATTAGAGACCCGTCCCCCTATCCCTAATTTTAGTGAAGCGAAAGGAGAAGATATGCAAGTAATTACAAGTAAAGATAATGAATTTGTAAAACATGTAAAAAAATTAAAAGAAAAGAAATACAGAGACCAAAGCCAAGAATTCATTATTGAAGGAATAAAATTAGTAAAAGAAGCAATTGAAGAAAAAGCAAATATCAAGCAAATCATAATTTGTGATAATTGCGAAGATACAGGAATAATTCCAAAAGATTTGATGTATGAAATTGCAAAATATAATTGTATATATGTAACTGAAAACATATTAAAAACAATGTCAGATGTAAATGCACCACAAGGAATAATGGCGATAATAGGAAGAAACAACAAAGAAAAAGACATTGATTACAACCAAGATATAATAGTTGCATTAGATGATATTCAAGACCCAGGAAATTTAGGAACAATACTTAGAACTGTTGATAGTATAGGTTTAAACCAAATATTGGTATCAAAAGGAACAGCGGACTGTTATAACCCAAAAGTTGTACGTTCAACAATGGGAGCCATTTTTAGAATTAAGATTATAGAATGTGAAGATTTAGAACAAACACTAAAAGAAACACAAAAAAATAATTTTAAACTGGTTGTAAGTTCGCTTCAAACAAACAATAGTCTATATGATATCAATTTTGATAAAAAGGTGATTATTATAGGAAACGAAGCGAATGGTGTTGAACCGCAAATTCAAGAAATGGCGGATGAAAAAATAAAAATACCAATGCTTGGAAAGACAGAAAGTTTGAATGCTTCTGTTGCAACAGGAATTATTTTATATGAATATGTTAGACAAAAAATTACAAAATAAGACTTTTAATGATAAAAAATAAATAATATGTCAAAAATACCAACAAAATTTGACAATAAATGACATAAAACAACATAAAAAAAGAATAAATATTATAATTTGGGTAACAATTGAAAAAATAATTGCAATTGTTACCCGTTTATGTTAATATAAGAACAGGAAGTTTTTTCGAAAAAATTAATTCAAAATGTTATTTTCTACAAATGAAGTATTAAATTTAAAATTAAATCTAGTAATAAATTTTATAGGTCAATAAAATTCAAATAAAATCCAATTGAAATTGTATACATAGGAAGGAGGTCTTATGAGATATTTCTCATATAATGACTATATGGATTACAAAGGTAACATTGATATGAATAATTACGGAAGAGTTGAAGAAGAAAAAGCAGAGTATATACTTGAAGATGGAGAAATAAATAGTCAATTTGAAATTATAGAAATATTAAAAAATATAGAAGATTTACAAGATTTTTTAAATGAATTTGTATGGGCAGATGAACCAATTAAACAAAACGACATAACATATTATAATGCAAATCAAACGACACAAGAAAACCAAATAATGTATTATGATGAAAATGAAAATTTTGAAAAAAGCAATTATGAAAATATGATAACCTGTAAAATAAAAAGTAAAGAGATTTTTGTCATAATCAAAGAACTTCATGAAATTGATTTAAATATTATATATAAAATGCTTGAGTATTCATTAAAAATAATAAAAGGATGCGAACAAAATATGCTCCAAAATGTAAGAAATCCAATTGTAATACCAATAGTTATATACACAGGAAACAAAAAATGGAACACAAATAACTACCAATTAAAGCAAAAGATAAATTATATTGAATTTAAAAGTAATTCCATAAATTTTGCGTATAATTTAATAAAAATAAATGAATTAGGAAATTCAGAATTAAAAAAAATGAAGTCAAAAGTAGCAAAAAAAATGCTGATAATCAAAAAATAAATATTTACAAATAAATTACAAAAAATATTGACATATTTCCTTATAGGTGATATATTTACAAATGAAGGAGGTTGACTTTATGGCGCCAGATTATACTGTAATAGGAAGAAGAATAAGAGAAGCAAGAGTAGAACAAAATTTAAGGCAGGAAGAACTTGCTGATAAAATGAACATTTCTGTAGCATATATGAGTAGGGTGGAAACAGGCAAAGGCCATTTGAATTTAAACAGATTAACACAAATTGCAGAAATATTAAAAGTATCACCCCGGTTATCTATTAACAGGAAGTAATGTTAGATCAAAAAATTATCTAAGAAAAGATTTTAATACAGTTTTGGAAAGATGTAGTCCAGAACAACAAAGATTAATATATGAAATTGCAGAGTTAGTTAGTAAAACAAAATTTGAAGCAATACAATATGATGAAAATTCATATTAAATAAAATAAATTTTCTATGCAATATAATTTTATATATAAATATACATCTTTTCTAATATATAAAAAGATTCTAGTTATAAAATGTAACTAGAATCTTTTTTTCATATACTGCACAGAAAATTTTCAGATTTGTTCGGAAAAGGGAAAAGGCAATATACATATGTATACAAAAAAGAATTAAAAACAAATAAAAAGTAACCTCTATTTTAAATTTTACATAAAATATATTAGGATAAATAAAAGGAGGCAATTTATGAAAAACATACTAGAAGTCAAAAATATAGGAAAAAAATATCAAAACAAAGAAGACGAAATACAAGCACTAAAAAATGTAAATTTTAGAATAAAAGAAGGAGAATTTGTAAGCATAATAGGACCAAGCGGATGTGGAAAATCAACACTACTATCAATAATAGCAGGTCTAGAAGAAAAAACAGAAGGAGAAATCTACATAGAAGGAGAAAAAGTCAGCGGAATATCTCCAAAAATAGGATATATGCTACAAAGAGATTGTCTATTAGAATGGAGAAATATATTAAGCAACACATTATTTGGGCTAGAAATAAAAGGAATAAAGACTAAAGAGAATATTGAATACGTAAAGGAACTGCTAAAAAAATATAATTTATACGATTTCAAAAACAAATATCCATCAGAATTATCAGGAGGAATGAGACAAAGAGTTGCGCTAATTAGAACACTGGCAGTAAAGCCCAAAATATTACTTTTAGACGAGGCGTTTTCTGCGTTGGATTATCAAACAAGAATAATGGTAACAGAAGATATTTATTCAATATTAAGAAAAGAAAAAATTACGGCACTAATCGTAACACATGATATATCAGAAGCAATAAGTATGTCAGACAGAGTACTTGTATTAAGCAAAAGGCCCGGAACAATAAAAGATATCCACAAAATTGATTTTGAAATGGAAAATAGAACACCAATAAATTGCAGACAAAGTCCTAAATTCAGCAGATATTTTGACTGCTTATGGAAGGAGCTTGGTGTAGATGAAAAATAAAATATCACAAGAAAGAAAAAAATATTTAAAAAAAGTAAAAAGAAAAAAATTATTAGTAATAGCCACTCAATTAATAATTTTAATAGGATTTTTAGTGATTTGGGAAGCCTTAGCAAACGCAAAAATAATAGACAGTTTTATAACAAGCCAACCAAGCAGAATATGGAGTACATTTACACATTTGACATCAAACGATTTACTAAAACATGTAAAAGTAACAGTATATGAAACAATTGTAGGGTTTGGACTTGGAACATTGATGGGAGTCGCTATTGCTATAATCTTATGGTGGTCTAAATTTTTGGCAAAAGTATCAGAACCATTTTTAGTAGTACTGAACAGTTTGCCAAAAGTTGCACTTGGTCCAATAATCATAATTTGGGTACGGATCAGGCATGCCAGCAATCATAACGATGGCAATTTTAATTTCCTTAATAGTTACTGTACTAGAAATGCTAAATGGATATCTAAAAACAGACAAAGAAATAATCAAAATGGCAAAAACTTTTAGCAGTACCAAACTTCAATTACTTACAAAGATAGTTATACCTGCCAATATAGGAACATTTATAAATTCTTTAAAAGTAAATATAGGGCTTTCATTAGTTGGTGTAATATCTGGTGAGTTCTTAGTTTCAAAGGCAGGCTTGGGATATTTAATTGTGTATGGTGGTCAGGTGTTTAAACTTGATTTG
Source organism: Clostridium sp. 28_17 (assembly GCA_001916065.1). Taxonomy (GTDB): domain Bacteria; phylum Bacillota; class Clostridia; order TANB77; family CAG-508; genus CAG-269. The sequence goes on from MNRS01000022.1 coordinate 42,373, forward strand.
GTTATGACAAGTGTTATTATTCTAGGAATTGTAGCAGGTGTTATGTATGGAGGAGTTTTATTGCTTGAAAAATTTATCCGAAAATAATATTCTAGGAGGACTATTGTGAAAAGAAAAATAATAATGTTAATTGTTATATTTTTAATAATTGCAATAATTGCAGGAATAGCAATATATCAAAAAAATAATAACAAAACAGACAGTAATTCAACAGTAATAAAAATGAATGAAGTAACGCGTTCAGTATTTTACGCACCACAATATGTAGCAATAAACAACGGATATTTTAAAGACTACAACATAGAAATAGACTTAACAACAGGGCAAGGAGCAGATGCAGTAATGACATCAGTACTATCAGGTGAATCTCAAATTGGATTTGCTGGACCAGAAGCATCAATATATGTATATAATGAAGGAAAAGAAGATTATACACAAGTATTTGCACAACTAACAAAAAGAGATGGTTCATTTTTAGTATCAAAAGAAAAAATTGATAACTTTGATTGGAATATGCTAAAAGGAAAAACAGTAATACCAGGTAGAAAAGGAGGAGTTCCATATATGACATTAGAATATGTAATTAAACAAAAAGGACTAACACCTGGAAAAGATTTAACACTAGATGATAGTATAAAATTCGATTTGATGGCAAGTGCTTTTACATCAGGAAGCGCTGACTATGTAACACTTTTTGAACCAACTGCATCTAACATAGAAAAATTAGGCAAAGGTCATATTGCAGCATCAGTTGGAAAAGAAGCGGGGGAAATACCATATACAGCATATTTTGCAAAGAAGAGTTATATTGAAAATAATCAAACTACAATTCAAAACTTTACAAATGCAATTTACAAAGGACAAAAATGGGTTAAAGAGCATACTGCAAAAGAAATAGCGGAATCAATCAAAAGTTTCTTTCCAGACACGGATATTGAACTTTTAACAACCGCAATTCAAAGTTATAAAGATATTGATGCTTGGAATGAGACACCAGTTTTAAAACAAGAGAGTTTTGATAAGTTGCAAGAAGTTATGAGTTTGGCCGGTGAACTTAAAGTTAAGGCTCCTTATGATAAAATTGTTAATAATAAATATGCACAAGAAGCAATTAAATAAAAAAATGTCCTTTTTAAAGACGATGTCCCAAACAGAATCGTCATCAAAAGGACATTTTTTTGTCTAAAATATTGTAATCACCAACAAAATATGATATAGTGAACAAAGAAAAAATTTGGAAACAAATTTAAAATTATACAATATATAAAAAAGTAAGGAGTGATACGAATGATAGCATTAGGAGCAGACCACGGAGGATACAAATTAAAAGAAGAAATAAAAAGATATTTAGGTGAAAGCGGAATAGAATACAAAGACTATGGAACAGACTCAGAAGAAAGAACAGACTATCCAATATATGCAAAAAAAGTATCAGAAGCAATACAAAATAAAGAATGTAACTGCGGAATATTAGTATGCAGATCAGGATATGGAATGACAGTAGTAGCAAACAAATTTAAAGGAATAAGAGCTGCTTCAATACATGACCAAGAATCTGCAAAATTTGCAAAAGCAGATGATGACATAAATGTAATAACACTTGGAGGAGACTACCTAACAACAAATGAAGCAATATGCATAATAAGAAATTGGTTAGGAACAGAATTT
>MNRS01000022.1:44054-88732 GCA_001916065.1 Clostridium sp. 28_17
GAACAGAATTTAAAGGCGGCAGATATGAAGAGAGACTAAAAATGGTAGAAGAAATAGAAAACAATAATATGAAATAATTGGAGGAATACATATGTGGGGAAATATAGCAATAGCATTTATACTTGCATTTGTAGTAACATTTGTAACTACACCATATACAATGAAAATTGCAAAAAAAATAGGAGCAATAGATATTCCAAAAGATGAAAGAAGAGCACACAAAAGATCAATACCAAGATTTGGTGGACCAGCAGTAATATTAGGTTTTCTAGTATCAACAATATATTTATTAATAGTAATGAGCGCAGAAAATTCAATAAATTTATTTGGACCACAAGAATATTGGAAAAAATTATTGGGATTTTTAACAGGAATATTAATAATTTCAGGATTTTGCATTGTAGATGATACAAAAGGAATAAAACCAGTAATAAAATTAATAGGACAAATACTTGGAGCAATATGTATTGTAGCATCTGGAATAAGAATAGAAGGAATAACACTTCCATTTTTAAACTTTCCAGAAATACATGAAATCACATCAATTTTACTTACACTAGCTTGGATAATTTTTGTAACAAATTCAATAAATTTAATAGATGGACTAGATGGACTATCATCAGGAATATCAGTAATATCATCAATATCTTTATTAGTAATATTTGTATTAAATGGCTCATCAGCAATATCAATAGTGTTAATAACCGCATTAGCAGGAGCATTAGTGGGATTTTTACCATTCAATTTTACACCTGCAAAAACATTTATAGGAGATACAGGCTCAAACTTTTTAGGATTTTCATTAGCGGTAATTTCAATATTAGGCTCTGCTAAAACATATACAGCAGCAGTAATTGTTTTACCACTTATTGCTTTAGGACTACCTATATTTGATACAGTATGGGCTATAATTAGAAGACTAATAAAAGGAAAATCAATAAAAGCAGTATTTAAAGCGGATAAAGGCCATTTACATCATAGATTAGTTGCAAAAGGATTTAGCCAAAAGCAAGCAGTTCTTATTTTATATGGAATAAGTGCAATATTTGGAATGTTTGCAGTAATATTATGTGACAGTGGAATTTGGAAGGCATTATCATTTTTATTAATTGTGATAGTTGCAGTTGCATTAGGATACAAAAACTTTTCTGTTGAAAGAACAGGAAATGAACAATATGAATGTACTCAATGTAAGTATATTTATAATCCAAAGTTTGGAAATGAAAAAGCAGGAATTGCAAAAGGAACAAAATTTGACGATTTACCAGATGAATGGGTTTGCCCAGTTTGTGGAGAGGGTAAAGATATGTTCCAAATTCATGAATGAGTTGAAAAATAATTACAATTTAGGAAAGGACAGATAATTAAATGCAAGACAAAATAATGAAATTTTTAGCATATGATGGAAAAATATCAGTAGTATGCGCAAGCACAACAGAACTTGTAGAAGAAGCAAGAAAAATACATGATTTAAGTCCAGTTGCAACAGCAGCATTTGGAAGATTACTTACAATTTCAGCAATAATGGGAAATGAAATGAAATGTAAAGAAGATAAATTAACAGTTCAAATGAAGGGAAATGGACCACTTGGAACAATGCTTGTAACAGCTGACAACTTTCCAAGAGTAAAAGGATATGTAGCAAATCCAGTTGTAGACTTACCATTAAATGATATGGGAAAATTAGATGTTGGTGGAGCAGTTGGAAATGCAGGATTCATAAATGTAATAAAAGACATTGGATTAAAAGAACCATATGTTGGAATATGTCCACTGATTTCAGGAGAAATAGCAGAAGACTTTGCAGAATATTTTGCAAAATCAGAACAAAAAAATACAGCAGTTGCTTTGGGTGTTTTAGTAGATAAAAATGGAGTTAAATCAGCCGGAGGATATATAATTACACCAATGCCAGACGCAACAGATGAAGAAATATCAAAAATAGAACAATCAATATTTAAAGCAGGAGCAATTTCAAAAATGTTAGATAAAAATATGACATTATTAGAAATAGCAAAAGCAGTAACAGGTGATGAAAATGTTCAATTAATAGAAGAAAATATAACACCTGTATATGAATGTGATTGTTCAAAAGAGCATATGGAAGATGGACTTGCAACATTAGATAAAGATGTTTTAAAAGAAATGATTGAAGAAGATGGAAAAGCCGAATTGGTTTGCCACTTTTGCAATAAAAAATATGAATTTTCTAAGGAAGAATTAGAAGATATATTAGAAAAAAATAAAAATAATTAAAGTGTTCGCTTGTTTTTTAGATATAAATGTTGTATAGTAGTGAACATAGGAAATGAGATAAACGGATGTGGCTTGCCTCCAATAAAGGAGGTGAGGCGTATGATAGAAACAACTTTATTAAACATTATATACATACTATTTTATTCTTTAATTGGAATAACTATCATTGCGTTTGCCTTGATTATAGCAATAGTTATAATTTTGAGTAAACAAAGATAACCAATAAAAACACATCTGTAACTTGGCGGTTCGATGTGTTTTTTTATATTAAACCGGCAAACCACTTTTGTGGCCTCTCCATTTCCTATAAATATTATATCATATTATTAAAAAAAGTCAATAAAAAAGGAGAAGATAAAAAATGGAAAATAAAGTATTAATATTTGGACACAAAAATCCAGACACAGACACAATTTGTTCTGCAATGGTAAAAGAAATTTTAAACAAAAAAAGAGGATGCGAAAAATCAAAAGCAGTAAGATTAGGAAATGTAAATAAAGAAACACAATATGCATTAAATTATTTAGGAATGGAAGCACCAGAATTAATAGAAAAAGTAGAAGAAGGACAAGAAGTAATATTAGTAGACCACAATGAATTTAATCAAAGTGTAGAAGGAATAGAAAAAGCAAAAATTCTAGAAGTAGTAGACCATCACAGAATATCAAACTTTGAAACATCAGAACCACTATATTACACAGCAAGACCATTTGGATGTACATCAACAATACTATTCGAAGAATTTAAAGCATCAGGAATAGAAATTGAAAAAACAGAAGCAATATTAATGGCAAGTGCAATAATTTCAGATACATTATTATTAAAATCACCAACAACAACAGACCATGATAGAAAAGCATTAGAAGAATTAGGAAAAAAAGCAGGAATAAACATAGAAGAATATGGACTAGAAATGTTAAAAGCAGGAACAGATTTAGACGATTTTTCAGCAGAAGAATTAATAAATCTAGATGCTAAAAGCTTAGATAAAGACGGAACAAAATTTGTTATAGCACAAGTCAATACTGTAAGTATTGAAGATGTTTTAAAAAGACAAAATGAATTAGAAGAAGCAATGAATAATGCAATTGCAGAAAAAGGATTATCTTTATTTGTATTAGCAATAACAGATATTTTAAACAGCAATTCAGAAATTATTGCATTAGGAACAAAAACAGATGCAGTTGAAAAAGCATTTGATAAAAAATTAGAAAATAACAGAGCATTCTTAGAAGGGGTTGTTTCAAGAAAAAAACAATTGTTACCAGTTATTGATAAAAATATATAAATGTAATTTTGGGGTACCGAAAAGGTACCTTTTTAATTTTCCATACTTAAAATTTTTCAAAAATTTGTATTTCCGTAGGACTTGACAAATCAAAAAAAAAATTATATACTATGAAACGTGTCTTAGAAAAATTAATATAATAATATAAGGAGTAAAGAAATGAAAATAAAACTAAATATAAAAAGCACAATATTCATGGCACTAATAGCAATAGCAAGTTTGCTTTTTATAAACATAAGCTTTGCAGCAAACACAGGAAAGGTAATGGTCGAAACAGCAAAACTTAGGGAACAAGCAAATACAGACTCTAAAGTATTAGAACTAGCATCACAAGGTGAAGAAGTAGAAATATTAAAAGAAGAAGACGAATGGTACAAAGTAAAATACAAACAAGTAACAGGGTATATAAGAAAAGACCTAATACAAGTAAATAATAAAGACGCTGCAAACACAAACGAATCAACAAAAGAAAACGAAACACAAAACACAACAGAAAACACAGTAGAAAATACAACAGAAAATACACAAGAAGAAAATAATAAAACAATAGAAAAAACAGACACAAACAAAACAGAAAATGTAGAAGAAATTACAAAAAATCAAAAATACAAAATAACTGATGATGTTAAAATCAAAGTAATACCATTAATAAGTTCAATAGAACTTGAAGAGGTAAAAAAAGATTCAGAAGTTGAAGTTGTAGAAATTTTAAATGATTGGGTAAAAGTTAAAACATCAAATGAAAAAGAAGGTTGGGTAAGAAAAGAAAAATTAACAACTATCAAAGAAGAAACAACAAGCACAGAAAATAATACAACAAAAACAGAAGACACAACAAAAAATACAACAAACGAAACACAAACATCAACAGAAACAACAAAAACACAAGAAACAAGTACAACAAAAACAATGTATGTAAATTCACAATCTGTAAATCTAAGACAAAAAGCAGATAAAACATCACAAGTAATAAAATCATTAACATTAAACACAAAAGTAACAGTAATATCAAGTACAAACGGATGGGCATATGTAGATGTAAACGGAACAAAAGGATATATTGCAGAAAATCTATTAACATCAACACAAAAAGAAACATCAAGAAGTGGACTTACAACAAGAGAACAAAAAACAACAAGTACAACAGAAAGTACAACAACAAATACTGCATCAAATACAACTGCATCAGCATCAGCAAGTTCAGTTGTATCATATGCAAAACAATATTTAGGATGTAAATATATATATGGTGGAACATCACCAAGTGGATTTGACTGCTCAGGATTCACACAATATGTATACAAACATTTTGGCGTAAATTTAAACAGAACAGCAGCAGCACAATATAGCAATGGTCAATCTGTAACAAATTTACAAGCCGGAGATTTAGTAATGTTTGGAAAATCAGGAATAAATCATGTTGGAATATATATAGGGGGAAATACATTCATACATGCCGCAAATCCAAGCAAAGGAGTTAGAACAGACTCAATGTCAACAGGATATTACAAAACAAACTATGTAGGAGCAAGAAGAATATTCTAAGACAGCAAAATTCTAAAAAGAACAAATCTGTAAAGATATATAAAATTACATTGAATTGAAGGTACATTTTATAAACTCTTACATTCAATAAATAAAAAGAGCAACATAGGAGGCAATATTGAAAAGACCAATTTTTGTTGCAATTATAGGATATATATTAGGTATAATAGTGGGACTATACTTACACACAAGTATAGTCCCGTTTTGTATATGTATAGTTGCAACACCTATAATTTATAAAAAAATAACAAAAAAGAAAAAAAGTAACAAATTAAAATTATTTTCAATAAAAAGATATTTTAGATATATTAAAATATTTATTAATTCAAAAATCATAATACTGATAATGGTAATATCAATTATTTCAAACACTTTAGTTTTAATACAAAATTCAAATTATGAAAAAACATATACACAATTAGCAAGTAAAAAGACCATTGAATTAACAGGAACAATTATAAGTAACAAAGAAGAAAAAACATATTATAACAAATATAAAATTGTAACAAAAATTCAAAACAAAAAATACAGATTTTATATTATGGTAGACAAGAAGAAAAGGCTTGAATATGGCGACAAAATACAATTAAAAGGTACATATATAAAACCAGAGATACAAAGAAATTACAAAGGATTCGATTATTCAAATTACCTAAAACAACTAAAAATTTATGGAACAATAAAATGTAGCAAAGTTGAGAAAATAAAGCAAAATCAAACCAACATAATGTTCCAGACATCAAATAAAATAAAAGAAAAAATAATAGAAAATACAAAACAAATTCTAAATGAAGAAGAAGCATCAGTCTTTTTGGGATTAATGCTAGGCTATAAAAATGACATTGACGAAAACACACAAAATGATTTTAGAAATGCAAGTATGGCACATATTTTAGCAGTTTCAGGTATGCATATTTCATATGTGATTCTAGGAGTAAATCTAATATTTAAAAGAATTCTAGGAAAAAGAAAAACATACATTTTGAGTATCTTTGTCCTAATATTTTATATGTTTATAACAAATTTTTCACCATCTGTAACAAGGGCAGGCATTATGGGAATTTTATTATTACTATCTAAAATTATATATACAAAAAATGATATTTACACATCAATGTCAATATCGTTATTTGCAATTTTAATATATAATCCATTTTTAATCTTAAATTCTGGATTGCAATTATCATATTGCGGTGTTTTAGGAATCATAATTTTAAACAAAAATATAACAAAAATACTAGAAAACATAAAAATTAAAAACAAATTTTACAAGTACAAAATTAAACCACAAATACAAAAAACATTAGATAAATTAAAAGAAATAATGTCAATTTCCTTGTCAGTACAATTATTTATATTGCCAATTATCATAGAGAATATGAACACATTTAATCCATATTTTTTAATCTCAAATTTATTCTTAAGCATCTTTGTTGCTCCAATAGTAATTTCAGGATTTATTTTCATGATTATCATTTTAATAAACTTAAAATTAGCAAAAATATTATCATTTATCATAAATATTGGAATGGAAATTTTAATATTAACTTCAAATATTGGAAAATTGAAATTTGCAAAAATTTATATTCCAACACCAAGCGTATTTCATGTTATTTTGTATTATTTACTTTTGGGTACATTGTTATATATATGCAATGTTTATCTTGCTAAAAAGCCAAATACAACGCAGATAAGGGTAAGAAATTTAATTGCATTTATAAAGATGAAAGTACGAAATAAAAAAAGAGATATTAGAAGAATTTTATCAGCAACAATTTTAATATTTTTAGTTATAAATTTAATACCCAAAAACCTAAAAATCTATTTTATTGATGTCGGTCAGGGTGATTCGACATTTATTGTAACACCACAAAATAAAACTATTTTAATTGATGGAGGAGGCAGTAGAGATTTTGATGTTGGTAAAAATACATTATTGCCATATTTACTAGATAGAGGCTATAACACAATTGATTATATTATTCCTAGTCATTTTGATAACGACCACATTGGCCGGTTTGTTATATATAATGCAAGAAATTAAAGTGAAAAACATCATAATAGGAAAGCAATATGAAACATGTGAAAATTATGAAAAATTCAAAAAAATAGTAAAAGAAAAAAATATAAAAGTCAAAACTGTTGAAGCAGGGCAGAGGATAAACATCGAAAATAATTTGTATTTTGATGTTTTGTGGCCAAGCCGGTAGTAATATGATTTCTGAAAATGCTATTAATAATAATTCTTTAGTATGCAAACTTAGATTTAAAAAATTTTCTATGTTATTTACAGGTGATATTGAAGAAATAGCAGAAAAAGCAATACTTACAAAATATAATCAAAAAAGTTTGAAAGCAACAGTACTAAAAGTAGCACATCACCGGTTCTAAAACATCATCAACAAAAGAATTTTTAGATTCTGTTAAACCCCAATATGCAATAATTGGAGTAGGAAAAAATAATAAATTTGGTCATCCTGCAGATGTTACAATAGAAAATCTACGAGAAAGAAAAATCAAAATATATAGAACAGATGAAATGGGGGAAGTGGTTTTAAAAACAAATGGAAAAGGTTTAAAATTTATTCCATTTATAAAATAATATATGGTTCATCAATACTCCACTTAATTTTAGGGGCAATGATTTGTAATAAATGAATAAAATAAGAAAAATCTGTAAATAATAAAAGAAAAATTTATGGAGGAAATCATATGAAAAAAATATGGATGATTATACCAATAATATTAGTTATATTAGTTGGAATTGCAGTTGGAAGATTAATATTTAATAACAAGGAAAAATTGGCAAATAAAAATAATGTAATACAAAAAGAGATAAATATTGTATCAGAAAAAGTAACAGATGACTGTATAGAAGAACAAAATGTTCAAGAAGAAGTAGAAACAAATTCACAAGAAGAAAAAATATCACCTAATTGCTTATTGATTTTAAAGAAATATTATGAAGAGTGTAACCACACAATTAAAGAATATGTTGATATTCCAATGGATTTAGTAAATAAAACAGAAGAGGATTTAAAACAAGAATATCCATATTGGCAAATAGAAAAATATTCAAGTAATGAGATTATTTTATATAAAGAGTTTAATAGTAATTGTGGACAACATTTTCTTGTAAAAGGAGACGATGGGAAAATTACAGTTTATAAAGTAAATGAAAATGGTGAAGAGGAAGTATATGAAAAGACAGAAATTTCAGTTGAGTATTTATCTGAAATCGATAAAATTAAAATAATGGAAGGAATAAAAGTTAATGGAATAGAAGAATTAAATCAATTACTTGAGGATTTTGAATAAAAAAAGCTAATGTTTTTATCCATTAGCTCTTTTTCTGTTTCTTAAAACTCCATTTATCTTTAACCACAACATTTTTAGTCTCTTTACTCAAATCACTTTTATCAATAAAACCACCTTGATATAAGCATTTAACATACATAACAAGAGAGAAAACAGTGCAAACCAAAGCACAACAATAAATACCTAAATCTAAGTATTCCCAAATGCCAGTAAGAGCAAGTTGTTTAATAAATAATGTAACAACAATTGCTAAGTAAAACAAAACTGTAGCCAATTTTCCATACCACTTACTATAAACAACCACATCTTTTCCATAAAGGAAAGATGCACCTACAACCATTATTAATTCTTTAAGAACAACAATAGTTAAAATCCATACAGGAATAATTTTTACACTAACTAAAGCAGCAAGCACAGAAATTTGAGTTAATTTATCTGCTAAAGGATCCATCAGTTTCCCAAAGTTAGAAACCAAATTAAATTTTCTAGCAATAAATCCATCTAAAACATCAGTTAAGCCAGAAACAGTGAAAAATATAATTCCTAAAATGTAATTTCCATCAAATATGGCTCTTAAAATAATTGGTATAAATATAAATCTTATTATTGTTAATATATTTGGTATATGTTTAAACATCGTTTTTTACTCCCTTTTACTATACATTTTTACTAAACTTTTTGTTTGAAAATATCGCAAAAGCGTTCAAACAAGTATTATTTTTTAACATCAAAAGTAAGTTTATCATTTTTAAAATCAACATTAATAGTTTGCCCATCAACAACTTCAGAGCGAAGAATCATTTCAGAAATTTCGTCTTCAACATATCTTTGAATAGCCCTTCTTAAAGGTCTAGCACCAAATTTAATATTAGTACCTTTATCCAAAATAAATTGTTTAGCAGAATCAGAAATTTCAAACGAAATATCTTTATGTTTCAATGCTTTAACTGTATCAGCAAGCATTAAATCAACAATTTGTAATAGCTCTTCTTTATTCAAAGAATTAAATACAATAATCTCATCAACTCTATTCAAAAATTCAGGTCTGAAAGTCTCTTTCAAACTATCTTCAATCTTTGATTTATCAACAGTTTGCTTTCCAAAACCAATAGAATTATTATTTAAATTTGAACCAGCATTTGATGTCATAATTATAATTGTATTTGCAAAACTAACAGTATTACCTTGTGAATCTGTAAGTTTTCCGTCATCTAATACTTGTAATAAGATATTAAATACATCCGGGTGAGCCTTTTCAATTTCATCCAAAAGAATAATTGAATATGGTTTTCTCTTAACTTTTTCAGTTAATTGACCGGCTTCATCGTAACCAACATATCCTGGAGGTGCACCTATTAATTTAGCAGTAGAGTGACTTTCCATATATTCAGACATATCAACTCTTATTATTGAATCTTCTGAACCAAACATTTCATATGCAAGTGATTTTGCAAGTTCTGTTTTACCAACACCTGTAGGTCCAACAAAAATAAATGATGGTGGCCTTTTTTCGTTTTGAAGTCCAGCTCTATTTCTTCTAATTGCTCTAGAAACTGCACTTACAGCCTCTTCTTGACCAATAATCCTTTTATGAAGATTTGTCTCTAAATTTAATAATTTTTGAGTTTCTGCTTCAGTGATTTTCTTAACAGGAATTTTTGTCCAATTTTCAATAACTGTAGCAATGTCTTGAAGAGTAAGATTTTTAGGTTTCATTTTTTTCTTTAAGTTATCAATATCTTCAATTAATTTGCATTCTTGAGTTTTTAAATCTGCAAGTTTTTGGAATTCTTCATCAGTTTCTGCTTGATCAAGTTCCGCTTTTTCTGCTTGAACCTTTTCTAACTCTTTACTTAAAACTTCTAATTTAAATAAATCTTTATTTTCCAAGTTGATTCTAGAACAAGCCTCGTCTAAAATATCAATTGCTTTATCTGGCAAAAACCTATCATGAATATATTTTTCGGACATTTCAACAGTTTGACGAATAACATCTGTTGATATTTTTACTTTATGATATTCTTCATAATATTTTTTTATTCCTTCCAAAATTTTAATTGAATCATCAACATTAGGCTCTTCAACTAAAACTTGTTGAAATCTTCTTTCTAGAGCAGAATCTTTTTCAATATATTTTCTGTATTCTTTTAAAGTAGTTGTTCCAATTAATTGAATTTCACCATTAGATAGGGAAGGCTTTAAAATATTTGCAGCATTCATAGAATGTTCACCATCACCTGCACCTATTATATTGTGAATTTCGTCAATAACTAAAATGATATTTCCATATTCCTTACATTCGTCAATAATGCCTTTCATTCTAGACTCAAATTGACCTCTAAATTGAGTTCCAGCAATAACTGCAGTCATATCCAAAAGATAAACTTCTTTATTTAAAAGTTTTGCAGGAACATTTTGGTTAGCAATTTTTATTGCCAAACCTTGAGCGATAGCAGTTTTACCAACACCTGGCTCACCAATCAAACAAGGGTTATTTTTAGAACGTCTATTTAAAATCTGTATAACTCTTTGAATTTCTTTATCTCTACCAATAACTATATCTAATTGATTGTTTTTAGCCTTATTTGTTAGGTTAGTTCCATAAGTATCTAAGTATTTTTTCTTTTTATTTGTTTTTGTTTCTTTCTTTTTTGCATTTTTTGTTTGTTTTTTATTATCATTTTGTTGATTTTCTTCATCTTTGTGTTGACGAGGCTTTAACATACTAGAGAAGATTGAACCTAAAGGAATTGCAGCACCTGCAAACTTTGGTCTTTCTTCATCGTCATCTTCGCTATCTTCGTCATCTATATCACCAAAAGTGATGGCACCATCAATATTTTCTATATCATGTATATCTAAGTTTTCAGCAAAATCTTTAAATATATTTTCTAATTGTTTATTCATATCTGCCAAATTTATTTTATCTTTAGACAATAGTTCTTGTTGGTTAGCTAAAACTTCTGTTGCATCAATGCCTCTTTTTTTAGCACAGTCATAGCATAAACCTTCCATTGACTTTTTTCCATTATCTATTTTTTCATAAAAAAGTACTGCTGGATTTTTTTTACATTCTGAACATATCATAACTTTATAATTCCTCATTTCTTTGTTTTTTTCAATATTATATATAATAACTCAAAATTAAGAAATAGTCAATATTTTTAGAATAAATGAGTGAGGTTAGATTAGTTGCAAAAATATGTCGAAAAATACATAAAAATGCGATGAAAATATTGAAAATAGTACAAAAAAACTATTGAAATCTTATGTTAAATATGTTATTATCAAATAGTTACTTATAAACAAGCACAGATTAGGAGGTAAAATGATAAAGTTTTATTGGTTGAGAATGGGAAATTTCTTAGTGTATAAAGATGGGGTATCAATTGCTACAATTTCTCCATCAACGCCAGAAAATTCCAAAGTCTCATTTGAACAGTCTTTTAGTGGAAATCGTGAAAAAGAAGGCCAAAAAATTATAAAAGCATTTTTTTCAAAAACACAAGAGGCTGCTAAAACAGCAATTGCTTAACATTTACCGTAGGTCTCTCATTTTGGGAGACCTATTTTTATTGACCTAAACTCACAAAAATGGTATAATTAAAAAGTGAATACAAGAAATTTAAGAAAGGAGAACGTGATATATTTAAAAATTTAAATATATCATACAAATGGAATATGAAATTAGAATTACCAAAAAAACAAAAAATGCCAAAAAGAAGGAAAATAACATATATTGTACTAATATGTATATGTGCATTAGCAATATCAGTAGCAATAGGAACACAAATACTAGGAAATGATGTAGTAGACAATATATTTGGATTAAACAAAATAACAAAAAGAACAGAAGAAGAGGAAGCAGCGTTAAAAGTAAACTTTGAATCACTTTTAGACAACACATTATTAGATAAAGGAAATTATACAGTTCAAAAAAACAACCAAGACAAAGAAATAATTTATACAGAATATAGCAAACAAGAAAAAAAGGATAACCACGAATTGGATGTAAATTTACCATATATAAATATAAAAAATGAAGAAGTAAACAAATTCAATAAAGAAATAAAAAATACATTCGAAGGAAAAGCAGAAGAAGTATCACAAAATACAGACGAAAACATATTATACACAGTTAAATACAAAGCAAGTATAAAAGAAAATATATTATCATTAATAATATACTCAGACTTAAAGCAAAGTTCAAGTGCACAAAGAGTAATAGTACAAACATTTAACTACGATTTATCTCAAAACAAAACATTAACATTTGAAGATGCTATAAATGAATTCAAGTTAAAGAAAAATGAAGTTCAAACAAAAATTAATACAGACATTCAAAATGAGGAAAATAAATCAGAAGAACTAATAAAATTAGGATACAATGTATTTTCGAGAGACACAAAAAGCGACATATACAAAGTAGAAAATATATCTGAATACTTTATTTACAACAACAATATTTATGTAATATTTGCATATGGAAATGATAAAATGACAAGTGAAAAAGATATTGTAATAATATAAAAAATTGGCTAGGAACCTTTAAGGAACCTAGCCTTTTGAAAATAAAAGGGGATGTTTTTTTATTTGAGTCAGTTAACTTACTGACTATGGTTGTATTATAATAATGTTTTTTGTCCATTGTGTGAATTAAAAGTGAAGAATCTATTAAAATTTAATAAATTCTTCATTTTTCAAAAGTTTATATATTTATCAAAAGTTAAGGTTGTTCACCTAATGTTAAAGTAATTTCTTTCTCTTTTCCATCTCTATTTATCTTTAACTTCATTTCATCACCAATTTGATGAGAATTTTTAATCTCATTTAATTCGTCCATTGATTTGATAGTTTTTCCGTCTGCTTCAATAATTACATCACCAGATTTCAAACCACCTTTTTCTGCAGAAGAGAAATCTTCAACAGATTTTACATAAACACCAGTAACTAAATTATATTTTTTAGCAGTTGTTTCATCTAAATCAATACCAGAAATTCCAATAAAAGGTCTTTTAACTTTACTATATTGAATCAATTGTGAAGTAATATCAGTTGTAGAATTTATAGGAATAGCAAAACCAATTCCCTCAATACCAGAACCAGATAATTTCAAAGTATTAATTCCAATAACTTTACCTTGAGCATTAACTAATGCACCACCACTATTACCAGAGTTTATAGCAGCATCAGTTTGAATACATGTATATGTTTTACCATCAGAATCTGTAATTTTTCTATTAACTGCACTTACAATACCAGTTGTAACAGTACTTGTCATATTAACAGGATTTCCAACGGCCATAGCAAATTCACCAACTTTAACATCATCAGAATCAGCAAATTCGGCTTTTGTTAAACCGGTTTTTTCAATTTTTATAACTGCCAAATCAGTTTGCTCATCTTGGCCAACAATTTTTGCTTCATATTCTGTTTCATCATTAAATAATGTTACTGTGACTTTTGTAGCCTCTGAAATTTGATAATATGAATTTGATTCAGAAGAACTTGAAGATACAACATGGTTATTTGTTAAAATATATCCATCTTCACTTATTATAATTCCTGAACCAGAAGCAGTTGCACTTGTAGAACCACTTCTACCAAATATTGAAGTTGAATTTACAGTATATTCAATTTTGATTCCAACAATTGATGGTAAAATCTTATTTGCTGCATAAACAGAAGTGTCTGAGTAATTTTCTAAAGATGTTTGTTTTACATATCCATCAGATTTTGTTGAACTATTATTTGTTGTACTTATGGAAGATGTTCCTGTGCTTCCAATAATTTTTGTTCTAATAGAAGGAACTC
This sequence comes from Clostridium sp. 28_17, assembly GCA_001916065.1. Classification (GTDB taxonomy): domain Bacteria; phylum Bacillota; class Clostridia; order TANB77; family CAG-508; genus CAG-269. Next base: position 58,276 of record MNRS01000022.1, read on the forward strand.
CAAAACATGTTCCTATTACTACTGTACATCCTACAATACCACTAACAAATGGTAGCATTACACTTTTTCCAAATCCTGAGTGTACTTTTTTGGCTTTTTCATAAGATGATGAACCTGTTACAGGAATTGCTTTAAATTTTGAATTGTTTTGTTCTTTTTCGTCCATTTTTTATACCTCCTAAATTAATGCGTACCGCATTTACTATATATAATAACCTAATTCTTTATTAGAATACAATAGTATTGTGAACTTTTTGTGAAAAAAGTGTTACATTTTAGTTACAATTTGAATGCTAACAACGAGAAAAAGAAAAAGTTTTAATTTTAAAAAAATCTTGATTTAAAATAGAGAATTATAGTATAATAAGAAAAAAATCGAAAGAAGGAAAATAAGAATGAAAAAAAATAAAGGAATAACAATGGTTGCACTTGTAATCACAATAGTATTATTATTAATATTAGCAGGTATTTCAATTGGAACAGGAGGAAATATAATAAAAAGAACAGAACTAGAAAACCTAAAAACAGGAATGTTATTAATAGAAGTAAAAGGAAAAGAATATGTTGAAAATGCAAACTTTAACCTAGGAACAGGATTTGAAAAATTAACAGATGAAACAGAAAAAAGCAAAAGGATAGACGCAGCAAAATCAAAATTAAAAGGAAAAGAAATAACAGATGCAAGCCAACTTCCTGAAACATTTGAAATAACAACTGATCAATTTAATAACGAAAAAAACAACTTAGAATACTATTACGAACTATCAGATTATGATTTAGAAGATATGGGAATGGCAAACGAAGAAACAAAAAACATCAAAGGAGATAGCATTATAAAATATGATATAATAGGTAACACAGTAGAAGTATACAACACACAAGGATTTACAAAAGATGATAAAACATATTATAAATTAAGTGATTTAAGAAATTTAGAAGTATAAAAAATACATACCAGGATGAAGGAAAAGAAAATGAAAGAAAAAGAAGAAGAAAGATTAAAAAATTTAAAGCAAATAGAAAAAGAATTACATGAAAAAGAATTTAAAAATATATGTGGAATTGATGAAGCCGGAAGAGGACCTCTAGCAGGCCCTGTTGTTGTTGCAGGAGTAATAATGCCAGAAGACTCAATGATTGAAGGAGTTAATGATTCAAAAAAAGTATCTGAAAAGAAAAGAGAATTACTTTATGATAAAATAATTGAAGAAGCAATTAGTTACTCGGTAGCAATAATTGGTCAAGATGTAATTGATGATATTAATATTTTAAATGCAACAAAGAGCGGAGTTACAAGTGTTGTTAAAGGGCTAGATGTTAGACCTGATTTGATTATTATAGATGCACTTCAACATATTGATACAGACGGTGTACCTTATGATTCAATAATAAAAGGAGATGCAAAATGTTATTCAATTGCAGCGGCTTCAATTATTGCAAAGGTTACAAGGGATAGAATTATGAGAGAGTGGGATAGTGTTTATCCTCAATATGGTTTTGCTAAGCATAAGGGATATGGAACTGCTCAACATATTGCAGCAATTAAGGAGTATGGATTGTGCCCAATTCATAGGAGAAGTTTTACAGGACATTTTATTTAGGATGTAAAATAATTCTTTTTAAACCTAATTTATATTAATATTTTTTGATTAACAGGAAGTGAATTTATGAATATTCTAGAAATAATAGAAAAAAAGAGAGAAAAACAAGAATTAACAAAACAAGAAATTGAATACTTTGTAAAAGAATATGTTGAAGGAGAAATTGCAGACTACCAAGCAGCAGCATTAGTAATGGCAATATTCTTAAATGGAATGACAAAACAAGAAACAACAAACTTAACAATAGCAATGGCACATTCAGGAGAAATATTAGACTTATCAAAATTAAACAAAACAATAGTAGACAAGCACTCAACAGGAGGGGTAGGAGACAAAGTGTCAATTTGCTTACTACCACTAGTTGCATCACTAGGAGTACCAGTTGCAAAAATGTCAGGAAGAGGACTAGGATTTACAGGAGGAACAGTTGACAAAATGCAATCAATACCAGGATACAAAACAGACATCGATATCAACAGTTTTATAAAAAATGTGGAAAACGTTGGTATAAGTATGATATCACAGACAATGAACTTAGCACCAGCAGATAAAAAACTATATGCACTAAGAGATAGTATTGCATGTGTTGAAAGCATCCCATTAATTGCATCAAGCATAATGAGTAAAAAAATAGCCAGTGGCGCAGAAAAAATTGTATTAGATGTAACTGTTGGAAAAGGTGCATTTATGAAAACTATGGAAAATGCAGAACTACTTGCAAATGAAATGATAGAAATAGGAAAACTTGCAAATAGAGAAACAGTATGTGTCCTAACAAATATGAACGAACCACTTGGATTTGCAGTAGGAAATAACTTAGAAGTAATAGAAGCCATTAAATTCCTAAAAGGAGATATGCCAGAAGACTTGAGGCAAGTTGTATTGGAACTTGGAGCATATATGATAAAACTTGCAGGACTTGGCGAAGACTTAGAAGAAAATAAAAACAGAATGCTAGAAAATATATCAAATGGAAAGGCATTAAACAAATTTATAGAAATGGTAAAAAAACAAGAAGGAGACATTTCATATTTAGAAGATACTAATAAATTTGAAAAAGCGAAAATAATTGAGCCAATTATAGCAAAACAAGATGGATATATTCAAGAAATGAATGCAGAAGAAATCGGAAAAGTGGCTTGTGGACTTGGAGCAGGAAGAGTTAGAAAAGAAGATAGTATAGATTATACTGTGGGAATTATTTTAAATAAAAAAGTAGCAGATAAAGTAACAATGGGAGAGGTCCTAGGATATATTCATGCAAATAGTCAAGAAAAATATAAAGAAACAGAAAGAAAATTAGCAGAAATTATAAAAATAAGTGATAATAAAATTGAAAAAGAACCAACAATTTTTGGTATTTGTAAATAAATTATTGAAATAGAGTATATTTTAGTGATATAATATAAAAAGTACAAAAATAAAGGAGTGAAACATAATGAAAAACAATAAAGAGAAAAAAATAAAAAACAAAGAACAAAGAAAATATGATAAAGGACAAGTATTTGTAAAAATAATGGCAGGAATACTAGCAATATTAATGGTATTATCAATAGCAGCATCACAAATATTTGCATTAATCTAGAAAAAAATTCTCAAAAATTGAGAGAAGGTGTAATATGGAAAAAAGTATAAGTAGTAGTTGGATGAATTTTTATAATGAAAATATTGTAAAAGGCTTTCAAAATTTAAGTGAAAACCCATTTACATTATTTACAACAATATTAGATTTAGTAATAGTAATATTTTTATTATACTGTTTTGTAAAAATGGTAAAAGGCTCAAGAGCATGGCAATTAATAAAGGGAATAGCATTTTTAATAATTGCAACATGGCTTAGCGGATTACTAAATTTAAAAATATTGAACTCAATTTTAACAGGAATAATGAATTGGGGAGTAATAGCAATAATAGTAATATTCCAACCTGAATTAAGAAGAGGATTAGAACAATTAGGAACAAATAAATTTACAAAATTTTTTGGTTTAGATAGTGATTTAGCAACAAAAACAAAAGAAGATATTTACAAGGTTGTAATTGCAGCAACAGAACTTTCTAAAACAAAAACAGGTGCATTAATTGTACTTGAAAGAGATATAAATATTCAAGATATTATAGCAACAGGAGTTCCAATGAATTCAGAAATATCACCACAATTATTAGTAAATATATTTGTACCAAAAACACCATTACATGATGGAGCAGTAGTAATAAGTAATAACAAAATAGCAGCGGCAGCGTGTGTATTACCACTTGCAGATGACCAAGACATTGCAAAGGAATTGGGAACAAGACATAGAGCGGCTATTGGGATTTCAAAAGAATCAGACAGTATAGTTGTAGTAGTCTCTGAGGAAACTGGTAAAATTTCTGTTGCAAAAGATGGAACATTAATTGCAGATGTTAGAGAAGATGTTTTGAAAAAAATCTTAATAAGTAACATTGTTACAAAAAGATTCACACAGAAAAAAACTGAAAGAAATAATAAATTAGAAGTTATAAAGAAAAAGTTTAGTACAAAAACAAAAAATGAAAATACAGAAGAAAATAAATAATTATAAAGTCGCTAATATGGCGACTTTTATAGTACAAGAAATAAAGCGACTTTGCATATAAGAAAGGAAAAAAATGAGAAATATAAAACTAACAATAGAATATGATGGAAAAGACTTCAATGGTTGGCAAAAGCAACCAACAAAACTAAATATTCAAGGTACAATTGAGCAAGCAATAAAAATTGTAACAGGAGAAGAAGTAGACTTGATGGCATCAGGAAGAACAGATGCAGGAGTTCACGCATTTGGACAAGTTGCAAATTTTAAAACAAACTCAAATATCCCAATAGAAAAAATACCAATTGCATTAAACTCAAACTTAAAAAAATCAATAAGAATTATATCGGCAGAAGAGGTAGATGAGAGATTCCACAGTAGACTTACATGCAAAAGGAAAACTTATAGATATGTTATAAATAACTCTGAATTTTCATCTGCAATATATAGAAATTTAGAAACACATATTCCACAAAAATTGGATATTGAAAAAATGAAACAAGCAGCAAAATATTTTGAAGGAGAACATGATTTTAAAGCATTTAAGGCAAGCGGGACAAGTAGTAAAAGCAGTGTTAGAATAATATACAAGGCAGTAGTTTATGAGATGCCAAATAATAGAATTTATATTGAACTTACAGGTAATGGATTCTTGTATAACATGGTTAGAATAATTGCCGGAACTTTGGTTGATGTTGGAACGGGAAAAATTCAACCGGAAGATATTGAAAAAATTATTGAGTCAAAGGATAGAAGTTTGGCAGGAAAAACTTTACAACCAAATGGATTGTATTTAGTTGAAGTCAATTATGAATAAATAAATGTCAAAATATATCGAAAATTTCTTTCTGACAATTGACATAAAAATATGGTGATATATGGTCATGCAATTAATTAGACGTTTATACGATACGAGTGAAAAAACTGAAAGAGATTAAAAGTAACAAAAAACAGCAAAAAGCATAAAATATAGTAAAAAGAAAATTCATCAAGGTGAAAGGAGAAAAGCAATGAACACATTACTTATATTTTTTGCATTACCAATAGCAATAATAATAATCTCAATAGCACTACAAAAAATATTCAAATGTCCATTTTTAGTAGCTGGAATAATATTTGCAATATTTTTAATAGTAACATTTGCAATAGGAAACTTAAATTATTTAGTAGCAACGATAGCATACACAATATTAGCATTTATAACGGCAATATTAACAAACATAATTTGCAGAATACTTAGAGAATTAGATAGAAGAGAAGAAGCAAACAATAACAGTGGAAATTTATTGACAATAAGTAGCAATGGATGTAATGGAGTTGAAAATGATTTACTAACAATTAACGCAAGTTATCCAAACAATAATAGTAACAATACAGGTTCTTGCAGTTGCAACACATCAAATGACTCTATTGCAGTAAGAGCAAAAGTAATCCCAAATAACAACACAAATGGAAGAACAGGAAGTTTCTGTGGATGTTTTAGAAGAAGATAAAAAATGTTATAGCAAACTATTAAAATAAATACAAAATATAAATAGTAAAAACGAATTTTGCAATAAAATTTGCAAAGTTCGCTTTTTTATGTTAAACTAATAGATGCAAAACATTTTAGAAAATAAGGTTGAAATACATTTATCAAGTTTTCACCTTAAGAAAGGATATAAAAATGTTAGAAATTATAGAAGATACATTAATAGATGCAATAAAACTATTACCATTTTTATTTATAACATATTTGATTATGGAATATATAGAACACAAAATGGGACACAAAACAAAGCAGGCAATAAAAAAATCAGGAAAATGGGGACCAATCATAGGAAGCATACTAGGAGTATTTCCACAATGTGGATTTTCAGTATCAGCAACAAACTTGTATGCAGGACGAGTTATAACATTAGGAACATTAATTGCAGTATATTTATCTACATCAGATGAAATGTTGCCAATATTTATTTCAGAAGCAGTATCACCAATTATTATATTAAAAATATTGGGTATAAAACTTGTAATAGGAATGATTGCAGGAATAATAATAGATTTAATTGTCCATATTATAAACAACAAAATAATAAACAAACAAAATTCTAAAGAAATGGTAGAAGAAAATGAAGAAGACGAAATAGGGCATATATGTGAAGAAGAACACTGCCATTGTAACGAAAGTGGAATCCTAAAATCTTCAATACATCATACTTTGAGCATATTTTTATTTATAATAATAATTACATTTATTATAAATACAGTAGTACATTTTGTTGGAGAAGACACAATAGCAAGTTGGATATTGAACAAACCTGTTATAGGACCACTAATAACGTCACTAATTGGATTGATTCCAAACTGTGCGGCATCAGTAATAATTACAAATATGTATTTAGAAAATGTAATATCACTTGGAAGTATGATTTCTGGCCTTTTAACAGGGGCAGGAGTGGGACTTGCAGTATTATTTAAAACTAATAATAAAATAAAAGAAAATATTGGAATAATTTTTTTACTATATGCAATAGGAGCAATTTCAGGAATTATAATTGATTTAATTGGAATTGCATTATAGAGCAAAAATAAAAACTGTCAGTAGGTAATTAAACCTTTGACAGTCTTTTTATTATTTATTTTTCTTATTTTTTAAATTAACAACAATTGCATCCTCATTATCAAAAACATAATTAGAATCTGTTGTATCAGTTTGAACAGGATTTATTTCATTTCTTTCATCTACAAAATTCAATTTCTTAAGGTTAAATTTTTTCTTATTTAAACCATTTTCTGTGTCCTCAGTTTCGGTAGTAACACCATCTGAATATTTCCCAAAATCAAAAGTTTTAATCTTTTTAGGTTCTTTATATTTAGAATCCAAATAGTTAAGTTTACCAGGACCAGACATAGGCTTACCATTACTACCTCTAATTTTATAAGCACAATCTTTTTGTCCAAGAGTTTGTAATTTACCAGGTTTAAAGTAAGGGGTAAATTTCCATTCAACTCCACCATGTTTTGAGTCATATTTCATCTTATCAAAATCAATAGTGTTTCCCATAGACCATTCTCTTTTTTGACCAAATTCAGTACTCCACCATTCAAGTTCTTCTTTTACACCACCACCAGTGAAGATTTTACTTACACAGTTCGCTAAAATAGTTTGTTTTTCACCAGAAACATTTAATTGTTCAAGGTTTTGAGCAGAAATTACTGTACCAATTTTGTATTTTCTATACATTGTAAATATAGGTTCTGTGGCTTTACAAATGAAGTCAGGGAATTCATCAATATACAAGAAATTAGGAACTCTTGATTTTTCGGTTCCAGGTCTTCTTAAAACAGCATTTTGCATAGAAATTAAGAAGAATAATCCAAAAGCCTTATGATTAGAAGCACCTAAATCTCCACGTCTAGTACATACAAAAGTTATTTCACCATTTGCTAATGATTTATCAAAGTTTATATTATTGTGTCTATTACACAAAATACTTTTAACGCCAGGAACTCTTAACAGTCTATCAAGAATGTCTGCAACAACAGAAATAAATGTTTCTGTATTACGTTTATTAGGAGCATCCTTATAAAAGTTATTCTTAAAATAAACAAGTTGAGTATTATATTTCTCTTTTAAATCCTCATCATGTTCTAGAATTCTACACATTTTTTCTACTAAATCAAAATTTGTGAACATTTTAAGCATATCTTCTAAGTTAGGTAACATCCCTTCATTCATTTTAGGATACATTTCTTTCAATAATATAGAAATATTTTCAATTGCTTGAATTACTTGTAATTCTTTGAAAAGTTCATATTTTGAAATATCAACCATTGCTTTCATTACAGAAGAAATTGTAATTGCAATTTTGTTTGCATCATCATAAACAAAAGGGTTTAAACCAATTGAATTCTTATCTGCTGGATCTATCACATTATAAGGTAAACTATAATTCTTACAAATATCAATCATATGTGTAGAAATCTCTTTATCAGGAGATAAAACTGTAACACCACAATTTTTATAAGTGATTTCAGAATTAGAATCCAAAATCATTTTTTTCATATAACCTTTATATACATCCTCATTTCCAGAAGTAGGAACCAACATATTTAAATTAAAATGTGTATTTAAATAATCATTATCATATGGCCTATTTAATGTTGCAATACCTGTTTTTAATGCAGTAAATCCCATTTCTTTTGAAACCTCTCTAAAGAAGAACTTTTTATCCAAATCTCTTGCAATAAATGGTTCATATACCAAAGAAGTTTTTCCAGAACCTGAAGCACCACATACAAATAATGATTGATATCTAGATGATTCTGGCATTGTTATTTGTTGTGCTGTTTCACTATTTTGGAACAAGTATAAATCACAAGTGTATGGACCGTGACCTTCTTTTTTATCTGATAAATCAATTCCACCATAATCCCAAATTGATTGAGTCATATCTTTACTATCATTTACACCAAAGTATAGAAAATTGAATACTTTTGGAATCATAAGTACTGGTAGTAAAAGCGTTAATGATGTAAATGCAGGTCGTACTAAGTCAGAAAAGTCTGTAACTAAATCTACATATCCTGGATTAAATACAAGCAATAGCCATGCTCCTAAATTAAGCCATTGTATAAACATTGAAATAGCAATAACGCTTAAACCAATGATATAAATATTAAATAGTGTTACTTTTCTTTTTTTGGTAGATGCAAATTCTGAACTGCCTGAAAATAAAAATGCAAATATAGGACAGGCAAGTGCAAAAGTGTACATCAAAGGTCCCCAATATGAGTATGAAACACCTGTAAATAACATTAGCATAAATTCAACGATTCTATCAACAGCTAAATATACTGTTAAAAGTGTAAGAACATATGTTGCAAAAGTATTTCTACTGGTGCCTAATTTTTTCAAAAATTTGTCTATTATTTTCATTATATAATTGCCCCTTTTTTTAATTATATTTTATTTCGATATTTTATAATTCTACATATCTATTATCCTATAAAATTGCGAAAAAAACAAGTATTTTTGGAAAAAAAGTGCATAAATAAGGCAAATAAAAGAATAAAAATCATACAAAAAACATATAATATTTAAAATAATATTAAATTTAGAGGAGAAAGCATAATGGAAGAATTTAAAAAAGAACAATTAATAAAAGAAAAAAGTGAAATAGAAAAAGAAATGGAATTAATAAAAAATATAATAAAAACAAGAGAAGAACTAAAAAGTGACAACAAAAATTTTGAATTTGCAGAACAAGAATTAGTTGATTATTATATATATCATATAAAAGCAAACCAAGCCAAATTAGATTATCTAATAAAATTAGCAAAAGCAAATGGAATTACCATAGATATAATAAATCAAATAAAATATGAAAAATATGACGAAGAAATAGGGTAGAGTAAAAAAGTAAAAAAATATAAATACAAAAATTTTAATGAATATTTGTCCATATAAACTCATACAAATGTATAAAAAAAGTATAAAGAGGGATGAATATGGACACAAATATAATTACATATTTAGCATGCATATGTTTTTTGTTTATTTTTGGAAGAATATTTATAGTTCCAATAAAAAAGATTTTAAAACTTATTATCAACTCCATTTTAGGAGGACTAACAATATTTTTAATAAATCTTGTAGGAGGAATATGGGGCTTCCATATAGGACTTAATATTTTTACAAGTATATTAGTTGGAGTACTAGGACTGCCAGGGGCAGTATGTCTAGTAATAGTAAAATTATTAATTTAAAAATTCGGGATTAAGTGACTAACCAAGGAGTTAAGTAGTAGAACACAAAATCCCGGATTTTTATTTTCAATTTTATGATTTTTATTGATTAAAAAATCGAAGTATGATAGCATAAGAGTGAAGGGGGGAAAAAGCATGATATATATAATTATATTGTTAGGAATTATATTAGTGTATGGTATAATAACATATAATAATTTAACAAAATGGAAAAATCTTGTAAAAGAAGCATTTTCAACTATGGATATATATCTAAAGAAAAGATGGGATTTAATACCAAACTTAGTAGAAATAGTTAAAGGATATGCACAACACGAAAAAGATGTATTAGAAAAAATAACAGAATTAAGAACAAACAATTACGAAGAAATGTCAAAAGACAAAAAAATAAACATTAATGAACAAATAACAAATAACTTATCTAAAATTGTTGCAATTGCAGAAAATTATCCTGAACTAAAATCAAGCGAAAACTTTTCACAACTAAGCAAAGACCTAACTAAAATTGAAGATGAGATAGCAAATAGTAGAAAATATTATAATGGAACAGTTAGAATATATAATAATAAAATTCAAATGTTTCCAAGCAGTATAATTGCAAAAATATTTGGATTTAAAGAATCAAAAATGTTTGAAGCAAACATTGAAGAAAAAAATAATATAAAGGTGGAAATATAAATGAAACAAAAGATAATAAAAATTTTAACTGCACTGATTATTGTTTTAATTATTGTATTACAAAACACTAAAGTATTTTGTTCCACAAGTTCAAGTGACTATACAATACAATCATACAATATAAAAATGACTGTAAATGAGGATAATACATTTGATATAACAGAAAAAATTACCGCATATTTCAATAATCCAAAACACGGAATTTATAGAAAAATACCATTAAAAAACTCAATTACAAGAACAGATGGAACAACATCAAATAACAGAGCAAAAATTACAAATATAAGTGTTGATAAAAACTTTAAAATATCAAACGAAAACGGATATAAAGTAATAAAAATTGGAGATGCAGACTCTACATTAACAGGAAGACAAACATATACAATAAAATATAAATACAACATAGGAAAAGACCCATTAAAAAATGCAGATGAATTGTATTACAATATAATAGGGAATCAATGGGACGCAAATATTCAAAACATAACTTTTTCAATAACAATGCCTAAAGAATTCGATAAAAGTACACTAGGATTTTCATGTGGATATAAAGGAACAGTAAATAGCCAAGACATAGAATATGAAGTAAACGGAAAAACAATATCTGGAGGAACTACAAGAACATTAAGAGCAGGAGAAGCATTAACAATAAGATTAACACTTCCTGAAGGATATTTTGTTGGGGCTAGTACAAATATAAGTGCATTTACAATATTAACAATATTAATATGTGCTGTATTTATTTTGATAGCAGATTTATTATGGAGAAAATATGGAAAAGATGACGATGTTGTAGAAACTGTAGAATTCTATCCACCAGCAGGATTGAATTCAGCAGAAGTAGGATATGTGTATAAGGGTACAGCGGATAATGAAAGTATAATATCATTATTGGTATATTTAGCAAATGATGGTTACTTAGAAATAAGCGAAACAGAAGAAGAGGGTTTGTTTAGAAAATCAAAGAGCTTTAAAATAACAAAAATAAAAAATTATGATGGAAATAATGAATATGAAAAAATGTTTTTTGACGGACTTTTTAAATGTACATCTATAAAAAATATAAGTATTGACAAATTAAAAGAAATAGCAGAAAAAACTAAAGGAGCAAATCAAAAGGTTACAATAGATGAAGCAATTGCGATGGTAAATGATGAAGGTGATAAAAAAACATTTGTTACAAAAACAGATTTATATGATGAATTTTATTTAACATTAAATAAGATAAGGGCAACAATGAATTCAAAGAAAAATAGAAATAAATTATATGAAAAAGTAGCAAGTGGAAAAGTTAAGTGGATTTTACTTATGGTTTTTATAATTTTTTTATTAATAACAATAAAGCCAGTTTATGAATATGCAGGAATGGAAGCAATGTTTATGGCAGTACTATTTCCAGTTATAGGATATTCAGTTATAATAGGATCTACATTAAATACTTCAAAAATGCAAAAAGGAATTAGCATAATATGGGGATTATTGTTTGGTGGAATGCCATGGATAATGACAGTTTTGCCAGCATTGATTGATGATCCAATGTATATAGTTGAAAATATTGTTGGGATTATAAGTATAATAGTTTTAACAATGTTTATAAAAATAATGCCAAAAAGAACAAAATATGGAAATGAATTATATGGAAAAATAAAAGGATTTAGAAGATTTTTAGAAAATGCAGAAAAACAACAACTAGAAGCATTAGTTGAGAAAAATCCACAATACTTTTATGATATATTACCATATACATATGCATTAGGAGTATCAAAAAAATGGATGGAACAATTTGAAACAATTGCATTACAGGCACCAAATTGGTACACAGGATATAGTACATTTTCAACATATGAATTTTGCAATTTTATGGGTAGTACAATGTCTTCAGCACAAAGTGCAATGTCATCAAGCCCATCATCAAGTGGAGGAGGATCTTCTGGAGGTGGCTCTTCTGGAGGAGGCTCTGGAGGTGGAGGAGGAGGCTCTTGGTAGTCTTCTTATCTACATATAATATAAAAAATAAATCTCCAATCAAAAAATCAGGAAAGAAGAAATAAATCTTCAATCCTGATTTTTTCTATTCAACTGTAACTGATTTTGCTAAGTTTCTAGGCTTATCAACATCCAAACCTTTTTCCTTAGAAATATGATAAGCAAGTAATTGTAATGGAACAATTGCTAAAATAGGAGAAACAAAACAATTTGTTTCAGGAATATCAATTACAACATCAAACATACTCTTATCGATATCTTGGTTAGAAACAACTAAAGTTTTAGCACCACGAGTAATAACTTCTTGAATATTACTTACAGTCTTTTTAACTAAATCTTTATCAGTCATAACACCAACAACTGTAACACCATTCTCAATTAAAGCAATAGAACCATGTTTTAATTCTCCTGCAGGATAACTTTCTGAATGGATATAAGAAATTTCTTTTAATTTCAAAGAACCTTCTCTTGCAATTGCCTCATCAATACCTCTACCAAGGAAGAAAACATCTTTTTCTTGATAGATTTTTTTAGCAAATTTTGTGATTTCTTCATCACATTTTAAAACTTCTTCTATTTTTTTAGGTAATTCCAAAATGCTTTTCTTAATATCAACTAATAAATTTTCATCAGCTATACCAAGTATTTCTGCAAAATAAATTGCTAAAATAGTCATTAAAACAACTTGAGAAGTATATGCTTTTGTAGAAGCAACTGCTATTTCTGGTCCGGCATGTGTATAAATTGAATAATCTGCTTCTCTTGTTATAGAACTACCAATAACATTAGTAATTGCAATAGTTTTAGCACCTTTTTCTTTTGATAATTTTAAAGCAGCTATTGTATCTGCAGTTTCTCCTGATTGAGATAAGAAAATACATAAGGTTTTATCATCTACAATTGGATCTCTATATCTAAATTCTGATGCAATATCAACCTCTGTAGGAATTCTACAAAGTTTTTCAATAGAATTTTTTCCTGTAAGACCTGCATGCATTGCTGTACCGCATGCAACAATATAAATTTTATTTAAGCCTGATAAATATTCTTTTGTAAATTTAAGTTCATCAAATTCACATTTTGAATTTACATTTATTTTAGCACCTATTGTCTCTCTAATGGCAGTAGGTTGTTCAAAAATTTCTTTTAACATGAAATCATCATAACCTTCTTTTTCAGCTGCTGTAGCATTCCATTCAATAGACTGAGTTTTCTTTTCAATTTTATTTAAATCTTTATCATAAAATTTTGCAGAATCTTTTGTTAAAACAACAAATTCTAAATCATTTAAAAGATAAAAATCTTTTGTGTAAGAAAGTATAGCTGGTATATCTGAAGATAAATATTTTTCATCTTCACAAGTTCCTATAACTAATGGGCTATCTTGTCTTACAACTATCATATTATCTGGGTAAAGACTTGAAATAACTTCAAGTGCAAAACTTCCTTTTAAATCTAAACAAGCATTTTTTACCGCTCTTAAAAATTTTAAATCATCATTTTCTGTATCTTTTGTAAAATAATAATGTATTAAGTTAGGGATAACTTCTGTATCTGTTTGAGAATAGAATGTATATCCTTTTTCTGTTAAAAATTTTCTTAATTCATTGTAATTTTCAATAATTCCATTATGAACTACACTAAATGTTTTTGAATTATCTTGGTGAGGGTGAGAGTTCTCCTTTGATGGCTTTCCGTGTGTTGCCCATCTTGTATGAGCAATACCAATAGTTCCTTCTAATTTATCAATTCCATCTAAATTTGATAAGTTTTTAACTCTTCCTTTATCTTTCATTATTGATAATCCATCTTTTTCAATTGTTGAAATACCAGCAGAGTCATATCCTCTGTATTCCAATCTTGTTAGCCCTGCTAAAAGAATAGGGCATGCTTTTTTTGTTCCTATGTAACCTACAATTCCACACATAATTTAAATCCTCCTAAATATATATTGAAAATTTTTAAAAATTAATTTGATATATTAACACATCAAAATAAAATTGATAGAGTTAAAACATCTGAATCAATATTTTTAAAATTTATGGAATTGAAAGTATGCAAACTTAAAATATTAACTTCTGTTCTAATATTACTATTAGTTTTTAATTAATACTGATGACCTTAAGTAAAAGCCACTAGAGCATCCGCCGAATATTTCGATAACTCTAGACCTCGTCAACCTCCTGAAAATAGTGGTCCTGGCGCTTGAAAAATAACTCCTTTCTTTTTGATTTTTTATGCATCTTTCAATTTTACTTTATTATATTACATCAAAAGAAAAATTTGTGCAAGTACTTTACAAAAAATAATCTTGATTTAATACTAACTTATAATGTATAATAAATATAGAAAAAATAAAGAAGGAATTAAAATGTTTAACATAGAAGAAGAATTAAAAAAATTACCAGGAAAACCTGGAGTATATGTAATGCACGACAAAGATGACAATATAATATATGTAGGAAAAGCAGTTTCATTAAAGAACAGAGTAAGGTCATATTTTAGAAAAACAAATAAGACCGAAAGAATCAAAAAAATGGTAAGTTTAATAGACCACTTTGAATACATAGTTGTTGACAACGAAGCAGAAGCATTAATTTTGGAATGCAACTTAATTAAGAAAAACAGACCCAAATTCAATGTTTTATTAAAAGATGACAAAACATATCCGTATATCAAAATAGATGTAAAATCAGATTATCCAACTGTAGTTTTAACAAGAAGACTTATAAATGACGGAGCAAAATATTTTGGACCATATGCAAATCCAGGTGCTGCAAAGGAAATGATAGATTTTATAAAACAAAAATATAAAATACGTCAATGTAGAAATTATCAAGGTAGAACAAGACCTTGTCTAAATTATCACATAAAAAGATGTCTAGCGCCATGTATGGGATATGTAACACCAGAAGAATACAAAAAACAAATTGATGAAATAATTGATTTGCTAGAAGGAAAAACAGATAAAATTTTAAAAGAACTGGACAAGCAAATGCAAGAAGCATCAGCAAAACTAGATTTTGAAAAAGCAGCAGAACTAAGAGATAGAAAATTGGCAATAGAAAGAGCGTCATCAAAACAAAAAGTATCAAATATTTCAGAAAACAACATAGATGTTATAGGACTATACAAATCAGAACTAGAAGTATGTATAGAAATATTCTTTGTGCGTGGAAGTAAAATGATAGGAAGAGAACATTACTTTTTCCCAGAATTAAAAGATATGGAAGATAGTGAAATTTTATCAGGATTTATAAAACAATATTATTTAGAAAATCCAAATATACCAAGCAAAATAATGCTGAGAGAAGAATTGCCTGAAAAAGATGTAATAGAGCAATGGTTATCCACAATATTAGGAAAAAAAGTGGAATTAAAAAGCCCTAAAAAAGGAGAAAAACTAAGATTTGTAGAGATGGCAGAAAATAACGCAAAAGTTACATTAGAAAACAAAGAAAAAGACAAATCAGAAATATTAATGGAACTAAAAGATGCACTTAAAATGGACAAATTACCACGAAAAATCGAAACATATGATATATCAAATATATCAGGAGAATTCATGGTTGCAGGAATGTGTGTAATGCAAGATGGAGTTATTAAGAAAAACTTATCAAGGAGATTTAAAATAAAAACAGTTTTAACACAAGATGACCCTAAATGTATGGAAGAGGTTGTAACAAGAAGATTAGCACATTCAATAGACCACGAAGATAAAGGCTTTGGAAAACTGCCAGACGCAATATTTGCAGATGGTGGTATAACACAAATTAGAGCAATTAGAAATGCTATAAACAAATATGAAAATCTTGATATAAAAATATTTGGTATGGTCAAAAATGACAAGCATCAAACAAGAGCATTGATAGATGAAAATAGAAATGAAATACCAATTTCGGAAAATCTTATGAATTTAATAACTAGATTCCAAGACACAGTGCATGATACAGCAATTACATATCACAGAAAATTGCGTGCTAAAGCGATTACTAAATCAGAGTTAGATGATATTGAGGGAATAGGTGAAGTTAAGAAAAGAGAGTTGCTTAAAAAGTTTGGGAGTGTTGAAAAAATAAAGCAGGCTTCTAAAGAAGAATTAATGGAAGTAAAAGGTATAACAGAAAAAATAGTAGAACAAATAAAAAATAGGGATTAGGGGCCACTGCTCAAAATCCCGTTTTTTTATATACAAGATTATCATATATTAATATTTAAAGAAAAAGTCCCTATGGAAGACCCGAAGAAGCATTTTTTCTGAAAATATTAATATATGATAATTTTTCTTATTAAAAGAATTCGGGATTTTAGGAGATACACCTTTAATCCCGAAAAATTATTTTGAAATTAAATACAAATTATCTTTAGCAAGATTAGCATCAAGACCATCAGGAGCCTTATAAAGTACAGAAACATTTTTAAAATTAGACTCATCTTTAATTCTATCCAAAATAGCATCATTATCCATATATGCCTTTATAGACAATACATAAGAATCTTCACCATTCAAACTCTCATCATCAATAACACAATGAAGTTCATCATTATTATTAACATTAATAATCAAAGTTCTATTATAAACCATCATTTCAGGAACACTTTGCATATGATTAAAGAAATTATCATAAACATACACAAAAGATTTATCCTTATTTTCTTCAGCAATATTCAAAATATCTTTGTAATTTTTATACAAAAATCTAGGCTCAGAAAATGCCAAACCAATTGAAACTAACACAATTGAAATTACAGTAAATAAAGCATAATTACATTTAAATGTAATAAATTCATTTAATATAAAGAAAAATGTTAGTACAATAAAAGGAATAACAGGCATTATATATCTTAATTCCTGGAAAGATGTCATTTTAACTGCAATAAAATAGTAAAAAATACTAGGCACAATTGTAATTAAAACAACAAATTTTTCTTTACTTTTTATACACAAAGCAATTGTTGCAATAGCAAATAAAATTAATATACTAACCATTAATGCAGTGTTAGAATTATTAATACTAAAAGCATATGCAAGATGTTTTAAATAATCAAAAATATGTGCAAAATATCCAGAATTTTCTAAGTTTGTTAAACCTCTATCTGAAAAGAATAAATGCTTTAAGCAAGGCACAAATAATAGAATTCCTAGTGCACCATATACAACATGAGAAACGACATATTTTGAAATCACCTTTTTATCAGTTTTAGTCCTAAACATTTCAATTAACATTATAGCAAATATGAAAAATGCATAAATTGCAAAAAAGTATTGTGTTAAAAATCCTAATACTGTAGCAACTCCAAGTTGAACTGTAAATTTTTTATCCATAATAAAATTATTTTTATACAATTTTAAACTTAAATAAAAATAAAGTAAAATAAAAGTGGTTAATAACATATACATTCTTTGGAATAAAACCATTGAAATAGTTCCCATTGATAAACCATATAATATTAATGCTGGAAAAACTAAATTGTCCTTTTTCAAAAGTTTCAAAATTTTAATAAGTATTACACAACTACAAATAAAAGCAATTATATTTACAATAAAGGCAGAGTAAAGTGAGAAATTTCCACCAAAAAATAAAGTTGCAAAATGAACTAAAGTATAGAAAAATGGTGGATGATTGTCATATGCTTGATTCATAAATAGTGCTTTAAAATTTAATATATTACCAGGAGCAAGTGACAAAGCACTTTTTACATATTCATGGCTTCTCCATACAGGGTTTGTGTTACCACTATCATAAGCATCCATTACACCATTTTTAGGATTTACAGATGAACATAGGGTATAGCCTTCATCCTCATGTAAACCAGATTTTTGTGTTTGGAAGTAAAAAATTATTCCAGACATTATTGTAATTAACAAAATTACCAAAATTTTTTTCAAATTTTCTTTGTTTTTTAACATATCTAATCAACCTTTCTTAAAAAAATGGAAAACGTGGGCATTACTGCCCAGGTTTTTTTAAAATGGTTCGTGCATTTACATGTGAACCGTTTGGTCGCGTGAAAATAATATTGCCAGAAATTCTAACTCTATTTATTCGCGCTAATACCCTTAATATAAAGGATATTAATAAGGCAAAGATTATAAAAATAAAAATCCTTTTTTTCATATTGCCTCCTTTTAAATACAGTGTTTATAGTAACAAAAAAATTATATCATTGTTTGTTAATTTTAACAATGAATTTTTGAAAAATTGGAATATTTTATTTTTTTTTGAATATATATATTAAAAAGTTTTATATAGGGGGATTTTTATGGGAGATATTTTTAATGTGAAATATAATGAAAAATTGGACAGGCTTGAAATTCCAAAGAAAAAGTCTGCAATTGGATTATGGAAGTTCGTAAAAAAACATAAATTTTTTTCGAGCATATTACTAAGCCTTTTTATTTTTTTAGGCATTAATTTTTATTTGATATTTAGTTTTATGAAAATTTTAGAAAATATTTAAAGAATATAAATAACAATTTTATGAGTCGTGAATAGTAACTGTTAAAATTTACGGTTCTTAAAAATATTAAAAATATCCTTTAAAAAAATAAAAAAGTATGGTAAAATATAACTATTCTAGAAAAAGGAGGAATAGTAGTAATTACTATACAAAAAATATGAAATTAGCAAACGAATGGAAAGATTATAAAATAATAGACATGGCAGATGGCCAAAAACTAGAAAAATGGGGAGATGTAATATTATCAAGACCAGACCCACAAATAATATGGAAAGACAAAAGCTTTCCAAAAAAATGGAAAGAAATAAACGCAACATATCACAGAAGTAGTTCTGGAGGAGGCTCTTGGGAATTTAACAAAAAGATGCCAAAACAATGGCAAATAAAATATAAAAATTTAACATTTAACATCAAACCAATGGGTTTTAAACATACAGGACTATTTCCAGAGCAAGCAGTCAACTGGGACTGGATGATAAACAAAATTAAATCAGAAAAAAGAGAAATAAAAGTATTAAACTTATTTGCATACACAGGAGGGGCAACAGTAGCATGTGCTTCAGCAGGCGCATCAGTATGTCATGTTGACAGTTCAAAAGGAATGACAACATGGGCAAAAGAAAATATTGAATCATCTGGATTAAAAGACAAACCAGTTAGATTTATTGTTGATGATGTTGTTAAATTTGTGAACAGAGAAATAAGAAGAGGCAACAAATATGATGCAGTAATAATGGACCCACCTTCATATGGTAGGGGAGCAAAAGGCGAAGTTTGGCAGTTTGAAAATAATATATATGATTTAGTAGAATTGTGTACAAATGTATTATCAGATAACCCATTATTTTTCTTGATAAATTCATATACAACAGGAATTTCTAGTAAAGTTTTGGAAGATATTTTGAATTTGACAGTTGCAAAAAAATATAAGGGTAAATTGGAGTCAGGAGAAATAGGAATTCCAATGGAAAATTCAAGCTTGGTATTGCCATGTGGAATCTATGGTAGATGGGAAATTTGAAAAATAATTACAATTTTGGCTGTGTCAAATTTCATTTAAAACGCGGTTACATACATATGTATGCGCCCTTGCCTTTTAAATAAAATTTTTCTTGACAAAATTTAATTCTTTTTCAAATTAATAATTTGTGTTTGAAAAAGGAGAGAGATATGCAAAATTTAAAAGTAATTTATGAGGACAATCATATTATAGTAGTAGAAAAGACCCCAAATATTCCATCACAATCTGACAAAACAGGCGATATAGATATGCTTACACTTGTAAAACAATATATAAAAGAAAAATATAACAAGCCTGGAAACGTATATTTAGGACTTGTACATAGGCTTGACAGACCTGTTGGGGGGATTATGATTTTTGCAAAAACATCTAAAGCGGCAAGTAGATTAAGTAACCAAGTAAGAGAGAAAATATTTAAAAAAGAATATTTAGCAGTTGTTGATGGAAAAATAACCACAAGAAGCGGTACTTTAGAAAACTACTTATATAAAGATGAAAGAAATAATATGAGTAAAGTTGTTAGCAAAGATAAGAAAAATGCAAAACTTGCAAAGTTGGATTACGAAGTAATAACATATAATGAAGTTAAAAATTTGAGTTTATTAAAAATTAATTTACACACAGGTAGACATCATCAAATAAGAGTTCAGTTATCAAATTTTGGACATAGTATTTTTGGAGACCAAAAATATGGAACAAGGGGCCAGGGTAAGCAAATAGCATTATGGGCATATAAATTGACAATTGAGCATCCGATAAGTAAAGAGAAGATGACATTTACAGACTTGCCAGATACAGTTGGAACGTGGTGCATTTTAAAAGATATACATAATTTATAAAAACTATTAAGGGATTAATATGGTCCTTTAGTAGTTTTTTTATTTTAATAAAATTAAAGGATTCAAATATGTTTTTATTTTATAAAACTAGCAAAATATTTTATAAAATAAAAAAATTAAAATAATATAAATAAAAATATACTTTTTATAAACGAATTAAACCATTTTTAAAATTACATGATAAACTATAGAAAACTTAAGAAAAAGAGTGGTGAGAAAAATGATAGACAAAATTACAGAATTTCTAACCAACAAAATTAGGAAAGAAATGCCAGATGTTGATGATGAAAGGGCAGAAGTAATAAACTACGGACTTCAAATATTAATAGGAGAAGTACCAAAATTTTTTATAATGCTTCTTATCGCATATGCATTAGGACTATTAAAATTAAGTTTAATTACATTTTTAATAATTATGCCATATAGAATGTTTTCCGGAGGATTCCATTTACACACTCATATAGGATGCATAATAACGACAACAACATTTTATTGTGGAGTAGCATTTTTATCAAAAAGCATAATGTTAAATGATATTACAAAATATGTATTTATAGCATGTGTTGCAATATTTGGGATTATAATGATAAAACTTTATGCTCCAGCAGATACCGAAGAGGTACCAATTTTAAGCAAAAAGATAAGAAAACAAAAACAAATTATGTCATATGTGTGTTTGATTGTTGGACTAGCAATAGCAACAATTATAAAAAATGAGTTAATATCAAATATGATAATATTTGGATATTTTACCCAAACATGTATGATTACAAGAGTAGCATATAAACTTACCAAAAATAAATATGGATATGAAGTTTATGAAAATGCTTAAATTACTTAGTTAATATTAAAATACATACCGGTAGTATTTTTATATTATATATATTTTTTTAAACAAAGGAGGAAACCTTTATGTTAAAATTATTAGCAAAAGTTGCAGAAAAATATGCAAAATCTACTAACACAGCTTGCTATGTATGGTCAATATTTCATCAACCAAAAATGCCAGCTAGTTTAGTAAAAAAAGATTAGTTATTTAGCTTAAATATAAGTAGTTCGACAATACTTATATTTAGGATACACAATATACTCAATGTTAGTATACAAATTAACATTATTATTTTTCTTTAATATTTGCCTTATTTCCCATAGTCCAAGACCTGTATGGTTTTGTTTACCAGAAACACCTTTATTAAATATTTGTTCAATATCTACATCTTTATCTTTATAAGTATTTTCTATTAATATTATATTTCTATTATTTTTAGATTCATTTCTAAATACTATATTTAAAATTTTTTCATCACATTCAGATGCGGCTTCAATAGCATTATCTAATAAAATACCTAAGATTCTTGCAAATTCATATATTTTCATATGTAAATCATTTAAATCTAATAATACAGTAAGATTTACTTTTATTCCTTTTTCTAAAGCTTCATTATATTTTGCAGTAATTAAGTTATATACTCCTGGATTATTTATAATATCTGGGTCTAAAACATATAAATTATTTACCTTTGTACAATCTTCTTCAAGTTGAGAATAATAACTTTTTAGACCATCCATATCATTTGTTTTTATATAACCACCAATTGTTGTTACAATATTATCAAAATCATGTTTAAAACCCCTAACACTATCATGCAAAATGTGTAATGTTTTATTATATTCTTCTGCGCTTTCTAACTTTTTAGTTGTTGTAACCAAATTCATTATTTTAGCTAAACTGTAAAAACTTAAACCGAAATATGCAAGTAGAAAAATGAAATTAAAAAATGTAAATTCAATAGGTAATATATCAATATATTTTGAACTTAATATTCCTTGTAAAAATATAGTTATAAAGCCAAATACAAAATTGATTGTTATTATAGATTTAGTCTTTTTATCAAAATCCTCAAGAATATTTAATGTAACTTTTCTATATTTAAAAATAAGTATTAAAATAAAAACAACCAAATACATTAATAAATTAAAAGGAACTCTATAAATAAAAATAGTATTATTTTGTTCATAAGTTATATGCAGTAAATCTAAATAAGGATTAGCGAGTAAACTTCCAACTAAATTAAATACTATACTTGGAAATAAAGTAGCAATAGTGGATTTTGTAAAACCAAGTTTCATTACAAAATATAAAACTATAAATGCAGTTGCATAATTAAATAAAATATTATATGGCCAACTTATACAATAATTAGCAAATACAGCTATAATAGCGGTTGAAATAATATAAATATATTTTACCTTTTTTGTATATTGTATATTTAAAAGATTACAAATTAAATAAAAAGATAAGGGCATTTCAATTAAAAATATAAATGGTATAGAAAATACACTTATTAAAGTTTCATTCGGCGTACTCAACGCCAACCAAATATTATTTAGAACGTTCATTATTATTAACCTCCTCAATCAAACTCTTTTTAAATTTAGGTCCAATCTCACAAGTAGAACCATTATCAAAATACACAATATTACCAATAGAATCAAGATTAGCTATATTATCAATATTAACAATAAAAGATTTATGAGCCCTAACAAAATTAGAAGGCAACAAAACCATAATTTTATTAAAAGAACTATATGTTTCATAATCACGACTCTTAGTATGAAAAATCAACTTCATACCATCACGTTTAATATACAAAATCTCGCCCTGATCAATTATAGTCTTTTTATTATCAAGTTTAAGATATCTTTTTGGCAATCCATTAATATCGTCAAACAAACGAACAATAGTCTCTTCTAATCTATCTGCAGTAACAGGTTTAGCAAGATAATCAAAAGTTTTAAACTTATACGCCATCATAGCATACTCTAAATGAGCAGTAGTAAAAATAAAATATGTATCTTTATTACTTTCTCTAACCTTCGAAGCAACTTCTAAACCACTTTTATCAGCCTTTAAATTTATATCTAAAATTAACACATCAGTTTTATTATCATCAATATAATCCAATAATTCATTAACATCATTTGTTGATATTCCAACTTTAGCATCATAGCCATGTTTTACAAAAATATTTTCTAAAATTTTTGAAAATTTATCTAAAATATTTACATTGTCATCACAAATAGCGAAATTAAGCATTTTACAATCCCCCTTTAAAATAAATTTGCCAGAAAGAAAGTAATCGACAAAAAAATAAAATTTCCTTTATTTTCCAGCAACAATAACAATATAATCTAAAAATCAAACAATGTCAATAGAAAATTTACAAATTTATCCAATTGGTAAAAATATTAATATCAATAGTGTTTTAATGTTGAACAATAAGTATTAAAAGTAGACAACATATGCTAAAATAATTCAAAAATTTAATATACTAATAAAAGGAATAAAAAACAAAAGAAGACATAAATTTAAATAAGGGAGATGATTAATTTGAAAAAAATTTCTATAATAACAATATTAATAATTTTAATTACTTGTTTAGCATTTATAATAGAAGAAAAAAGTAATGTAAAAACTGTAGAAACAAGTGCTCAAAGCCTTAGCACAAAAAAAATAGGGTGGGGAATAAAAAGAAATGATAATCATAAGCAACCGGATTTAGGAAAGATGAATAAAGAAATTATAGAGAAAAATAATGGTATTGCAATGGGAAATAGTAATGACAAATATGTATATCTAACATTTGATGAAGGATATGAAGCGGGATATACTAAGCAAATTTTATCAACATTAAAAGAGACAAACGTAAAAGCAGCTTTTTTTATTACAGCACATTACCTAAATACTCAACCAGAATTAGTAAAACAAATGATTGATGAGGGACATATTGTTGGAAATCATACAGTAAATCATAAAAGCATGCCAACACTTACTGAGAAACAAATAAATTCAGAAGTTATGGATTTGCATAAATCAATTTATAATCAGTTTGGATATGAAATGAAATATATAAGACCGCCAATGGGGGAGTTTAGTGAGAAAAGTATCAGTGTTACAAATTCGTTAGGATATAAAACTGTAATGTGGTCATTTGCATATGAAGATTGGAATGAAAATAAACAACCAGAAGAAAATAGTGCTAAAAAGAAAATTATAGATAATGTTCATAATGGAGAAGTAATGCTTCTACATGGAAATTCAAAAACTAACACTAACATATTAGGAGATATTATTAATGAAATAAAAAATATGGGATATGAGTTTAAAACATTGGATGAATTTAAAAATATTTCCAAAAACTGTTGACACAAAGCCAAAAGCATTGTATAATATAAAAGCATGAATTAAGCGAAGAAACCGAATGTGGCTACATCCTTACATAAAACAAGGATGGAGGGAACTTCGGCGGAGTATGTCATGGCAAAGACCAGGCGGTAAGTTTTTAAAAATAGTACTTATCCCAGAATTATCATGCATATTTTGGGTTTTAAAAATGGGTGCTTTGAAAACACCAGAGTACGTTTTAACTTGCCAAGGTAATTTAGGCAGAAATCGTAACTGCCAACAGGGGAAACCCACAAAATAAAATTTATATAAGGAGGGAAAATTACAATGGCAAACACAACAGTTGTAACAAGTGAAAAAATCAGAATAAGATTAAAAGCTTATGACCATGTAGTTTTAGATCAGTCTGCTGAGAAGATAGTAGAAACAGCTAAAAAAACAGGAGCAAAAGTTTCAGGTCCTATTCCACTACCAACACAAAAAGAAGTAGTAACAATCTTACGTTCTCCACACAAATACAAAGATTCAAGAGAACAATTTGAAATGAGAACACATAAAAGAGTTATTGATATTCTTTACCCAACACAAAAAACAGTTGATACTCTAATGAAATTAGAATTACCAGCAGGTGTTGATATCGAAATCAAATTATAATGCTAACGAAAAACATTATAATAATGAAATGAAATAAACGTTGTAAATAAACTAGCAAAGCAAGTTTACAAACTAAAAATCTAAAACCAAGCTGATATTACACATAAAACAATGTGCAAATACAAGTATCAGCCAATAGTAAGGAGAGAAAAATGAAAAAAGGAATAATCGGAAGAAAAGTTGGAATGACACAAATCTTTGATGAAAAAGGAAATGTAATTCCAGTAACAGTTATAGAAGCTGGACCAACAAGTAAAAACAGTTGAAACTGATGGATACGATGCAGTACAATTAGGATTCGGTGAAGTAAAAGACAAACATATTAACAAACCAGAAAAAGGACATTTTGCAAAAGCAGGTCTTGAAGCAAAAAAACACTTAAGAGAATTCAGATTAGAATCAGTTGAAGGTGTTAAAGTTGGAGACGAAGTTAAAGCAGATGTATTCGAAGCTGGAGAAAAAGTAGATGTTCAAGGAATATCTAAAGGAAAAGGATTCCAAGGTGTTATCAAAAGACATGGACAACACAGAGGACCTATGGGACATGGTTCTATGTACCACAGAAGACCAGGTTCAATGGGATCTACATCAACACCAGGTAGAGTGTTTAAAGGTAAAAAACTTCCAGGACATATGGGAAGAGTTACAATTACAATACAAAACTTAGATGTTGTAAGAGTAGATATGGATAAAAATGTTATCTTATTAAAAGGTAGTGTTCCAGGAGCAAAAGGATCTATCTTAAAAATAAAATCAGCTGTAAAGGCTACTAAATAGAAGGAAGGAGGAAATACGAAATGCCAAAAGTAGATGTATATGATATAAAAGGTAAAAAAGTAAGTGATGTTGAATTAGCTGAAGCTATATTTGGAATTGAACCAAATGAAACAATAGTACATAGCGTACTAGTTAACTACTTAGCTAATCAAAGACAAGGTACACAAAGTACTAAAACAAGAGCAGAAGTTCGTGGTGGTGGTAGAAAACCATGGAGACAAAAAGGAACAGGTAGAGCAAGACAAGGAAGTATCAGAGCTCCACAATGGGTAAAAGGTGGTATAGCTTTAGGTCCAAAACCTCGTTCATACAAATATACTGTTAACAAAAAAGAAAGAAGATTAGCAATTAAATCTTTATTAAGTTCAAAAGTATTAGAAAAAGAATTAACAGTTGTTGATAAATTAGAATTAGCAGAAATCAAAACAAAAACAATGGTAAAAGCATTAGCAGACTTAAAAGTTGAAGGAAAAACATTAATCGTTCTTCCAGAGAACAACAAAAATGTATTAATGTCAGCTAGAAATATTGAAGGAGTTAAAACAATAACTTTAAACAATATCAATGTATTTGATTTATTAAAATACAACAACCTAGTTTTACCTCTAGAAACTGTTAAGAAAATTGAGGAGGTGTACGCATAATGAAACCAGAAGAAATTATAATTGCACCAGTTGTTACTGAAAAAAGTAATGATGAATTACAACAAGGAAAATACACATTCAAAGTTAACAAAAAAGCTACAAAAGTTGAAATAGCAAAAGCTGTTGAAAAACTTTTTGAAGTTAAAGTATTAAAAGTAAATACAATGACAGTTAAAGGAAAAACAAAAAGAGTTGGATACCATACAGGTAAAACTTCAGATTGGAAAAAAGCTATAGTTACTATAGAAACAAATCCAGCAGAAGTATCTTACTTAGCTAAAGGTGGTAAGGCAACTAAGGCTACTAAGAAATTCAAAGATTCTATAGATGAATTTATGGGAGCTTAATTATGATTGGAAATAAAGGTTATGAAGGTAAAAACTTTAAAGATAGTTTAAGGTATGAAATGCCTAAAATAACAATGGCTGACTTAGCAGATGAATTTTTAGAAAATTTAAAAGCCAGAGAAAAAAAGAAAATTGAAAAAAATATCGGGAAAGAACCCGGAGAATAAAAAATATCTGTTATGCGGAGCAGGAAAAATATCCGTAAATAAGTAGAACAGAGAATTTAGCAAAAACGAGTATTACTAGGAAAACGAACAAATATTGATGAGATAATACACAAGTATATCGAAGAAATATTTGTGAAGTTTGACAACGTAAGACGAAGTTTTTCATAAATTCGAGAAAGGAAAAGAAAAAATGGGAATGAAACACTTTAATGCATACACACCATCAAGAAGAAACATGACAGTTTCAGACTTTGCAGAAATAACAAAGAAAACACCAGAAAAATCTTTACTTGCAAAAAAGAAAGAAAAAGCTGGAAGAAACAGTTATGGTAGAATAACAGTAAGACATCAAGGTGGAGGAAACAGACAAAAATATAGAATAATAGATTTTAAAAGAAGAAAAGATAACATGGAAGCAACAGTTATCGGTATAGAATACGATCCAAACAGAAGTGCAAATATAGCATTAATCCAATATGAAGATGGAGAAAAAGCTTACATATTAGCACCACAAGGATTAACAGATGGAGACAAAGTAATATCAGGAGAAACAGCTGATATTAAAGTTGGAAATTGCATGCCAATCGACAGCATTCCAGTAGGTACATTAATCCACAATATCGAATTAAATCCAGGACAAGGTGGAAAATTAGTAAGAACAGCTGGACAAAGTGCTCAATTAATGGCTAAAGAAGGAAAATATGCAACATTAAGATTACCATCAGGAGAAATGAGAAAAGTTTTAGCTAAATGTAGAGCAACTATAGGAGTTATAGGAAATGCAGATCATGAAAACGTTAAAATCGGTAAAGCCGGAAGAAAACGTCACATGGGATGGAGACCAGAAGTTAGAGGTTCTGTAATGAACCCAGTAGATCACCACGCTGGACCAATGACACCTTGGGGTAAACCAGCTCTTGGATACAAAACAAGAAACAAAAAGAAATCTACAAACAAATTTATTGTTAAGAGAAGAAAATAAGATTTTAAAATATAAAATAGCAATTTGTTACCCGAAAATTTTTAATAATTTTCGGATGGCAATTAGCAATATGAAGGGAGAACATGGTATATGTCTAGATCAAGCAAGAAAAAACCATTCGTTCAAGAAAAACTATTAAAAAGAATAGAAGCAATGAACGAAACAGGAAGTAAAGAAGTTCTAAAAACATGGTCAAGAGCTTCAACAATATATCCACAAATGGTTGGTCATACAATAGCTGTACATGATGGAAGAAAACACGTTCCAGTAAAATTAGGTGAATTTGCTCCAACAAGAACATTTAAAGGACACGCTGGAGACAAAAAAACAACAGTAAAAAAATAAGAATTACGATATAAATAAAGGTGTACCCACCTAATAAAAAAAGGAGGTAAGAAAAGTGGAAGAAACACTAGTAAAAGAAGCAAAAGCAACACTTAAATTTGCAAGAATTTCATCTAGAAAAGTTAAAATAGTTGCAGATTTAATAAGAGGAAAAGATGTTGATGAAGCATTAGCAATAATGAAATTCACACCAAAAGCATCATCAGAAGTATTAGAAAAATTATTAAAATCAGCAATTGCAAACGCTGAAAATAATCATGATATGAAACATGAAAACTTATATGTTGCTGAAATATTTGCAAACCAAGGTCCAACATTAAAGAGAATAAGACCAGCTGCAAAAGGTTCAGCAGTAAGAATTAGAAAAAGAACAAGTCATATAACAATAGTATTAAAAGAAAAGGAGGCTTAATTTAACCATGGGTCAAAAAGTACATCCAACAGGTGCGAGAGTTGGTATAATAAAAGATTGGAACTCTAAATGGTATGCAGATTCAAAAGATTTTGCAAATTATTTAGTAGAAGACCAAAAAATACGTAAATTTTTAAAGAAAAAATTATATACAGCTGGAATTTCTAAAATAGAAATCGAAAGAACAGCAAAAATGGTAAAAATTAATTTATACACAGCTAAACCAGGAATTATAATTGGTAAAGGTGGAGCTGGTGTAGAAGCATTAAAAGCAGAAGTTAGCAAATTAATAGGAAAAGATGTTAACTTAAATATCGTTGAAGTTAAAAACATCGATACAGATGCACAATTAGTTGCAGAAAATATTGCAGGACAATTAGAAAGAAGAATTTCATTCAGAAGAGCTATGAAACAATGTATGCAAAAATCACTTAAAGCCGGTGCTTTAGGAATCAAAACTTCAGTATCAGGAAGATTAGGTGGAGCAGACATGGCTAGAACTGAATTCTATAAAGAAGGAAACATTCCACTTCAAACTTTAAGAGCTGATATAGATTATGGATTTGCAGAAGCAGATACAACATATGGAAAAATCGGTGTAAAAGTTTGGATATATAAAGGAGAAGTTCTTCCTACTAAGAAAATGGAAGGAGGAGACCAATAATGCCATTAATGCCAAAAAGAACAAAACATAGAAAAGTACAAAAAGGTAGAATGAGAGGAAAAGCAACAAGAGGAAATAGAGTTACAGACGGAGAATACGGAATACAAGCTGTAACAGCAGGTTTAATTACAAGTAATCAAATCGAAGCAGCCAGAATTGCTATGACTCGTTATATAAAAAGAGGTGGAAAAGTTTGGATTAAAATATTCCCAGACAAACCAATAACATCTAAACCAATCGGTACTCGTATGGGTAAAGGTAAAGGTGCTCCAGAATATTGGGTAGCTGTAGTAAAACCAGGAAGAGTAATGTTTGAAATCGCTGGTGTACCAGAAGAAACAGCTAGAGAAGCCTTAAGACTTGCAATGAATAAACTACCTAATAAAACAAAA
>MNRS01000011.1 GCA_001916065.1 Clostridium sp. 28_17
TAATTTTGTTTCGTTCACAAATATTATATATTTGATTTTTATATGTGTCTATATTTTTATGTTAATTTTGTTGCTTTAATTTTTTGAACTGGGTATTTTTTTCAATTTTTGGTACTATTTATAGTCCAAAAAATTATTGTTTGTGTCTCCATTCCCCATTAGTGTATTATATGTATATGATTTGAAACATTTTCTAGGCTCAATACACAACATAAGAATTTTTAAATTTTTGTACTATTAACAGTATTATAAATTGGTACTAAAAATTCGTGTTATTATTTTGTTATGATTGGTATACTCAAATGGAAAAAATCTTATATTTGGAGGTATTTTATGACTGAAATTGAAAAAAATTTAAGAAGAAATATTGGTAATAAATTAAAACTAGCAAGAGCAAAAACAAAATATACACAAGAAGTACTTGCCGAAAAAACAGCCTTATCACCTAGATATATTAGCCAATTAGAACGTGGTATAGCATTTGGTAGTGCTACTACTATTGTTAGTTTGTGTAATGCACTTAATATTTCTACCGATTTCCTTTTTAGTGGTCTAATTGATACTAATTCTTCTACTTTTGCAGATTTAGTTGACAGCAAATTTTTAGAAGATTATTCTCAATTAAATGATTACAATAAAAAAGTTCTAAGTCGTCTTGCCAATGATTTGGTTAAGCTTCAGCTTGAAGAAGAGTTTAAAAAAAGCAACATCAAATAGAATGTTGCTTTTTTTCTTATTTTTTATTAAGATTTTGCAATTTTTAAAATATTATTTTTGCTTGAATGTGTTACTTCTGCTATTAGATCTATTGCCATATTTTTCTTTAGCATTTCTTTTATTATATTATTTTTTTCTTTTTTGACTCCCTCTTTTCTGCCTTTATCAATAAACATTTTCTTTTCTTCTTCAATTGTCTCCAATATTTGCAACATATCATCACCCTCTTTCTCAAAACTCGTTAATAAATTTTCTGTTTTTTCTTTTCCAACATATGATTTTAAAACTTTTGAAATCATTAAATATAGAACTTCTTTTCCTTCTCCCTTGTATTCATTTTCGTGTTCATTAATTTCAATTATAATCTTCTTTATCCACTCTGCTAAATTACCATTCCTTTTGTATTTTTCCAATAACGAAATTTTTGATAAATATGTTTTTTCATATAATAATTTTTCGTCACTATCTTGGTTAATGTCTATTAAGGTATACTTTCCAAATGGTTCTTCATATCCTTCTAATTTTTCTTGTATTCTTTCAATTTCATCTGCTATATTCCAAACCTCTCTCCCTGTATACAATACAATTGGAATAACTAATGGTATCTTAAAATTCTTTTTTCCTTTTTTCTTAATATCAATTGCTCCTTGCAAAAGTTCTACTTTGTATTCCACCAATCTCCATGGCATTGTTGCATCTTTTTTGGTTTGGTGTTCTAACAAGAAAAATACATTTCTCCCTTTTATTTTGTAAATGATATCTGCAGTCCTATTGCTTAATTCTTGTGTTACAAAACTTCTGTTATACTTTTCTAATTCTTCCTCATTTAATTTTAAATTTAATTTTTCATTAATAAATTGAACTGCCTCAAATTTTACATCAAACATTTTTCTATATATTTTGTCATCTGCATTGTTAATTTTTCTGTTTTTGTTTTCTAATGTAAACTTTTCTTTATTGCTTCTATTATACTTCACAATTTTATTGTTGTCAATATTAACTTTGCAGTTTTTGTTATTTTTTATAAGCCTTACCTCCTTGATTATTAATTTTTTTGATTTTTTAAACGATTTAAACTTTTTCGAAAAAATTCTTGGAATTAATTTTATATGTACTACCTAAGATGTAAAAATAACTTTAGTTGTATGCCAAAAAACATATCTACATAATAACACGACATGCTCTAAAAGTCAAGAAAAACATTTCGACAAAAAAAGACAAAAACATTCGCAAAAAAATAACAAATTTTCAATTTACCAAAGTAAATTTTGTATTATTAATAGTATAATTTTATTATAATAAGAAAAAATAAGAATAAAAGGGGCAATTATTATGACTAATTATATTAAAGATTTAAAAAATAATTTAGACATTCTTAAAGATAAAAATTTAATAATCAATCAATTTGGATTTATTGAAACATCTTTTGAAATTAAAAATTTTAAATATACTATTGAATATGATCTTTTAAAAATTTTTGATAAACAAAGTTATAATTTTATAACAATAAATATAAATCAGATATACAATATAATTTATAAAATCCCTAGTATAAAATTATCTTTAGACAATGATACTCTAATAACAATAGAAGTAAAAAGATAGACCTCTATGTCTATCAAAATTATTTTTGTAATTTATCTATCTTTTTTCTGTCATTTTCGTCCAAATTACTTAAACTAAATTCTAATAAAGAAATTACTATTTTATTAAAAGATAGATTTTTTATATTAGCAAGATTTTGTATATCTTCTACAATGTTTTCAGGTAATCTCAAAGTTTTGCTTACACCACTATGATTTTCTGGAATCTTTAATTTATTCATAACTATGTATCCTCCTTGCAAGTATTTTATACTAAAAAAATATTAAAATATGCACCCATTTTTACTTGCATTTCAAAATTGATTATGGTAATATATTTTATAAGAAAATCAAAAGAAAAAAGAAAGGAATTAAACTTAAAATGAAAAAATACGAAAAGTAAGTGTAAAATTTTTGAAGGCAAATTTATGTTTTAGACAAAAAAATAAAACATAGATAATTCTCCAAATGTTTGTCTGCAAATAAACATTAAAA
>MNRS01000023.1 GCA_001916065.1 Clostridium sp. 28_17
TACTCTAAACAATAAACTAAATAATTTTGTTGTAGCCTCGTTTTTTTCTTCACTCTCAAATTTGTTATACCAAAGCATTGCAGTAAATACACCTTTGTTATTTGTAGCATAATCATAAAAGGCAAAACACATATTTCGTAATGCTTCATAACCTGCCACACCAACAGCTGATTCTGTTGCTTTTTCTCCTAATTCTTTCCAACCATAAATCATAAGTTTTTCTTTTATATCATCAAGACTTGAAATATGATTATACAAAGATGGAGATTTAATATTTAGTTCTTCAGCAATCATTTTTAGAGATAAATTGTTTAGTCCTACTTCATTTGATAGTCTTGCAGAAGTTGTAATAATAAGCTCATCACTAATATTATTCTTTGACATCTCAACCTCCTTAACTAATTATATTCATATTATAACTAATCGCATTAGTTAAGTCAATAATTAAAAGAGAAATCATTAAATAATCTCTCTTAAAAATCTTGTTAGCATCTTGATAAATTGTAATTTGTATCTTACTATTTTATTTCAAATTCTACATAAAAATTTTCTTGCACATTCGCAGATGATGTTATATTTTCTTCTGTTGTAAATTTCTTTACCAATCTATATTTACCATTACTTAATTCATCATATCCTATTATCCAATTTATTTCTATTTCTATTTGTTCATTACTTTTTAGTGAATATAATACATCATTCCAAGATAAAATTTCTTTTGGTTCATATACATTAAATGTTCAATTTTCCTCTTTTTCTAAATAATATTGAGATCCATAAAAATAATTTTGTTTTGCATTATTTTTTATAATTAAAGTTATTCCCTTTTTTGTTAATGTACCTTCTTTTATGGATATAGATATTTTATCATCTTGTAAATATGAATAATGTTCTTTTACTTGATTATCAATTTTATTTCCATCTACAAGGTCATCATTTAACTTGTTTCTTATATCTAGTGGGAAAATTTCTTTAATTGATTTTGAATATTCAGAACCATCTCTTGGTATTTTGTAGTCTATAATTTCATTATCTTTTATTATAAATTTATGAGGGATTGAATATCCACCATTACTAATTAATTTACCATCTTGTACATAATAACTCTCAACTAATGCCCATATATATACATAAGTTTCATCATCTTTTTCTTTTATACCTAATCTTGCAATATCTGTAAACACTTGAAAATCACTTACATTATAATTAGGTTTAGCATTTTTTTCTTCTACAAAATAATGTGGCTGTTCTTTACTAATAAGATATTCTTCTACTTTGTCATATAATTCTTCTTTACCCTTAACTTCTATTTCTTTTGAATTATTATTTAGTCCTACAACAATGACACCTATAATTCCTAAAATAAATATAGCTATTGCTAATATTATTAGTGCAATTTTTGTTTCTTTTTTCATAATCTACCTCCTCGACAAATTACTATTTATTCTTCAAACAAAACCTTTTGCATCCCATAAGGATTATTCAAAAAATCTTTATATATTCTATAAACTTCTGTATCTTCATATTTTATTTCTTTCATATTATTATTCATATCAATTATTTTACCATATTTGTAAGATAATAATATTGGCGAATGTGTTGCAATTATAAATTGTGATCCATTCTTTGCTAAATCATGTATATAGCAAAGTAAAGTCATTTGCCTTTGTGGAGATAAAGCTGCCTCTGGTTCATCTAAAATATATAGTCCTTTATCCCAAAATCTGTGTTCTACAAGTTTCAAAAACGATTCTCCATGTGAACAAGAGTGTAAATCTTCTCCTCCATAGGTTGTATAGACTAAATCACTATTATTACTAATATCAGTTGCAACATTATAAAAAGATTCTGCTCTTAAAAAGAATTTTGTTTTAGGAACTCCAAACTTACTAATTGTTAAATGTTTATATAGTTCTGAATAGTCATCATAATTTGAAAATTGCATATTATTACTACCACCTTCAGGATTTAGTCCTAATGCAATGGCAATAGCCTCTATAAGTGTAGATTTTCCAACTCCGTTTTCTCCATAAAATAGAGTAACAGAATTATCTATTTTTAGCTCATCAAAACTACTTAAACATTTTATATTAAAAGGATATTTACTATTATCTATATTATCTTTATTCAATCTTACTCTATTTACAAATAAATTTTCCATTTAACCTCACTTATATTTTAACTTCAACTTGTTTACAATATTACTTATATTGTTAACATCTTGATTTTTTAGGATTTTTGCAATATTGTAAATATTTTTTTCAACATCATAAAAACTTTCTATATTTTCTATATCTTGTTCAACCCCATTTTTCATATAATATCACAAGAATAAATTATTTTCAAATTATAATAATTAAATTTAACTACATTATCATAAATTTCTTTACTAACTTTTGCATACATTTATTGCACACATGTTTATTATTGTGATCGATTAAATCCTTTGTACTAGAACAAAAAGTACATTTATGACTGTCTTTTACTAGACTTATTACATTATTTTCAACATAAATATCTAATCTATCATTAGTTTTTATATCAAATTTATTCCTTATCTCTTTTGGAATAACTATTCTTCCTAATTCATCAACTTTTCTACTCATTCCTGTATTATTCTTCATTATACTCCTCCAAATTGAATTTTTATTTCTTTTAGCAGTCGCTCTGCTAAATTATAGCATAATAAATATTATAAAATCAATACATAATAATGTTATTGAGGGTAGTTTATGAAAAAATTTGATGGAAAGAGCAATGCTTATGGCAAAATAATTGAAAAATATAGAAAGAGTAAAAATATGTCTAGGGCTGATGTTTCAAGAGAACTAGATTTAATAGATATTCCTATAAATCCAGATGAATTATATAGAATTGAAAGACAAAGTATGCTTCTAAAAGATTATGAACTTATTGCTATTTGTATGATTTTAGATATTGACTATAACGATTTAATCAAAGTAATTAAAAAGAAAAGATAAATATAGATAGAGCTTTAAAAGCACTATCTATATTTTTTTGCATTATCTTTCTAAATCCCATTCCTTTTCTTTTTCCTCTTTCTGTATTTGTTTCTCAGCATCTATTAAAATATGGTTTTCTTTTTGGAAATCTCTTATTAAATAATCTTCTGCACCTAAATCAAACTTCTTGCAAACCCAATGAACAAAAATGTGTATTGTATCTTTAAATCTATCTATTACATTTTTTAGATAGTTATTCTCATTTTCTAATCTGTTTATTTTGTGTTTATAAGTCCATTCTAAATCTCTTTCTTTTTTACTATATGCAGATTTTATTTCATCTAACTGATTATGCATATCTTTATTATCTGCAATAATGTCCTGTCTTTCTCTTTCGTATTTTTCAGCTTTTTCTACTATTCTTGCTTGTTTTGATAATTCTTGTTGTAAAATTAAATTGTCTTGATATAAGTCATTTATCAAGTTATCTTTTGGTTTTATTATCTCTTCAATTATCTTTTCATCT
Source organism: Clostridium sp. 28_17 (assembly GCA_001916065.1). Classification (GTDB taxonomy): domain Bacteria; phylum Bacillota; class Clostridia; order TANB77; family CAG-508; genus CAG-269. The sequence goes on from MNRS01000023.1 coordinate 3,490, forward strand.
CTCTTTTTAGAAAATCTCATTACATTTATATCTTCTAAATTAGGAACATCTGGCAATTCAAGTTTTATATTCTGCAATTTTTCTTTTGTCTTTTCAAAGTTAGTTATATCCTTATATTCCTTTAAGTTTATATGTTTTCTTCCTGTTTCTTCTACTGCAACACCTCGTTCTAATTGAAAGTTATGATCTACCATATATTTGTGAAAAGCATTTTGTAATTGTCTATAACTATCTTTTTCTTTCCAAAATTCACTACAAGCAAGTTTATCAATATTATTCCCTTTTCTATCTGTCGTGTGAACTACTGGCAAAAAAACAAGGTGCATATGTGGAGTTTCCTCATCCATATGCACCTTTGCAGACATTATATATTGCTCTCCTAAATTTTTATATTCTGCAACAAAGTTATATGCAGTTTCAAAATATCTTTTTGTTTCTTCTTCTCCTATTTCATCAAAGAATTGTTTATCAGAAGTAATTATATATTCACAAGTAATATTACTAACTACTTTTATTTGTCCTTTTAGGTTGTATTCTTCTTTAAGTCTATCAAACTCTTTGTCGTATCTGTATTTAGGACTTTTTATCGAATAGTTCAAATATGATTTATCTTTATCTATATTCTCATTTGAATAATTCTTATTTTTTCTTTCGTTATGTCTGTATATTCCTTTTAGATTTTCTCTTTTGTATTTCGTATTTCTAATAATCGCAAAACTCATATTCTTTAACCTCCTTTTAATTCATTCAGCCGTTTTTTTCGGCTCGTATAACGGGCGATAGCTTGGCTATCGTAAGGGGTAATACAAGCAAAAATACAAGGTGCTTTTCTAGTAGCAATTCACATATAGAAACTACCTCTGCACCTCGTATTTTTACATTGTATTGTAACACACTACAACACTTTTTTAGCCTAATGGCAAAAAGTGTCAGTGTGGCAGGGACACCCCACACCCCCAAAACTAAAAATTGCTATCTCGCATTTTTTAGTTTTTTCATAAAAATACACCAAGTGTATTTTTATGCTTAACCATAAATTTGCTATTTGCAATTTATGGTTAAGAGAGGCAAGAAAAACATATTACATATTTTTTCTTACCTCTGTTTGAAACCTATTCGGTTTCAAACTTGCAAAATAAAAGCATAGGTTTTACTAATAACAAAACCTACACTTTAATTTTGCTTTATAGCATATCTACGATGTAAAATTATTATTTGCATAAAGACTATTCCAGTCAAAGCCTTCCTTATCATAATCTCGTTGTTCATAATTGCAATATCCCTTTTTATTATTATTTTTATATTTATTTATATTATATTTATTATCCTTAAACTTTTCTTCAATAGGGTATTGAAGTTTTGTTGGGGAGGGTATTAAACTTTTGTTAAATAGGGTATTTAACTTTTCTTCAATAGGTATTAACTTCCTTACATCTACTTCTTTACTATTCTCTTTGTATATCATTTCTATATTGATATATTCTTTATCTTTTAATGAGTTAACTAATTTAGATACTTGTGTTACTGATACATTTAGTAACTCACTTATAGTTTTATTGGTACAAAAGCAATATCCTTTTTCTTGGCTTAAAAATATTATTAGAGAATATATGTGTTTTTCTTTATCACTTAAATTTTTATCTGTTAACACTTCTATTGGAATCCATAATCCTTTTAAATTTAGATTTGACATTTTAATAACCTCCTTCCTCATAAATTCTTTCGCACCACATTGCCTTTATTTTAATTTTCATATTAAAAGTAGTATAAGTTTATATCTTAAAGTTGTAGATAAAAAATTGCCATAAAAAAAACGCCTTGAATTTAATTTCTTAAACTCAAAGCGAAATTATTATTTATTTTCTATAATAAACCACCATCTAAATAGTTTCTTCCACCATAATATATATGTGCTACATAAACTATTTTCTCTGGCTCATCTATGGTATATAAAATAACATAGTTATTTACAACCATTCTTCTATATTGTCGTTCTGTTCTATCTGTCTTCTCTATTTCTGTACACATTTTGGGAGAATTTTCTAATAAAAGAACATTATATATTACTTTTTCTCTTAATCTATTTGAGGCATCTATATTTTTTAATTTATTAGAAATATAGTCGCATATTTCTTCAAACTCATCTAAAAATTGATCAGCTAATTTTATGCTATATTCCATATTTCTCTTTCCATCCTTTAAATACTTCTCTAGCATCTTTTACTCTGCCATTTCTTATATCATCTTCTGCCTTTAATAGATGTTCTTCTATATCTTCCTTTAATAATTTTTCTCTATATTCTTCCATTTTCATAATTACAATATCATTATTATTCATAGCAATAACCATTTCTCCATTTTGATTAACTGCTGTTTTTAAATCTTGTATATTTGTTACTTGTATCATATCAATACACCTCTCTTTACTATACTATAAATAGTATAGCATAAATTTTACTATTTTTGAATAGTTTTTAATAATTTTCTAAAATTATTATTTGTAAATAATTTCATTATATACGATTTCTTCGGCTTGTCCTTTAATTGCATTCATTGTACCAACCCAGTATAATGGATCAGAGTTTTTCATTTCTTCGGTTAAGTCGCTTTTATCTTTCAATTCTTCAATAATTTGAATAACTCTTTTTGTTGCAGTTTCTTGTATCTCTTTTAAGTGTTTAGTTAAAGTTCCTTCCATTAACATTATTGTATATTCTGTTTTCTTGTATTCTTTCAAATAGTTTAATCTCATTCTGCCATATTTATTTAATTGTATTTTCTCTTGTTTTGGTATTACTAAATTTGGTATATAGTAATCTCCTTGTCTTACATATTCAATTCCTGTTTTTTCATCGATAAGCCTTTCTTTTAATTCTTTCTTTTCCATAACTTTTACCTCCATAATTTTTTATTTTTAAGTTCAAAAAAAGATGAACTTTTAAATTCATCTTCTAAATATTTGAAAATTTATGATTTTGACTAAATTGTTTGTAGGAGGAAACCATTGTTATTACTAGATTTTATAAATTCGTCATAACAGAATATGGTTGTTATTACTAGCGCCACTAGCGTTATACCTCTGTTCGTTTTACTCAACATTATTATACAATCCTCCTTAGTTTCTCTCTATTTCTCTTATTATTTCTAATTTTTCAAAAATAATACAATTAACTTTAGTACTCCTCCTCCCAAGTGATAAAAACGCCTAAAACACCGCAATATCACAATATCCAAAAGATGGTATTATTAATCTGTTTTCAAATATTACCATCAAAAAAATCAAAAATTTACACACTAATCTAGGTAAGTTCTTCATTCTATTTATATATCAAAATACTACTGAGCGACCAGTACTGAACGAAACCCATTACCGTAACCGCTATTTCCAACAAGACGATAGAAAGAGAACAAACCGGCTCCACTACGGTACCAAGAAGCGCCTCCACGTACGAAGAATGGACCGTACAAACCTGCAAAGTAAGAGTAGTCTGAATACCATAATGTTTGGCCTAAACCTGCTGTTGAAGTTTCACGTATTGCATCTCCATATATTTTTGTATTTGCTGCATAATTAGATTTACTTGCATCATCTAAAGATTGTCCTGATGTTTCTCCCTTTGGATATACTGTTACATATTCAGAGCTTTTTCCATTATTTAAAGCATTCATTATTGCTTTTCCATAAGTATTAAGATTATCATTACCATTGTTAACAATTGCCGCTGATCTTTCCCATGCACCACCAGACATATCATATATTCCATATATTGTTCCCGTGCAACTTGCTGTCTGTCCATCTTTTTCTGTCCATTTATATACTTTATCAGTTGAGGAAACCGGACTAGCATCCTCAAGTTTTGTATCACCATCTTGCAAAGTCTTTGCAGCATACCCTGTTACTGCATATATTGTTGGTTTACTATTATTTAGTGTTAAATTATTAATTCTTATATTTGTTCCATTTAATCCATATTGACTTTGTCCTAAATATGATACTGCTCCCCATTCACTATTTTTTATCAAATGACTATCTGTTTCTTTATTACTTAATTTATATATATTATTATCATCTGTTAAAGCTCTTGATATACTAAATGCATCATTATGGCTTATATAATTCATTGAATATGTTAAGCCTTGAAATGTTGGATATTTTATATATGTTGTTGTATTATCATATCCCTCATAATTATAATAATTTCTTGCTTTTAATGGACCATCACCATTTCCTGTTTCATATCCACTAGCCCATACATTTTCTTGACTATATTTTACATTACTATCTACTTTATCTGCATTATTATTTCCACCAGCATACCCTGCTTCAAATTTTGCTACCCAAATACCTGTTAATTCTTTTTTCCATCCTCCATTTACATAGCCAATATTACTTTCATTTGTAAAAGCCGGATGTACTACATAATCTTTTGTTGCATCTGGTATATCTGTTTCTGATGTTTGTCTTTTTGCTGTTTGCAATTTTCCATCTTTATCATAGTAATTGTCTGTTGTCCCTACTAAAAATACCACATCAAAAGTTTGATTACTTTTATTTATTTTGTATGCATACCTTGGTATCCATACCCACATACTTCCATCTTCTGTTTGAGCATTTGCCCATTTCTTTTCACTATAATTATACCAATCATTTTTACTACTATCACTTACTTTTTCATCTTTTCCTTCTGTACTATCTGTTGGTTCTGTAAATTTTATGGCACTCATCCCTGACATTAAATCTGGTTTATTTACATTTCCATCCCATATGCCTTCTGCATCTTGTTTTACAATTTCTTTTTCATATTCAGAAATTAGTCTGTCTTCTTCTTTTTGTGCATTTTCACTTGCTTTTTTTGCATCTTTTGCCTTTTGGAATATTCCAGTATTCGTCAAAGTAGAAATCGAAATTCCCGCCAAAATAAGCAAAATCACTATAGTTATCACTAAAGCGACAAGTGTAATACCATTATTTTTTTTACTCAACATTATTATAAAATCCTCCTTAGTTTCTCTCTATTTCTCTTATTATTTCTAATTTTTCAAAAATAATACAATTAACTTTAGTACTCCTCCTTCCAAGTGATAAAAACGTCTATAACACCGCAATATCACCACATTCACTTGTATAATTAGATTCACAATTTGTGTATTTTTGACATTAAAATACGAGTTTTGTGAACTTTTAATTGATTTTAACATAACGTTTTCTTTATTTCAATAATTTTTACACATTTTATGTATATTTTTTATACCCGTCAATTAAAAAAGTAAATTCTATTTGATTTAATTAGAATATATTTTAATTATACAGCAATAGATATTGTAAGATTAAATTATAGTGGTATAATTAAAGTGTAGATGCTTCTTGGGAAAAAAGGTAAATTATGAGTTTAAATGGTAAACATCTTTCTTTAGAAGATAGAAAAATTATTGAAGAAAACATTTGCAAGGGATTAAGAAAATTTGAAACAGCGAATCAGTTAAACAAAAGTCAATCAACAGGGCTTATTTAAGGATTGGGGTGTTACAAATCTTGAATTAAGAAGAAAAGTAACAAGAAAATTGAGAAGAAAAAACTTAAGAAAAGAGCAGAACCAGCAGACTATACAGGAAGAAAGTATGAAGATTATTTAGAGTTTATCAAGAATAATCCATGTTCTGCAACAACTGAAATGGACACAGTTTATAATCACCAAGATGGACCATATATTCAAACATTTATGTTTAAGAACACAGGTCTTATGATAGGATTTTTAAAACAAAAGAAAACAGCTAAAGAAATGTCTAATATTTATTAGGTAAAATTCAAACAATCAAAAAAATCACTCTAAGTCTAGTTTTTCAATATGTTTATATTGAATTTTTTACTAGATTTTAGAGTGATTTTTAATTTTAAACGATTTTCTAATTATACTATCAAATCAGTTTTTTCTAATTTTTCTGATAATTCTTGTTTAAATCTTATAATTGGTCTTCTAAATACTAAACCTATCAATAATGGAATAATTGTATGTAATAATAACGCACCTATGTACATTATATAATTATTTCCATAGAATCCACCTATTGTTTCTCTTAGTGCATTCATTGCTGGATAGAATGGCATTATTGGTTGTAATTTTTGGAAAAATCCTGGTAATAGTTCAATTGGAAATGTTCCTCCTGAACCAGCAACTTGTAATACCATTATTACTACTGCTGTTGCTTCTCCAACTTTTCCAAATGATATTGTTAGTGAATATACAATAAGCATAAACACTAAACTTGTGAGCATAATCGTTAATAAGAATAATGGATAATTTACAACCTGAACTCCCATTATAATATCTCCAACTCCTATTACTAATCCTTGTAAGACAGCTAAAATTCCAAATGTCATAAATCTTCCGAAAAATGCTTGATATGGTTTTATTTCTCCTATTTTTTTGTCTTTCTTAATATCTGTTTTTACTATTGATACTAGCAATGTACATCCAACCCAAGATGCTAATACTGTATAGAATGGTGCCATTTTTGAACCATAACTATTTATTTCATATAAATCAATTTCGTTTGTAGCATAGGTGTTGAGATAAAGTCTGCTACATCATTTGGCTTATTTTCTAACAGATTCAATATTTTCAAGTATAACTCACTTTGTGTTGCTCCACCTAATTTGCTTATTATTTTGTTTATATCATCTTCTAAGCTTACTAATACTGTATCAATATTTGTTGTTAGTTTGCCTGTACTATTTAATGCTTTTATTGTACTTGCCAATGCTGTATCACTTTTTCCTAAAGCTGTGTCTAATGTCGAAATAGTATTTGCTATATTTGACATTGATGTTGATGCATTAGAAAAAGCTTTGTTTAATACTGGTTTTACTGTGTTATTATATTGTATTTTTATATTTTGTATTTTTTGATTTAGTTCTGCTGATTTTGCTTTTAAATCTGCTAATGAACCTTCGTCCGTTTTATTTAAGTCTTCTATCATTTTATTAATATCGTCAAGTGCCTGCTGTGTTAATTCTTTTAGTTTGTCTAATGTTACTCCTTGTATTCCGTTTAATGAATCTATTATGCTATTTAATTGTGATAGGACACTTGATAAACTATTTAATGCATTTAACAAATATTCTTTATTTTCTTCTATTTTTCCTGACTGAATAACATTATTTACATTTGATGATATTGTTGCTGCTGCATCTATTATTAGTCCTATATTGTTGTTAACATCTGTATATACTCCGTTAAATGATTTTATTATATCTTTCATATTTGATATGTTTTTTGAAGATGTTGTTGATATGTTGCTTACTGTTGGTAATAAGTCTTTAACCGCATTTAATGCATTTCCTGCTGAATCTGATGCAAGTGATATTGTGTTTAGTGTTGCTCTTAATTGTTCTATACTTTTATTTGTGTTTTTTAATTTTGTAATTACATCTGTTGTTGTTGCTGTTCCTTCCGCCACAACATTTGCATCTTCTGCAGTGTCCATTACTTTATATACAATTGCATTTACAAATGCTTGGTCTAGGTTGTTTTCTATTGTTCCTATTGCTTTGTTTACAATAATTGGTGCAATTGGATTTTTCTTTTGATTTACATAGAAATCAAATTGTGGTTTTACTATTTCAGTCCCATCAAATAATGTTGCTATTTTACTTGTAAAATCTTCAGGTAATATTATTACTCCATAATATTTTCCCTTATCGACATTTGCTTTTGCATCATCTTCGTCAGTAAATATCCATTTCATTGCTGTGTTTGATTTTAAACTGTCTACCAGCAAGCTTCCCATATTTATGTTTTCGTTTAATATTGTTAGACCTTGGTCTTTGTTTACTACTGCTATTGGCAGGTTTCCTGTGTTGTCATATGGATTCCAGTTTGAGTCTATGTTTAACCATGCATATATTCCTGGTATGAATAACAGGCCTATTAATATTATTACTGCTATTTTCCTTTTCCAGACTTTTTTCATGTCTGTTTTGAATATTTCTATTATTTTTTTCATGTTTCCTCCTAGTATTTTTTATTATGATAATTCTATAATAAGGGTGATTTTTTGTCAATATAAAATCGGGATTGAAGACCCGTCCCCAAATCCCGATTTTTTTATTTTCTTATTTCTAGTCCTTTATTTTCCAAATCTTTAATAATATTATCCAAAATAGTATTAATTTCCTCATCATTCAAAGTTCTATCAGGTGTACCAAATGTTAATGAGTATGCAATACTTCTCTTGTTAGAGTCAATATTTTTACCTTCATAAACATCAAATACATTTATATCCAATAACAATTTTCCAGCCTTTTTCTTAATTAGCATTTCAACTTCTTTTGATGTCATGTTTTTATCAACTAATAATGCTAAATCTTTTTTAACAACTGGGAATTTTGAAATTTCTTTAAATTTCATTTTTCCAACTCTTTTTGCTAGCAATTCGTCTAAGTTGATTTCCATTACATAAACCGCTTCTTTTTCTACTGATGGATGTATTCTTCCTACAATTCCTACAACATCATTATTTACTGAAATTTCTGCAGTTTGACCTGGATGGAATTCTGCTGGCATTTGTTTTGGTAATACAAAACTGTATCTTCCTGCATATCCTAAATAATCTAATAATTCTTCTGTTACACCTTTTATGTCATAAAAGTCAACATTTTTGCTATGTCCTATTCCTTCATAATATTTTCCTGTCATCAACACACATATTTTTTGATTTTCTCCGTATTCTTCGCCTTTTTCCCAGAAACCTTTTCCTATTTCAAAAAGGCAAACATCTTTGTTTTCACGTGCTTTGTTGTATTCATAAATTTTATATAATGAAGGTATCATGCTATATCTTAATGTGTTTCTTTCTTCTGTTATTGGGTCCAATAATCTGACTTCTTCAAATTCGTCTGTTGTGAATTTGTGAACATCTTTATCATTTATTAAGATATATGATAATGTTTCGTTTAATCCCATATTTGACATTTTTGCTCTTATTTTTCTTGCTGTTTTGTCTAAATGTCCCATTTTCATTGGAACTACTGGTAGTTTACCTTGGATATTGTCAACTCCATAGATTCTTCCGACTTCTTCTATTAAATCTGCTCTAATTGATATATCAATTCTTCTTGTTGGTACTGTAACGATTACAGTATCTTCTTTTGTATCTGTTTTGAAGTCTAATTTTCTAAATACATCAACAATATCTTCTTTTGATATGTTTGTTCCTAACACATCATTGATTTCTTTATATGATATTTCAATTACTTTTTCTTCATTTTTTGTAACATCGTATTTTACAATTCCTGTTTCAATTTCTGCATCTGCATATTTTTGTAATAATGTACATGCTCTTTCCATTGCCATATATGTTCTTGCAGGGTCAAGTCCTTTTTCAAATCTGTTACTTGCTTCACTTCTTAATATTTTATTTGATGTTTTTCTTACTTTTACTGAATCAAATATTGCTGATTCGATTATTACATTTTTAGTTGTTTCTTCAACTTCTGTGTCTAATCCACCCATAACACCTGCTAAACCAATGGCTTTTGTTCCGTCTGTTATAACTATGTCTTCACTTGATAAAGTTCTTTCTGTGTTATCTAGTGTTGTTAATTTTTCTCCATTTTCTGCCATTCTAACAACTATTTTGTTGCCCAAATTATCTGCATCGTAGAAGTGTAATGGTTGACCTAATTCTAACATTACATAGTTACTGATGTCTACAACATTGTTTATTGGTCTAATTCCACAAGCGATTAATCTGTTTTTTATAAATTCTGGACTTTCTTTTATTGTTACATTTTTAGCTTTTTTTGCCAAGAATAATCTACAATTTTCTGTATCAACTCCAACTGAAAATTCTTTATTTACATCTTCTCCACTTTCTTTGTATCCATATTCAACCGGTTTTACTTTTTTGTCATAAATTGCTCCTAGTTCATAAGCCATACCTAAAATGCTTAATAAATCTCCTCTGTTTGCAGTTAATTCAAAATCAATAACACCATCATCTAATCCCATATATTTAATTGGATCACCACCAACTGGTGCATCTGATGGTAATTCATGTATTCCATTTTTATCTGCTTCAGATAAGAATTTTTTATCGATTCCTATTTCATATAAAGCACATAACATACCATTTGATTCTTGTCCTCTAATCATACCTTTCTTGATTTTGAAGTCTCCTGGAAGTTCTGCTCCAACTTGTGCGACAATTACTTTTATGCCTTTTCTGGCATTTGGTGCACCACAAACTATGTCTAATATTTCACTTCCAATATCTACCTTGCATAAATGTAAATGGTCAGAATCTGGATGCATTTCACATTCTTTTATTTCTCCTATTACAAGTTTTGTTGCATTTACTAATTTTTCTGCTGAATCATATTCATTTCCAGCTTTTGTCATTGCTTCTGCTATATCTTTTACGCTTAATTCGCTATCTAAATCTATATAGTCTTTTACAAAATTTAAACTTAAATTCATTTTCTAATCTCCTTCCAATTTTTAATTTTCAAAAGAAACAAGTATTGCTAGGCAAAATTAATTTAAAAGGCAAGGGCGCATACGCATGTATGTAACCGCGTTTTAAATTAATTTTAACGCCGCAAGACGAAGTTTATTTTGGAAATTACTCCTCATCTTTCCTGTCAAATTGACTTAAGAATCTAACATCATTTGTATACAAATATCTCATATCAGTAATACCATATCTAAACATAGCCAATCTATCAATACCAGTACCAAATGCAAAACCGCCGAATTTTTCTGGGTCATATCCATTCATTTTTAAAACATTTGGATGAACAATTCCTGCACCCAAAACTTCTATCCAGCCTGTTTGTTTACATAGGTTGCATCCTTTTCCGCCACATTTGAAACATGTAACATCAACTTCGTAAGATGGCTCTGTAAATGGAAAGTAACTTGGTCTAAATCTTAAATCTAAATTTGCTCCTATTATTTTTCTAACAAAAACTTCTAATGTTCCTTTTAAGTCTGCTAAAGATACATTTCTTTCTTTTTTGTCAATTACTAATCCCTCTATTTGATTAAATTGATGTGAGTGTGTTGCGTCATCTTCTCTTCTATATGTTTTTCCTGCTGTAATCATTCTTATTGGTGATTTTTCTGTATTTGCCATCATTGTTCTTGCTTGGACTGCTGATGTTTGTGTTCTTAATAAATATTCGTCTGTTATATAGAAACTGTCTTGCATATCTCTTGCAGGATGTCCTTTTGGAAGGTTTAATCTTTCAAAACAATATTCATCATTTTCAAGTTCTGGTCCTGTTACTACATCATATCCCATTGATACAAATAAGTCTTCTATGTCTTCTATTATTCTTGTTACAGGGTGTAAACTTCCTCTTTTCATTTTTGTGCTTGGTAATGTAATGTCTATTTTTTCTGCCTCTAATTTTTTATTTAATTCTTCTGTTTTGAATTTTTCTTCTTTTTCTTCAATTAATTTTTCTAGGCTTTCTTTGGCTTCATTTACAAGACCACCTATTATAGGTCTTTCTTCTGTGCTTAGTCCTCCCATACCTCTTAATACCGCTGTAAGTTCACCTTTTTTTCCTAGGTAAGGTATTTTACTCTTGCATTCTCTAATGTTTGTAAATCTTCTGCTTTTGCTATTTCTTCAATAGCTGTTTTTTTGATGTTTTCAATTTGTTCTTTCATCTGAATACTCCCTTCTTTTCATTAAAAAAACCACTTCATCCTAACAACACTTATCTAGTGTTCATAGGACGAAATGGATTTCCGTGGTACCACCTAAATTTATTAATTTTTCTTTATATTTTTTAATATTTACATTCAAATATAAAGTTATTAACCTCTTTATAGTTTTAACGGTACAACCGCTTCTTCCTAATTTTTATTCTTGTTGAATATTTTATATTCCAATAAGAACCGTCCCAATGGGGCTTTTCAAAAGAAGTCCTAAAAAGTGAAATTTCTATATATTTTTTAAATATCTTTCAGCCTAGGATATTTTCTCTTTTATTCTTAAATATATATACTTTGCTTTTTAATTGGATTTTATTTATTTTGTTAATCTTTTTCTATATTAGCACAATTCGAATCATTTTACAAGATATTTTTAATAATTTATGACCTTAAAATTCAGAATTTTAATTCATATAAGCAATACTATATTATTAAATTGGTAAATATTTTTTTGTTTCTCTATATTGTCCATAAATCTTTTGTGTTTTAGTATTAATTTTTTTGTTTACCTTTTTGTGCTTAATAAGAGCAATTTCATTATACATAAACTGTAATTTTACAACATATGTGCCATATTTATTTAAAGAAATAGTCATATCCATCTTTTTTCTTGGAAATTCCAACTTTTTCTTTTCCATGTTTTCTAACACATCTACTTCATTATATTTATTGGAATCAAAATAATATTCCATACATTTTATTTTTTTCATTATATCTACATCCTTTTAAATTTCGTATTTACTGAAATCTATCAACATTAGTAATTTACAACCATTCTATATATTAACATAATTTTTAAAAAAATGCAAATAAAAAATCACCAGCTATTTGCAAAAAAATAGTATAAAACATTTATTAAATTTTATCAAAATCAATTGACAAAAAAGTACTAAAGAGATATTATTTTGACATATAAATAAAAGAAGGAGGATTTGTTATGTTAAAAAACAAAACAAAATTAATCGCTTTATTACTTGCTTTCTTTTTATTAGTTGCAGCACCTTTTGCTTACGCTGATAACGAAACAAGTTCAGAAAGTGATACAATGCTTATTTCAGAAGATATGGAAAACGCGCAACAAAATAATGATGCAACACCTATATCTGACACTTCAGAATCAAAGCCTGTAGAAAATAGTAATGAAAATTCAGTAAACGCCGAAAATTCAAATTCTACAACTTCTGAGGAAGATTCTTACAAAAAAAATGATGTTTATCTTACAGGAGACAATGTAACAATAGACTACATAGTTGATGGAAATTTATTTGTTATGGCAAATACAGTTACAATTAACTCTCAAATTGGTGGAGATGCCTTCATAATGGCAAAAAACATCATAGTTAATGACAAAGCATACATCTTTAACAACTTATTTGCAATGGCCGAATCTATTGAAGTCAAAGGTGTTGTATATGATGTATACGCATTAGCAAAAGATTTTAATCTATCTGGCGGCTACATTTATAGAGATGCTAAAATCTCTTGTAAAAATGTAAATATAAATGGAGCAATTGGTAGAGATGCTTTTGTAAATTGTTCAAATATCAATTTCAATACTGATGGAAATGATAAAGGAACAATCTATGGTAATTTAAAATATACTGCATCTTCAGAATTTAATTTTGAAGATAAAAATGTTGTTAATGGAACTATAGAATATAAAGTACCTAACGCTTCACCTGATAAATCTGTTGGTGCAATTATTTCAAGTTATATTTTTGATTTAGGATGTTTCCTAACATTTATAATTATAATTTGGATTATATGCTTATGGATTGCTCCAAAATTCTTAACAGATACAAACAAATTTGTTGGAAAGAAAACTTTAAATGTTTTTGGAACTGGTTTACTTACATTAATAATTGTTCCAGTTGCTTGCATAATTTTATTATTATTAAAATTAACTTCAAGTATTTCTTTACTTACAATTGCAATATATGTTTTAGCCCTAATTGTTGCTAAATCAATATTTGCTATTGTTGCTAATAACTACTTATGTTCTAAATTGAATATTAATAAAAAATCTGGGAAATTTGGTATGCTAATTGTTACCGGAATTATAGTTTGGGTTATTACTGAACTTCCATACATTGGTGGAGTTGTAGCATTTATAATTTCTGTTTTAGGTTTAGGAGTTTTAATTTCTTCTATACTTCCTAAAAGAGAAAAGAAAACAAAAGAATCTAAGTCAAAAAAAGAAAAAAAGTTTAAAAAAAGTTCTGAAGAAAAAGCAAAAAAAGAAATATCTGATAAAAAAGCAGATACAAAAAAAGATAATAAATAATATTAAAGGATTGAAGTTAAATAAACTCAATCCTTTTTATATTACCTTTACAATAATAGACATATACTGTCCTAAGAGACGAAGGGGTATACACCAAACAATAATTTTATAGGTTATAGATTGCAGCCTTCTATCCTCTTAGTTCATCAATTATAACTTTAAAATCTTTTGCAATTAAAATCGCAGTGCCAGAAACCAATATATTTGCGCCAGCATTTTTTACTGCATCTGCAGTTTTTAAATTAATTCCTCCATCAGCCTCTATATCCATATCAATATTATTTTCTTCGATATATTTCTTTAAATTAGAAATTTTGTCCACCATATCATTTAAAAGAGTTTGTCCACCTTTTCCAGGTTCAACAGTCATTACCAAACACATATGAATATATGGCAAAAACTCATATATTTCTTCTATTTTTGTTTCTGGTTTTATACTTAGACCAACTCTACAATGATTTTCTTTTATTTTATTAATTATGTGCATAACCTCTTCTTTATCTTTGCACGCTTCATAATGAAATGTAATTATGTTAGGTTCTACTGCAAGAAAGTCGTCTACCGCAGAATTTACATCTTCCACCATTAAATGTACGTCTAGTGGTAAATTTGATATTCTTTTTATATATGATGCATATTCTAACATTTTTTTATATGTGTCTTTTTCTACAAATTTTCCATCCATAACATCTATGTGAAAATAATCTGTGTGTGCCTTTTCTAACGCAAAAAATGTTTGTGATTCTTCTCCTTTTTTTACTGAAAGTATTGATGTTGAAATTTCTACCATTTTATTTTCCTCCTTTTGAATGTCTTTTTTGTTAATCATTTTCTGTTTGGTTCATCTTCTTAAAACCGGACATTAATACTTATACTTGTCTTTTTCTTTTAATTCTTCATAAATTTTGCAAAATCTTTCATATCTACCATTATCTATTTTCCCTTGTTGCAAAGCTTGTTTTATACCACAATTATCTTCTTTTATGTGTGTACATCCAACAAATTCACAATCATCCAATAATGGCTTAAATTCTTTAAAATATTTGTCCAATTCTCTATATTCTATTTCTGATATATCAAATGTTGAAAATCCTGGTGTATCTGCAATATATGTATTTTCATCTATTTCATACAATTTCGTTGAAGTTGTTGTGTTTTTACCTTTTTTGTTTCTTTGGCTTATTTCTCCTTCTTGTGTTATTGTATCTTTAAATATTGCATTAATTAGTGTTGATTTTCCAACTCCTGAGTTTCCAGAAAATGCATTTATATTCCCTTTTAAATTTTTTTCTAAATTATGAATTCCTATTGAACGTATTTCACTTTTTTCAGGTATATCTTCTAAGTCTTTTGCTATTGTTTCTATTACTGTATATCCTATGTTTTGGTATACTTCTTTTATTTTTTCAAACTCTTTCTTTTTGTCAAGGTCTGTTTTGTTCAAAACTATTATTGCTTTTATTCCTAAAAATTCTACAAATGCTAATTGTTTGTCTAGTAGTAATAAATCTGGTTTTGGGTTTTTGCTTGATACTACTAATACAAGTTGAGTGATATTACTCATTTTGGGTCTTTTTATATATGTTGTTCTTTCTTGTATTTTCTCTATTACTGCTTTTTTGTTTTCTTCGTCCAGTATTTGTATTTCTACTTTGTCTCCTACTACTGGTGTTATTTCTTCTTTTTTGAATTTTCCTCTTGCATTTGCTTCATATGTTCCTTTTTTTGTTTTTATTTTATATAAGTTTGATATATTTTCTATTATTAAACCTTGCATTATTCCTCCAATATTTGTCTACTATTATTATATAATTCATCAGGACATATATCTGCTCCATTTTCCCATTCAATTGATAACCCTGAAATTTGTACTTTTTTAAATTCTTCATAATTCTTTAAATCATTAAAAATTTTAAATTTAAAATATGGTTTTACGTCAAATATTTTTCGTTCATTATTATCAAACTTTATTTCTAATTTATAATTATTTAAAACTTTTACATCTATAGCTTTTGGTCTCATTTCATTACTCCAATCCTTTTATTTTTATTACCTCTCCATCATTATTTAATGCATACCATGCTGCCTTTAATTCTTCTGTATGCAACGTGATCCATGCATCTACTAATTTTTTCTGTTTCTTTGGTATTTTTCCATTTAAGACTTTTCCTTTTATATTAATAGACGATTGAGGTCACACTAAGTGACCTCAATTTTTCATATATTATCTAATTTTTGAACTAATTTGTTTATTTCTAAAATATATTTTTCTTTTATATCATCATATATTTCTCTAGAAGTTTCCTCATCATATAAATGTGATAATTCATTTCTTGAAAGCATCATATCCATCCATACTTCACCATTTTCTATTAATCCTGCAGAAAATGCTTCTTTTAATATTTCCCTTGGACTTCCTATTTTTCCAACTATTCCTTGATTTTCCAAACAGCCTTTCATTGTTTTCCATGCAAGTTCAAAAGTAAATTCAAATCTATGCAATGTTCCGTCAATTTCTAACTCTGATGCTTCTCCATTTAATGCTTCATTTAATTTAGTTGCTGCTTTTTTTAAATCTTCTTTTCTTTCTTCAAATCTTTTAATTAGAAATCAACTCCTTCCATTTCTATAGATTATATTGCTAAATCAATATCTGAATTATTTTTAAATGTTCCCTTTGCTCTAGAGCCAAATAATTTAAATGTATACTTAGAATTATTTTCTATTACTTTTTTTATTGCATTATATGTTCTTTCTGATAACCCAAATTTCATTTTTCATTTTGTGTTAGGTCGACTAACATACCTCCATAAAAATATTTTTATTCTGCTGTATAAGAATTAACATTACTATATACTAAAGAATATCCACCATCATTTTTTAGAACTCCATCTATATATACTTTAACAGTTGTAGTTCCAGAACCTTTAGCATTTCCTACTGATATTGATGTCTCAGAAGCTTTTACAGTTTGAGAATAAATGGTATCATCTCCAACTTTAACTTCCAATTTTACATTTTTTACTTTTTTATCTTCTTCTGTTTCATTTCCAGTTGATGTATCATATATGTTACCATCAAGTAATGATTTTACATTAACCTTTATAGGAACTGTTTTTATTTCTGCCAATTTATTTACAGTAATAGCAATAGCTGAACCTTTTTCCACAGATTTACCCTCTTCTAAGCTTTGTTTCAAAACAACTCCATTGTCTTTAGAACTATCCTCTGCAGTTGTTACAGTAACAACAAAGCCTAAATCTTGAAGAGTTTTTTTAGCCTCATCTTGTGATTTTCCAACTACTCCAGGAACTGTTACCTTTTCAACACCTGTACTTACATGAATTTTTACAGTTTCTCCAGCATCTACTTCTGTATTTGCATCAGTCTCTTGACTAATTACATATCCTTCTTGAACTTTTTTACTTGTTTCTTCAACGATTTCAGCTTTTAATTTTGCATCTTCAATTGCTGTAACAGCATCTTCTTGTGACATTCCAACAACCTTTGGAACTTTTGTTTTTTCTGTACCTTTACTTAAAACAACCTTTACAGTACTTCCTTCTTTTACTTTGTTATATCCTTCTACATATGTTGGATCTTGGCTTATAACATGATTTTCTTCTACATCTTTATTATATTCTTCTGATGCAACTTCAAATTTAAGTTTAGCACCTTCAATTCTTTGCTGTGCTTCTTCTTTAGAAAGTCCAACAATGTTTGGCATTTCTACCTCTTTAGGATTTGTTACATTAAGCACTAACATAGTTCCACCAAATGCTATACAGAACAATAGTATCAATCCTATAAATGAACTTAGTACTTTATGATTTTTTATAAATTTAACAAATTTATTATCTTCCTTCTTTCTAGAATCCTTTTGCATTTTTTCTACATCTTGTGTTGATATTCTTTGTGTTTTTGCAGTTGGATCAAAATCTGCATCATCGACAAAATCTCCTGATGGATTTTTAAGTGCCATTTTTAAGTCTTGCAATAATTCTGTTGCAGTTTGATATCTAAGCATTGGGTCTTTTTTCAATGCCTTTAATATTATTTTGTTTACTGCTTCTGGCAAATGAGGATTTAATTCAATTGGTGGTACAGGGTCTTCTTGCATATGTTTTAATGCAACTGAAACCGGTGTATCCGCATCAAATGGAACTTTTCCTGTTACCATTTCATACATTACAACACCTAATGAATATATATCAGATTTTGCATCTGTAAATCCACCTCTTGCATGTTCAGGTGAAAAATAATGTACTGAACCTATTGTTGTTCCAAATGCAGTGATTGTTGAATTTGAAACTGCTTTTGCAATTCCAAAATCTGTGACTTTTGCAACACCATCTTCTGTTATTATTATATTATGAGGTTTTATATCTCTATGTATTATATTGTTTTTATGTGCCATTTCCAATGCAGATGCAATTTGAATTGCTACATTTACTGACCATTTCCATGGAAGAGGTCCTCCCTCTTCAACAATTATTTCTTTTAGAGTTTTGCCTTGTATTAATTCCATTACTATATAATAAATTCCATTATCAACACCTACGTCAAATATTGATACAATATTTGCATGTACTAATCGAGCCGCTGATTGTGCTTCTGTTTCAAATCTTTTTATAAATTCTTCATCTGTTGTGAATTCATCTCTTAATATTTTTACTGCTACATATCTTTTTAATACTAAATCAGTGGCTTTGTATACTGTAGCCATTCCACCATTTCCAACTTTTTCTATAATTTCGTATCTGTTACCTAGAATTTTCCCTTCTAAATTCATACTTCTCTCTCCTTTTTTATTATATTATAAATAAATTTATAATATTAATAAGTCATAATGTAGACCGCTATATATTTTTAATAATTACAACTGTTATATTATCATAACCGCCTCTGTCCTTTGCAAGTTGTACTAAATCTTTTGTTGCTTGTTCTATATTTTTTGATGCCATTTCATATATTGTTTGTTGGTCTACCATATTTGATAAACCATCTGAACACATAATTAAAATATCATCTTTTAAAAATCCTTTTACCATAACATCCGGCTCAACAAAAGCATTACATCCAAGTGCTTTCATTAACATATTTTTTTGCGGATGATGTTCTGCTTGTTCCTTTGTTATTGTTCCTTCTTTTACAAGTTTTTGTACATAACTATGGTCTTGTGTTAGTTTTCTTATAAATTGCTTTCTAACTCTATATATTCTACTATCTCCAACATGGCCTATATATGCTTTGTTGTTGTATATTAAACATATTTCTAATGTTGTTCCCATTCCTTGTAATTCTGGATTCTCTTTTGCCTTTTCGTATACAACCATATTTGCATATTCCATACTGCTTCCTAATAATTGTATTATACTGTCTCTATCTTTTTCTATATCTTTAAAATTGTTTTCTATATAATTTTTTGCTGTTTGAATTGCAAGTTGACTTGCTATCTCTCCGCCATTATATCCACCCATTCCATCTGCTAATAAAAATAGTTGAATTTGATCTAATGAATTTGAAATATAAAAATAATCTTCGTTTGTTTCCCTGACATTTCCCTTATCAGATTTTGCATAAGCCTTTATCATAGTTTCACCTCTGTTCTTTTGTATTCGCTTATAGTCTTCTTCCTATTTTATATCATAAGTTACTATTTTTTGCAATATTTTTGTTATAATTACTCCTTAATTTTTTGTGTTTAATATATTGCAGGTATTGCTATCATTATGATATAATATCAAAAAACAAAGGAGGAATTTTATATGTCAACACCACATAATGAAGCAAATATTGGAGATATTGCAAAAACAGTAGTAATGCCTGGTGACCCATTAAGAGCCAAATATATTGCAGAAAATTTTTTGGATAATTACAAACTTGTAAATCAAGTTAGGGGAATGTATGCTTATACTGGAACATATAAAGGAAAAGAAATAACTGTTATGGCACATGGTATGGGAATGCCAAGTGTTGGAATATACACTTATGAATTATTTAAGATTTATGGTGTAGAAAATATTATCAGAATTGGTTCTTGCGGAGGTTATAAACCTGAACTTAAGTTATTTGATATTATTTTAACTAAAAATGTTTTTTCTGAAAGTAATTATGCCTTAACTTTAAATAATGATAACTGCCATATTGTTTCTTCTAATAGAGATCTTAATTCTATAATTGAGGATACTGCTAAAGATTCTAATATAAATGTTGTTTTAGGTAATACAGTTTGTACTGATTGTTTTGATGTTTATATGACTGATGTTAATAAATTTTTGGAAAGAGTTCCAGATAATTTTAATCCAGTTGCAGCCGAGATGGAGGCTTTTGCTTTATTTTATAATGCTAAATTATTAAATAAAAAGGCTTCTTGCTTAATGAGTGTTGTGGATTCAAAATTTATTAAAGATATTGCAACACCTGAGGAACGTCAAACAGGTTTAAATACTATGATAAAACTTGCATTAGATTCTGCAATAAAAATTTAAAAATTCGGGATTGGGGGACGGGTCTCCAATCCCGAAAAAATTTTAGAAAAAAAAACGGGATTGAAGACCCGTCCCCTTAATCCCTCTATTTTTTTATATCTAATATTTTATATTTCATAATTCCTGCAGGTGCATTTACTTCTACTGTATGTTTTCTTTTTGCTCCTAAAAGAGCTTCTCCTAAAGGTGATTCATTAGAAATTTTATTTTCTGCTAAATTTACTTCTGTAGAACCAACTATTGTATATTCTACTTCTTCATTAAATTCAATATCTAATACTTTAACAGTATTTCCTATTTGAACTGTATCTGTATCAATTTCTTTTTCATCAATTATTTTAGCATGTCTTAATTTGTTTTCTAATTCTGCTATTTTAACTTCGTTTTCTGCTTGCGCATTTTTTGCTTCATCATATTCTGAATTTTCTGATAAATCTCCAAATCCTAATGCTACTTTTATTCTCTCTGCTATTTCTGTTCTCTTTTCTGTTTTTAAATAATTTAATTCTTTATCTAAATTATCATATCCTTCTTGTGTAAGGATTACTTCTTTTTCTTCCATTTTTATTACCTCCATTATATGCATTTAGAATTTTGATTTTTCTTCTAAATACTAAGATTAATGTCCTAAATTATTTTTAGGACATTTTTTAAACTTATATTATATTAAGCCAGTTTTCTCATTTTGTCAAGCAATTTTACAAAATTTACCTTTTATAATTCTTTTTTAGTTACTATTCACAGCCTATAAAATTATTTTTATTGATGTTTTGTTCTAATCCTTAAACAAATCTTTTCCTTCTTTTAGATATTCATATCCAGAAAAAATTGTTGCAATTGTTTGAACTATCATCATTACAGTAACAACTAAATTTAATCCAAATGCAAATCCAGTTAAATTGCCTGTAAAGCATTCTCCAAATACATTTAAATCTACAAATGCTAATATTATTGCTATCATTTGTGTAACTGTTTTTAATTTTCCCCACACTGAAGCCGCAATTACTTTTCCACCTTTTTCTACTGCTATTAGCCTATATCCAGATACAATAAATTCCCTTGATAAAACTATAACAGGTATCCATGCAGGTAATCTTCCCATTTCTACTAACATTATCATTGCAGTTAAAACAAGAATCTTATCTGCTAATGGGTCTAAAAATTTTCCAAATGTTGTTACCTGATTTCTACTTCTTGCTATGTATCCATCCAATTTATCTGTAATTGATGCTATTATAAAAATTAGGTCTATAATTAAATATGTAATTGGTATACTAAATAATTCACCTTGTATTCCCAAAAATGGTATTATTACCATTATGGGAACAAGTATTATTCTAAAAATTGTTAATTTATTTGCTAAATTCATTTTTTTCGTCCCTTCTTGAAGTTATATTTATTTATTCATAAGATTTTTATTGCTGTTGTCTTTTTTCTTATTCTCTATTTTAACATTTCAATTGCCTTTTGTAATTGTGTATCATCGCTTTCTTTAATTGTTAATAAACTGTTTACAGTACTTGGCAATTCAACTTTTTCATCTGGTTGAATTCCAACTTTATTTATTTTATTTCTATTTGGTGTTTGATATTCTTCTATGGTTATTTTTAAACCACTACCATCATTTAATTTTAAAATTTGTTGAATTACACCCTTTCCATATGTTGTTGTTCCTACAATTTTTGCTTTTCCTAAATCTTTTAGTGCTCCTGCTAAAATTTCTGACGCACTTGCTGTATTTTCGTTAGTTAGTATAACTATTGGCATATTTACTATTGGGTCTTCTTTTGCTTTTTTTACTGTTTCTTTACCATTTTTATCAACTTCATACAATAAGACAGAATCTTTAGGTGTCATATAATCTGCTATTTCTAATGCTTGGTCTACTATTCCACCACCATTATTTCTTAAATCTATTATTAAAGATTGAATTCCTTTTTTTGCTAATTCTTGGTATTGATTTTTAAAGTCTTCTGCAGTTGTTTCGTCAAATGATGTAAATTTTATATATCCAATATTATTTGAAAGCACTTTACCTTCTACTTGATTTACTTTAACTTTTTCTCTAGTTAATTCAAATTTAAGTTTTTCTGCACCTCTTAATACTTCAATTGTAACTTTAGTTCCTTCTTCACCTTTTATTTTATTAGATGCTGTTGTCATATCATCTGCACTGTATTCTACACCATCTGCAGAAATTATTAGGTCGCCTGCTTGTATTCCTGCTTTTTCGGCTGGACTTCCTTTTATTGTTGATAATACTTGAATTTTGTCATATTGTGTATTTTTTATCATATAAATTCCTATACCAACAAAATTTCCCATTGTATCATCTAAATAAGTATCCATTTCTTCTTTTGAAATATATTCTGTATATGGGTCCCCAAGTCCTTCTATATAACCTTTTATTGCCCCTTCTTCTAATGTAGAATCATCTACATCTCCTAAATAGTATTTGTCTATTATTTCTCTGTATTTTGTTAGTTTACTTGCTATATCTTTATTAGTACTTTGTGCACTAACTGATACGGGATTTTTTACAAAATATGAGTATAAAGATATTGATGTTACCATAAATGTTATAAATGCTGTTAATACAACAATCATAATTATTTTGTAAATTTTGTACCTTTTGCTTTTCTCCATTGTTTCCTTTCCCTTCCAATGCAGTTTTTATTTTTACATAAATCCTACATTATTCATAAATTTTGAGCGGATGTACTCCGCTCTTTTAATATGATATTTTCTAATATATAAAATATTATATTTTTATACACTAAGATATTTCCTAATATATAAAATATTATAATTTATTAATTTTATGTATAAATTACATATAATTTAAAGGATTTACTCTTGAATCTTGACCATATGCCGTAGCACTGTATCTATAACTATATGGAGCAGTTCTTAATTCAAAATGTAAATGTGGTCCAGAGGAATTTCCTGTACTTCCGCTAAGCATTATTTGTTGTCCTTTTTTTACAATTTGACCCGGTGAAACACATATTGAGCCTCTTGTACCATGTCCATAATATGATTGCATTCCATTTGCATGTCTAATTACAACATATGTACCATAACTTGATGTAAGATTATCTGTTATCATTACAACACCCGCTGCCGCCGCATATACAGGGCTTCCAGATGAAATTGCATAATCTATTGCTCCATGAAATTTACCACTTGAATAATATCCATTTGTAGAAATTGAACCACCACTAACTGGTTTCATAAAATATCCAGAACCTGTTGGTGTTGTAAAACTACCACTATTGTTATTTTTTCCACTATTGCTATTACTACTATTATTGCTATTATTGTTTTTTTGACTATTTGCTGCCTCTTGTTGTTTTTTTAATTCTTCTAATTGTTTTTTATATGCTATTTCTGCTTGTTTAATTTCATTTGCTATTTTAGCATTGTCTTGTTTTAATTGTTGAATTTCCTGTTCTAGTTCTTTTTCTTGGTCAGACAATTGTGCAACATATTTATCTTTTTCAGTTTTAGCTGTTTTCAATTGATTATTAACATTTTCCTTTTCTGTTTTTGATGCAGTTAAAGTATCCTTGTTATTTTCAATTTCTTTTTTTGCAGTTTCAATCTCTTCTTTTTGCTTTTGAATTTTATCTAGCAATTCTGCATCCATTTTAGTAACTTCAGATACCAAATAGTAACTAGAAATGAAATCTGTTAAATTTTTTGAACTTAGTAAAACATCTAAATATGAAGTATCTCCTGATGTATATACTGCTACCATTCTTTTCTTTATTAATTCTTCTTGTTCTTTATAATCTTGCTCTGCCTGTGCCAACTTTTTCTCTTCTTCTTTTATCTTTGTATTTGCATCAGTTATTTTAGAGTCTAAATCATTTATTTGAGTTTCATAATCATCAATTTTTGAATTTATACTTTCTACCTGTTTCATTGCTTCGGTTTTATCACTTTCAACTTGTTTTTGTTTTTCCTCTGCTTCATCTATTTTCTTTTGATTAGAATTAATATCTGCTTGCGTAGCCGCCAAAGCAACATTTGTACTTGCCAATAAAATCGATATTAAAGCCATTCCTATTAATTTTTGAAATATACTTTTCATAAGTTCCTTTCACTCCTTTTCAATTTACAAAATATCATTCAATTTCATATATTGAATTTAATTTTCTGTATTAGTATTTTCAACTGTATTTTCACTAGCGTTATTCTCTCCTGGTATTAATCCACTTGTTATATATGGTAATGGATCTGTTGTTGCACCATTTATTCTAACTTCAAAGTGAGCATGTGGCCCTGTTGAATATCCAGTAGAACCAACTTTTAAAATTGCATCTCCTCTTTTTACAGTTTGTCCAACTTGAACTAATATTTCTGAACCATGTGCATATAATGTAGAAATACCTCCACCATGGTCTATTATTACCATATTACCATATGCCGCATTCATTCCAGCTTTTACAACTGTTCCATCATTTGCAGCAACAAAATTTGCTCCCATCGGTGCACCAATATCAACACCTGTGTGTAATTTATATTGTCCTGTTATTGGATGAACCCTCATTGCATATTTTGAAGTTATTCTTGTATAACCGGGTACTGGCCAAGCAAGTTGCCCTCCAATATATACAGTATCTAAGCCTTGCTGTGCTAATGCTAAAATTTGTTGATTAACCAATTCATATTGTTTGTTGATTTCATCAATTTTTGCTTGTAAATTTTTCTCGTCATCTGATAATTTTGCAATAAAACTTTCCCTCATTTTTTTTGTATTTTGTAATGTTCTTGTTGTTCTTATTTGATTTTCAACTATTGTAGCCAATTCTTTTTTTTCATTTTCTAACTTTGTTTTTGATAAATCTATTGTTTTCTTTTTGGTTTCTAAATCATTTATTAAATTTTCATCAATTTCTGTTAATTGTGATATCAAGTAATAACTTGATATAAAATCTGATAAACTAGATGATTTTAGTAAAACATCCAAATATTGGGTATCCCCAGCCATATAAATTGCTACCATCCTTTTTTTGAACAATTCTACTTGCTTATCGTATTTTTCAGTTACACTATTTAGTTCTGTTTCAACATTTTGTATATTGTTTTTCAATTCTGTAATCTTACTTTCTTGCTCTGCTAAAGTTTGCTCTGAAGTTTCTATTTTATTATCTAACTTTTCAACCTGTTGTAAATTTTCAGATAAATTACTTTGAACATCATTTAACTGTCCATTTGCTTCATCTAACTGATTTTGTAATTCAGACCTCTGAGTTTGTAAATCTGTTGTAGTATTTGTTGTTTGATTCTCAGTTTCTTCTGCATATGTGTGTGTCGTTGCAAAACAAATTAGTATGATTAAAACAATACATAAATTCTTACGCATGTTTTCTCCCTTCGTTCGCTCATTGTCATTCAAAATTTTGCCTGTCAAATCTTTTTTGTTAATTATACTTTTAAGTATTTTCTCATAGAAATTACACTTCCTAATGCACCAATTCCTATTCCTAATAACATATAAACAAATATTATTGAAGATATCATATCTTTAAAGCCTACCAAACTCATATTTATTGTTTGCATAAAACTTGCATTAACTGCTTGTTCGGCAAGTAAACTATATGCCCCACCTACTAAAGCAATTGAAATTGCACTTGCAAATACACCTATTATCATACCTTCTACAATAAATGGCCATCTAATAAAATTATTTGTTGCTCCTACATATTTCATAATTGATATTTCTTTTCTTCTAGCATGTACTGTTAATTTTATTGTATTAGAAATTATAAATATAGAAATAATGATTAATAGTACTAAAATAATACCTGTAACCAATTTTATTCCTTTTGCTAAGCTTAATAGAGTTGATACTGTTTTATCACTACTTGTTATTTTATCTACATTTTCAATTTTTAATATTTTTTCCTGTACATCTTTACTTAAATTTAAGTCTGTAAGTGTTACTACATAAGATGATGGAAAATAGTCTGCTCCATATCCATCTATTAATTCTGATTTATCTCCTAATTTTTCTTTCATAGTATTTAATGCATATGTTTTATCTTTAAATTCTGCTGTACTTACACCATCTACTGCTCTTATTTCTTCTCCAACCTTTTGTGCCTCTTCATCTGTTGCATCTGTTTTTAAAAACACTTGAAATCCTTGTTCTGATTTTACTTGGTCAACAAAATGGTTGATATTTTCTCCTAATATTAAGAAAATTCCAAATATTATCATTGTTGCACACATTATCATTAATGATGCACCTGTTGATTTTTTATTTTTAAAAACATTACTGAATCCTTCTCCTATTAAATATCCAAATATATTATATTTCACTATCATAACCACCTTTTTTATCATCTCTTACAATGTTGCCTTTTTCTATGTGTATTACTCTTTTTTTCATTTTATCTACTATGTCTTTTGCGTGTGTTGCTACTACTACTGTTGTTCCTCTCATATTTATTTCATTTAAAAGATTCATTATATCCCATGCAGTGTCTGGGTCTAAGTTTCCTGTAGGCTCGTCCGCTATTAGCATTGATGGGTTATTTACTAATGCTCTTGCTAGTGCAACCCTTTGTTGTTCTCCACCTGATAATTCGTTTGGATACATTTTTGCTTTTCCACTTAATCCAACTAATGATAATACCATTGGTACTTGTCTTCTTATATGTCTTGGTGTTGCTCTTACTATATACATTGCATATGCTACATTGTCATATACTGTTTTGTCTGGTAATAATCTAAAGTCTTGGAACACAACTCCCATACTTCTTCTTAAATAAGGTACTCTACTTTGTTTTAAAAATGTTGTGTCTTTTCCATTTATTATGATGTTTCCTGATGTTGGTTCTTCTTCTTTTAGTATTAATTTTATAAGTGTTGATTTTCCACTTCCTGATGTTCCTACTAAAAAAGCAAATTCTCCTTTATCTATTACAAAATTTGCGTTTTTTACTGCTTTTGTTCCTGTATCATATGTTTTTGATACGTTTCTAAATTCTATCATTTTCTATCTTATCTCCTAATTTTGTATATTTTTTCTCCTATAAATTATATCAATAATCAGCCAATTTTGCAATACTTTTCACCAAAAAAACACAGGATTTTTTTATTTCTATAAAGTTCTATTTTGTGTATAATTTACTATTATTTTACAACTTTTTCAACAATATTTTCTGCGGTAATACCAAAATATTGCATTAATTCTATTGCTTTTCCAGACTTTCCAAAAGTATCATTAATGCCCATTCTTACTAATTTTACAGGGTACTCTTCTGTTAAAACCTCTGAAATTGCAGAACCAAGTCCACCAATAACATTATGGTCTTCCACAGAAATTAATTTTTTAGTTTCTTTAGCGCACTTTATAACCATATCTTTATCAATCGGTTTTACAGTATGAATATCAACAACTCTAACTTTAATCCCTTTATTTTCTAATATTTCCTGTGCCCTAATTGCTTCACTAACAGTTACACCAGTAGCAAAAATTGTTGCATCTGTACCTTCTCCAATTTGAACTGCTTTACCAATTTCAAATTTTTGATTTTCACCATAAATTATAGGCGTTGCAAGTCTTGACAATCTCAAATATACAGGACCATTTATTTTACTTATTTCTTTAACTGCCCATTTTGTTTGTACATCATCTGATGTTGATAAAACTGTCATATTTGGTAATGTTCTCATTAATGATATATCTTCTATCATTTGATGTGTTGCTCCATCTTCTCCTACAGTTACTCCAGCATGTGTTGCACATATTTTTACATTTAATTTTGGATAACATACACTATTTCTAATTTGGTCATATGCTCTTCCTGCAGCGAATACTGCAAATGTGCTTGCATATGGTATTTTACCACATGTTGACATCCCTGCAGCAGTTGATATCATATTTTGCTCTGCAATTCCCATGTCATAAAATCTCTCTGGAAATTCCTTTGCAAAGATGTTTGTTTTTGTTGCAGTTGATAAATCTGCATCAAATACCACTATGTTTTTATTTTCTTTTCCCAATTCTAGCAAAGCCTCTCCATAACTTTGTCTTGTTGCTTTTTTTATATTTTCGTCCATATTAATTCAATCCTTTCTTATTGACAAGACCCTATAATTCCTGCATCATTTCCAAGAGCAGCCGGAATTATAATTAATTCTTTTCTAATATTAAACAAATATTTTTTTCTTTGAATATTATTTTTTAATTTTTCTAATAGAACATCTGCAAAATATACAAAACTTCCGCCTAAGCATACTGCCTCAGGCTCAAAAACATCAATTAAATTAGAAATACCTATACTTAAATATTCAATATATTCATCAACAATTTTATTAATAACATAATTGTCTTTATTTTTTCTGAGCATATCTAACAGTTCTTGTCCTCTTGTATTTTCGTCTAATCCAAGTGCATCACGTAAATTTGTTTTTAAAGCCTTCATAGATGCGTATTTTTCAAAACATCCTTTTTTTCCACAATTACATCTAATTCCATCTTTTTGAATTATCATATGTCCAAATTCACATCCTGACAAATCACCTGTATCTAATAATTCATTATTAATTATTACTGCTCCTCCTATTCCTGTACCTAATGACAAGAAAATACTTCTTTTGTAATCTTTTAATGCTCCCATTTTGTTTTCCGCTATCGCTGCACATTTTGCATCATTTCTAATTTTGATTGGTAAATTTATTTCTTTTTTAAGATTTTCTACTAAATTATAATTTTTTACACCTAAATTTACTGATTTTATTATTTCTGTACTTTTTATTGTTCCCGGTACTGCAATCCCTATTTCTTTTATTTTATATTTTTCCATTAGTTCTTTTACATTTTTTACTATATATGTTTCAATAGATGTTTTTATATCTTTTTTATCTTTTGAAAGTAATCTTTTTTCTACTTTTTCTACAATATAACCTTTATCATCTATTACACCTATTGCAATATGGCTTCCGCCTAAATCTATTCCTATTTTCATTTTTTTACCTCAATTTTAATATATAGATAACCAAAATTGACTTTTAAAGTAAATACTCCAAAAGTCAATTTTATCAATCTCACAATATAAATTGTAATAATTTTCGATTTTATACTCCTGCAGCAGAGAATAAGAATCCTCCCATATATACTTCGATACATGGTGCAAGTACAACTAATACAAAGAAAATTAATACAATACCAACAAATAAGTATGTTACTTCTGGTAATACTTTAACAATCTTTTGTATAATATTATCAATATCAATTTCCATATATTCAACTAATTTATCCATCATTTCTGGCAAATCTGTTTGCATACCTATTTTAAGCATTTCTGTAACCATTGATTTTGGTAAACCGGATTTTTCAAATGGTTCAATCCATGATTCACCTATAATTATGTTATTTAAAGATGTTTCTACAATTGAAAGCATAACATAATTTTGTACAACGTTTTTACTTACATCAATAGCGTCTTGTATTCTCATACCATTATTTAAGTTTAATAGCATAGCCTTCATTAATCTTGAAAAATCTAATGCAAATATTAATTGCCCAAATATTGGCATTTTATACTTAAAGTAATCAAAATTGTATTTACCTTTTGGGGTATGTACATAAAATACTATTGCTGCAACTATTGCTGCAATTATTCCAACGGGTATATACCAAAATTGTATTAAACCATCAAGCACGCCTTTAAACCATAAAGTTACAGCCGGTAATGTAGCCGTTGATCCAAATGAATCATATACATTTTGGATTGCAGGTATTGCAACTAATGATCCCACAATTAACATTACTATCAAAAATACAAATTGAACTAAATTTGGTATTAAAATATTTTTTAATTTTCTTGTTAAATTTGCAGTTGAATCTAGATATTTAACCGCCTGCTCTAATGAATTTTCAAGTGATCCAGATAATTCACCAACTTTGATCATATTTATATAAATATATGGAAATACATCTGAATAATATTCCATTGTAGTATACATATTTTCACCGGCTTCAACACCTGCTAATATATCTTCTAAAATGCCCTTAAATGTAACGTTTTCTGTACTTTCAATTATTGTTCTTAATGCATGTATATTATTAAAGTTTGCTTTTTTCAATAGATAAAAGTTCTGTGTAAATATAACTAAATCTCTTGGTGTGATTCTTTCTGTTTTTGATAAATATGTATTTATTTTTTCTTTTACTGTCATCTCCTTTTTTGTTTTTATACGTGTTGTATTTACACTTGTCATTATACCTTCTATATCTTTTATATTTCTCTTTTTTGCCTTTTTCCTTTTAGAAGAATATGAAACTTGCTCAATTGAAATAGGCATTAAATCATTACTTTTTAAAATTCGTATTAGACTTTGTTTGCTTCCTGCTTCAACTCTATTTCTAACAACCAATCCTGTACTGGTTGCTGCTTTGTATATGTATGTAGGCATTTTTCCACCTCCTTAAATTATTGTCTACCTGCGTCTCTTCTAATTTTCATTTGCATTATAGTTCTATTTAATATTTCAATATTTTTTTCTTCTATTTGTGATTTTGCTTGGTCTAAAGTAATTTTGTCATCTACAAATGCTCTTGCAATTGAATTTATTAACCCTATACTTCCTTTGTCTGAACTTTGTATTGCATCTTCTATTTCAGATACACTTATTTTATCTTTTCTTATAATTCCCGCAATTATGTTATCAACAACCATAACTTCTGGAATTAAAACTAAATCTCCTGTTCTACCTGGTAACAATCTTTGTGAAACTACCAATTTTAACAGTGATGATAATAAATATTTTATACTTGCTTGATCTCTTACCTCATAGAAATTTATCATTCTGTCTATTGTTTCTGCACAAGATTTGGTATGTAATGTTCCTATAACTAAGTGTCCTGATTCTGCCATTTCTATTGCTGCTTCCATTGTTACTTTATCTCTAATTTCTCCTATTACAAGTATATCGCAGTCTTCCCTTAGTGAGTTTTTTACACCATCACTAAAAGTTAAGCTGTCTCTACCTCTACCTATTTCTTTTTGTACAATTAGAGATTTTTTTGAATGATGTCTGTATTCTACTGGGTTTTCTAATGTTAATATTTTTTTGTTTTGTGTTTCATTTATTTCATTTATTAAGGCATTCAATGTTGTGGTTTTACCAGAGTTTGTTTTTCCTGTAACTAATATCAATCCTTGAGATTGATATGTTTCTCTTCTTATTATATCTGGTAATCCTAATGTTTCATAAGGTGGTAATACGCTTTTTATAATTCTTAGTGTACATAATGGAATATCATTTGAAAGAGAAATATTTACCCTTAAACGCACATTTTTATATTCATATGATGTATCAAGTTTTCTAGTTGAATTGAATACCTCATCTTTATCTATATTACCTCTTACTAAGTAATCGTACATATCATTCATATCGTCAACAGTTAATACATCCATTTCTTCAATAGGTACCAATTCTCTTCTAATTCTTAGTATTGGTTTATTTTCTACTATTAAGTGTATATCTGATGCATCTTTTTCTATTGCTAAATCTAAAATTTTGTCCATATTAATCATGGCAAATTCCCCTTTCTTTTGTTTAATATAATATTAATTGTCTATTTAATTCTTCTAAAGTTGTTTCACCTTTTAAAATTTTGTTTATTCCATCAACAACTAATGGTCTATAATTTTGTTCTAATGCTTTTTTTCTAACATCAATTGTAGAAGCGCCAGTTACAATAAGTTCCTTTATTTCTTCTGTTACGTCTAAAGTTTCGAATACACCTATTCTTCCATAATATCCTATATTATTACATTTACTACATCCTACTGCATCATATGTTTTTTTATTTGTAAAATCTATTGTTTCTCCATATTTTTCTGCTATTTTGGTCATTATATTTTTCTCTTCTTGAGTATATTCTCTTTCTTTTCTACAATTTGGACAAACTCTTCTTACCAATCTTTGTGATACTGTTGTTGCAAGTGTACTTGCTATATCATAGTCTGATACTCCCATTTTTCTTAATCTATTTATTACTTCTATTGCATCAATTGTATGTATTGTTGATAGCACATAATGTCCTGTTTGACCTGCTTGTATTGCAATTTCTGCAGTTTCCTGGTCACGAATTTCTCCTAGTAATATAATATCAGGGTCTTGTCTTAAAACTGTTCTTAATGCTCCAGAAAATGTTGATTTATTGCCAATTTCTATTTGGTTAAGTCCATCTATTCTTATTTCAACTGGGTCTTCAATTGTAGTTATATTTATTTCAGGTGAATTTAAATAGTCTACTATACTATATAATGTTGTTGTTTTACCTGCTCCAGTAGGTGCTGCAATTATTACCATACTGTTTTTCTTATTAAAACTTTTTTTAAATTGCTCTTCTGTTCCTGGATATCCAAGTTCAAATATATTTCTAATATCTACATCTTTTTTTAATAGTCTTAAAACAAATTTTTCTCCATATACATTTGGTTGTGAAGATACACGAATATTATAATCATCATACAATAATATTCTACCATCTTGTGATTCCTGTTTTTCTTGATGCATATTTGATATTGCCTTTAGTCTTCCTATTACTTGGCTTTGTTTTTCCTTTGGTATTTTTGCTGCGGTAAACAACTCACCATCTATTCTGTATCTTACTCTTATTTCATTTACTAATGGCTCTATATGAATATCACTTGCTCTTTTTTCCATACCTGTTCTAATAATATTGTCTATTAATTCTATCATTGTAGTTCCAGATGATGATGTAACTTTTGTGATATCATTTCCTGCATTTTCTTCTTCCATTGAAAATAAAATTTTATCTATATCATTTTCAAAAGTTAAGTATTTTTCCATAACTAAACCTTTATTTAATAATATCATTCTAACAGGATCCGTTTTTCCGTTGACTGTTTTATCAGAGAAAGCAACTTTTATTTTTCCATTTGTTACTTCAAAAGGTAAACATCTATTATTTTTGCACATATCAAAAGACAAATAATCTGTTGGCTTAACCTTCATAGTTTCTGATGTTAATAAAATTCCTTTTTCTCCTGTGATTTCTGAAATATTTTTTATTAAAATTTCATCATCACATACATTTAATATATGTAAAATATCTCCTAATTTAACATTTGGGTGTTCTCTTTGGTATTCTAATGCTTTTTCAATGTCGTTTTCTGTAACAATACCTCTTTTTACTAATTCAACACCTATTGGCATTCTTCTTTTAATTTCCATGTACATTCATCCTTTCTCCTATTTTTTTAAAGCATATGTAACTGCATTATCTCCTGTTAAATCTATGCTATTTGTTTTAAATTCAACTGTTATCGTATTTTTATTATTATCAAATGAAAATTCACAATTCTGTATGCTTTCACAAATTTTGTATTTGTTTTTATATATTGAATGGTTGTCTTCCATGTATGTATATTGATTTCCTGATGAAAAAACTATATAACTAACTTTTTCTCCTTTTTCATCTATTTGTGTTCGGCATTCTATAACTTTATTGTCTTTTGTATTGGTTTCTGTGGAAAATGCACTTGCAAATTTTGAATATTGTATTGTATCATCATTTATTGCTCTTATATCAACGTTTTTTGAAAAAAATGTTCTTAATGTTGCTAGTGTTGCTAACATTATTAACATTCCTATAATATAGACGATTAATGATGTTAATGTTACACCTCTATTTCCTTTCATTCTCTACTCCTTTGAAATATAAGTTGAAATTTTTATACTTTCTTCATTGTTTCCTAATTTATAAAATACTTCTACTGTGATTTGTTTAGTAGTATCTGCCGTTTTTGTACCACTATTTTCTACAAGTATATCGTCTTTTATAGAAACAACTTTATGGTATCCTGTAAATTCAGAATTATTATATATATCTTCTTCTTTTAAGGTTTCTCCTTCTTTGGATGTTCCCATCCCATTGTATTTTTCTATATAACCCGTTGCTCTTCTTGTTTCAATTTCTTGTACTGCATATGCAAGAGCTTTTGATTTACGGTCCATTTTTTCTGTATCTAAATTTATATTTGCTATCAAATTTGCTATAATTGCTACAAACATTGTTACTATTACCAATGAAATTGCTATATCTACACCTGTTAGGCCTTTTTCGTCTTTTATTGATTTTATTGACATGCTAACTCTTTTTACTCCTTTATATAAATTTGTAATAAGATAATATCAATATAAAATATAAAATATTTGCAATTGATAAGTATAATCCTAATTTTATATTTTTATTGTATTGTTCTGTTGTTTTAACAGTTTTATTTTTTCTTAGTTTTTTTATTAATAGTGTTATTGCAACTAATAATAATGTTGTTACTATTGATGCAATTGTTGTATATTCTCCTGTAAATACTGCCATTACTATTATCACCATTAATATTGAGTATGTATAACTATTTTTGGCTTTTTTCTTTAGCCTTATTGTATCTAGTATAAGTATTATTAAAAGTAATGTTAAATATATAACATATCTATATATACTAGTTTTTTCTATTATGTATAGATATACTATATACATAATTGAAATTATTACACCATACATTAATACTGGCTTATTTATTGTTCTATATTCTTTGTCTATTCCTGCCATTAATACTATAAATGTGAAATAAAGTGCAAAGAATGAGTATTCTATTACTTTTGCTGTTTCTATATTAAAAATGCTTAGTCCCATTAGGTATGCAACTACTACAAAAAATAGTCCTGATATTGTTTCTAATATTAAATATCTTGGTCTTATTTTTTCTTTGCAATATCTACATTTTCCACCTAAAAATATGTAACTAAATACTGGTATTAAGTCTAATATGTTTAATTTGTGCTTA
Source organism: Clostridium sp. 28_17 (assembly GCA_001916065.1). GTDB lineage: Bacteria > Bacillota > Clostridia > TANB77 > CAG-508 > CAG-269. Next base: position 38,831 of record MNRS01000023.1, read on the forward strand.
CATTTTGGGCAATATGAATGTGTGTGTGTTATATCTTGTCCATTTGGTATTCTATATACTGCAAGTGTATAAAAACTGCCAAATGTTATTCCAATCATAAATATTATAAGATAAAAGAATATTTCCATTTTTACTTCCTACTTTTCTTATTTTTTATAAAAGGCATATGCATATTTATTATGCATATGCCCCTATTAAATTATAAATTATTATTCATTAATTTTGATTTGTTGTATTTGGTAAATACTCATTTAATACAGTTTCGTATTCAGTTAAAGTATTTTGTTCATTTTTTGCTGCTTTATTAGTTTCTTCTCCAGCTTTTGTAGCTTTTTGGAATAATCCTTGGTTTGATAATGCAGCAATTGAAATTCCTGCTAATATTAATAGGATTATAATTGTTATTACTAATGCAACTAATGTAATACCATTTTGTTTTTTCATTATAAAATTCCCTCCTTTTTCTTTTGATATAATATATATATACTATATTTATAAAAATAAATATAATGTTAATAACTAATTTATTTTGTTCCTTTATCTGGAAGATATCCAGAAGATGAACTTGAAGAATTTGATGTGTTTCCAGAAGCACTTGATGTTCCTGAACTGTTTGTACCAGAGTTAGAATTAGAACTTCCAGTTGATGAAGTATTACCTGAATTTGATGTATCTGTTGTTCCACCTGTAGTACTTTGAGTACCAGTTGATGCAAATGGATTTTTTCTTCCTGAAACATATTCATTTATTCTTTTATAATTACTTAAGTCTGTTGAATCTATTTGATATGTAACCACAACTTCAGATGTATCAACATTCTCGTCAGTTTGTAATTCTGCCTTTACTTTTTCCGGAGTAGTATATGAAACTGTTTCCGGTATTATTTTATTTGTTGGTACATATTGATAAAGTACAACCCCTAATACCAATATAATTGCTAATGTTAATAACAAAAATATAATAATTTCCTTAATAATGTTCTTTGTTTTAATCAAACTTGCTTTTGTATCTGTTTTTTGTCTTTCACTTTTTTTCTTTTCAACTTTTGTTTTTTCACTTTTTGCCATTACATTACCACTCCTTTCATTTTTAATCTATTGTGCTTTATTAACTGAATTTGTTGTATTACCTGATACTGTATTATCAGTTGTTGTATTGTCTGTAGTATTAGTACTGTTTGTATTATCAGTTGAAGAATCTATTTTTGTTGTTCCAGACATTGAACCTGATGATGCAGATGTATTTTCAATTCCTTTTATAATTATGTTTTTACATACAAAAGTTGCTTCAACTTGTTCACCATTAGAGCCTGATGTTGCAGTCATTGAAAAATCTTCTATTTTAAATCCTAATTTAGAATCATCTTCAAGATCTGTTATAAATTCCTCTATACCTGTATAAGTTCCTGTAGCACTAAAGTTTAAATCATAAGTATCACTTTCTCCAGAAGCACTTCTTGTAACCTTCATTTCAATTGTTACGCCTTCGCTTTTTGCATGATTTTCTATTCTAACAAAAAGGAAATCAATTGTATTATAAGTTTTGTTGGCTGCTTGTATTTCACTTTCTGTGCTAACATTTGCCAAGTCTTCATAATTTGATTTTTCAACTTCTAATTTTTTTAATGCACTGTTTAGTTCATCAACTTTTTGTTGGTAATCTGTACTTGCTAATTTTGTTGCTTTTTTTACTGTTGTATCTAAGTCATCATTTTTCTGTTTTACTTTTGATATTCCTAAAATTTCAAAATTTCCAATTTGTATTCCATTAACAACTGTAACACCAGTAAAAACTAATATTACAACCATAATGAGTGCTATTAATATTTTTCTCATGGCAAATCACCTTCTATCTTTATTGTTACTAAATTATTTTGTTTTTGCCCTGATGAAGATACAACACTTGTTAAAATCCCATTAGATTTTATACTTGCTGTTAAATATCCTAATTGAGCATAACTTGATGATTGAGCACTTATAGTAATATGTGATGATGTGTCATTTTTTATTGAAGTAATTTGAACTTCTGATGGCATTACATACATTAATCTATTTAATAGATTTGGTATTGCTTTTTGCTGTCTATTATTTTCATCAACTTGTTTACTACTCTCCTGTAAAGCACCTATTTTTTTAGTATAATCACTTGTTCTACTTTGTACACTTTGAATATCTTTATTTACCAATCCGATTTGTGTTGTAGTTGAAGATATTGATTCGTTTGCTTCTTGTGTTTTATCTTCTAATTGTTTATTTATTAATAAAGAAAATCCTCCATATACTACAAGTAATATAGCAAGTGCCGCTGTACCTCTTATCATATTTTTTTCTATTTTATCTAATGGCTGGTCAAAATCCAAAGATACCATTTTAGGTGGATTTTTTCTTCCAACTTGAGATTTTTTGCTTCCAACTTCTATTGTAAAAATTTCTTTTAGTTTATCCATTGTAGAAACTTTTTTAAAGTTCATTCCATTTATTCCAACACCAAGTCCACTTAGTGCTAATGAAATAGCTGAGTTTACTTCAATATAATCTTTTATATTTATATCTGGTGTTACTTTTATGAATTTAGGTTTTAAAATTTCACATCTAACGCCTTCTAAGTATTCTTCAAAATATAAATCAATATTATTTATTAAAGCACCTACACCTGTTATATAAACTTTTGATATTCTGTCTAAACTTTCATTCATTATTTTTCTAACATTTCCAACTATTTCGTATAATGTTGGCATTATATCTTCTAAATAATTTGTTTCATTATCAGTTAATTCTTTTCCTTCTGATGTGTAAATCGTGGTTTCTTTACATATTTCATATGACTTTTGGTAAGAATTTTCTTTTGCATTGATTTTTTCTAAAAAATTTCTACTTCCAATTTCCATTTTTGTTACATCATAAACATTTTGATCAATTATTGTTGTTATAGTTGTGTTTTCTTCTATATTTACTATTAGACAATTTTCTTCAAAATCTGATACATTTGATATAGTCATTGGCAATGGTACTATATTTTGTAATTTATAGTTTGTAAAATTTTGTAGAATTTTATTCAATTCCATTTTATTTTCACTAATATGTATAACCTTTAGTTTTTCTTTATCTTGAGTATTTGGAGTTATTGCATATCTTGTTTCAAAAACATTTTGATTATAGTTTTTTTCTGTACAATATGATTCAAACTCAGTTTTTATTGCTTTTGGTAAATCCTTTTTACTTAGTAAAGCAAATACTTGAAAATAGTTATACATTTCTTCAGACAAGTTTATGCTAATAGGTGTTTTGTAACTAAATGTTTCCTCAACGATTTGTTTTATAACTTGATCTAAATTTTCATAAAATTTAACACCAAATGCATCTATTTTTACTTGATCACGTTCTTTAGTAACTTTTGCATATTTAATTATATTTTCCTCTATATATAATCCTAGACAAGTTGACATTTCTACTCCTTTTATTTCTTTTATTTTTCTTTTTTTCAAAAAGTCACATAGTTAATTCTCTTTTATTTTACCGTTTTTATGACAAAAGTCAATAGTTTTTTATGATTTATAATATAAATGTAATATGTTTGTAACACACTTGTAATATTAATCATTTTTTATGCATTTTACATATAAAAAAACCATCTTTTTCCATATCTGGAAATATACATATTTCAGTATTTTCAACGATTTCAAAATTTTCGTTTTTTTCTAAAAATCCTTGTATAATTTTCTCATTTTCAGCACACAAAATACTACATGTAGAATACACAATATTTCCGCCCTTTTTTAAATATTTTGAACAATTATTTAATATTTGTTTTTGAATTTTTGTTATTTCTTCAACATCTTCTTTTTTTCTTTGCCATTTTATATCTGGCTTTCTTTTTATAACACCAATACCTAAGCATGGAACATCTAATAAAATTTTATCATATTTTTCATTCAAATTTTCATCATATACTGTTGCATCTTTTACTTTTGTATCAATAATATTAATACCAAGTCTTTTTGCATTTTTCTCTACTAATTTTGTTCTATGTTCATGAATATCCCAAGCCTCAATTTTTCCATTATTTTTCATTAGCTCCGCCATATATGTAGTTTTACCACCAGGGGCAGAGCAAGCATCTAAAACATTTTCTCCAGGTTGAGGATTTAATATTTTTGCAGTTTGTCCCGCTGATATATCTTGAATTGTAAAATATCCTTCTTTAAATTCTTGCATATTTTCAATATTTTTTACTTTTTCTAAAATCAAAAAATTATCATATTCAGTTTTATTATAAATAATCTTTTTTTCTTCTAATACTTTTATTAATTCATTTTCTGTAGTCTTTAGCGTATTTATTCTTATTGCAATTTTAGATTTTAAATTAGAATTTTTGCATATTTCTTCTGCTTTGCATTTTCCATAATTTCCAATTAATTCTTCTACAATCCATTCTGGCATCGATGTTGTTTTAGATATTCTTTCTACATCATTTTCTATTTTGTAAAGTTCCTCATAATCATTTTTTTCTACTTTTCTTAAAATTGCATTTACAAAATTCGAACTTGATGAGTGCCCATACCTTTTGGCTAAATTTACACTTTCATTTACTGCAGCTGATTTTGGAATTTTGTCTAAAAAAATTATTTGATATGTTCCCATTCTTAATATATTTATTATCCATGGTGATATTTTTTTTAGTTTTATTTTTGAATATTTTTTTATAATTTCGTCTATTGTTAATTTCCAAGTTGTTACTCCATAAACTAATTCTGATATCAAACCAATGTCTTTTTCGTTTAATTTTGTTCTGTTTTGTTTTATTTCATCATTTAGTGCAATATTAGAATATGCTTGCTCTTTGTCTATTTTATATAGTGTTTTTAGTGCTAATTCTCTTGCTTTGTCTATCATTTTTTCTATTCCTTTCTCAAATTTTATATTGTGATTATATATCTTTTTTTTAAATGAAACAAGCATTTTTAAAATTAAAATATAAAATTGTTACAATGTATATTTTTTCAAAAAACGGAAAATATATTAACAAATGATTTTTAGGAGGTCTACAATGGATAAAAATAAAATTAATCCCATAGAAACAAAGAAAACATATCAAGAATATGTAAACAAAAAATCTCCAAATTCCCCAATATTAAAAAACTGTTTTAATGCATTCTGGGTTGGAGGATTAATTTGTACAATTGGTCAAATAATAATGAACATATGTAAAGAACGCGGTTTTGACCAAACAACATCTGGAACAATAGTATCAATAATTTTAATAGCAATTTCCGCATTTTTAACAGGATTAAATATTTTTAATAAAATCGGAAAATTTGCAGGTGCTGGTTCATTAGTTCCAATTACAGGTTTTGCAAATTCAATTGTTTCACCTGCAATGGAATACAAATCCGAAGGTTATGTTATGGGAGTTGGTGGTAAAATGTTTACCGTAGCAGGTCCTGTTCTTGTATTCGGTATTTCTACTTCTATAGCCGTTGGGCTCATATATTTAATTTTAAATATTTAATATCTCAAAGGAGTTGATTTTTTGAAAAAAATAGGAAAACAAACTATAAAATTTGACAACCCTCCAACTATCACAGAATGTAGTTCTATAGTTGGTCCAAAAGAATCTCAAGGTCCTCTAGCAAAATATTTTGACCAAACATTAGATGACGAATTTTGGGGTGAAAAAACTTGGGAAAAAGCTGAAAGTAAAATTATAAAAGAAACAGTAACTTCTGTTATTAATAAGTCCGGTATTCCCTCTGAACAAATTGATTGTTGCTTTGCAGGTGACTTACTTAATCAATGTATATCTTCAAGTTTTGGACTTAGAGAATTAAACATTCCCTTTTTCGGTGTTTTCGGAGCATGTTCTACATTTGTTGAATCAATGTCATTGGCAGCAATCGCAACAGAAAGTTTTGCAACCAATGCTTTATGTGCTACTTCTAGCCATTTTTGTAGTGCAGAAAAACAATTTAGATTTCCACTTGAACTTGGAAATCAGCGTCCACCAACCGCACAGTGGACAGTTACAGGAAGTGGTGCAGCAATCATTTCTAAAAATGGTACAGGTCCATATATTACACATATAACGCCTGGAAAAATTGTTGATATGGGTATAAAAGATGCAAATAACATGGGGGCTGCAATGAGTCCAGCATTTGTAAATACTTTAATTACACACTTTCAAGATACCGGTAGGTCACCTAATTACTATGATGCAATTATAAGTGGTGATTTAGGACATATCGGAAAAGAAATTGCAATTGATATTGCTAAATCTCAAGGATATAATATAAAGCCAAATTACAATGATTGTGGTGTTTTAATTTTTGATAAAAATAGTCAAGATACTCATTCCGGTGGAAGTGGATGTGCATGTTGTGGTACCGTATTTTCTGGTTATTTGTTTAAGCAGTTACGCGAAAAGAAAATTAAAAAATTATTATTAATTGCTACAGGCGCATTAATGAATTCTACAAGTTCACAACAAGGTGAATCTATACCTGGAATTGCTCATGCTATTAGTATTGAAATATAGTTTTAAAGATGGGAGTTAAATTTACTATGAATATTAATTGGTTAAATGTTTTTAATTGGTTATCTCTTTTAAAATGTTTTGTTGTTGGTGGATTAATTTGTGTTATTGGGCAGATATTGATTGATAAAACAAAATTAACACCTGCAAGAATTTTAGTTAGTTTTGTAACAACCGGCTGTATTTTGGGTGGTCTTGGCATCTATAAATATTTGGTTGATTTTGCAGGAGCAGGTGCCACAGTTCCACTTACAGGCTTTGGCTATAATTTGGCAAAAGGTGCTATTGAGGGTGTTCAACAACATGGATTAGTTGGTGCTTTTACAGGCGGTGTCGCCGCATCTGCCGGAGGTATTGCTGCTGCAGTATTTTTTGGATATTTAGCATCTTTAATTTCAAAGCCAAAAATGAAAAAACAATAAAATTAAATTACAATAAAAAAAACGTTTCCTTATCTTTTAAGGTTAAACGTTTTTTAACTACATTATGCTTTTTTTGCTATTTCGGCTATTTCTGCAAATGCTTTTGGATCACTAACTGCTATTTCTGCTAACATTTTTCTGTTTATTGTTACATTAGCTTTTTTTAGACCAGCAATCATTTTGCTATATGTTGTTCCATTCATTCTTGCAGCAGCATTAATTCTTGTTATCCATAATTTTCTGAAATCACTCTTTTTATCTTTTCTTCCTACATACGCATAAGATAAAGATTTCATAACTGCTTGATTTGCATTTCTGAATCTATAGTGTTTTGCTCCAAAATATCCTTTTGCTTGTTTTAATATTTTTTTATGTCTTGCTCTTGTTGTTCTTGCTGTTTTTACTCTTGCCATTTTAATTTCCTCACTTTCTTTTCGTCTATCAAATGATTTTTAATCAAATTTCAAAATTAGATATTATCCACCATATGGTAATAATTTTTTAATTGTATTTTCGCAAGTTTTGCTTGCATATGCATTTTGAACTTTTCCAGATTTTTTTTGTCTTTTTGTTTTATTTGCTAATAAATGTCTTCTGTTAGATTTTGTTCTTTTAATTTTTCCTGTAGCTGTTAATGAATATCTTTTTTTTGCAGCCTTATTTGTTTTTAATTTTGCCATTAGATTTACCTTCCTTTCATTTCGCTTTTGATTAAACGATTTTATTACCAGTTTTTCTGGTGTATATTTTTATATTAAAGTATATTTCTACACTTTTTTAGCTAAAATTGTAAACATATTTCTACCTTCTAATTTAGGTTGTTTTTCTACTACTGCCACATCTTCTAGTTTTTCTATGAAGTTTCTTAAAACAAGTTCTCCTGCTTTTGAATTATTAACTTCTCTTCCCCTAAATCTTACTGTTATTTTTACTTTGTTTCCATCTACTAAGAATTTTCTAGCATTTTTTGCTTTAAATTCAAAATCATGTTCTTCAATATTAGGAGTTACTCTTAATTCTTTTAATTCAAGGCTTTTTTGTTTTTTCTTAGCCTCTTTTTCTTTTTTTGCTTGTTCAAATTTATATTTTCCATAGTTCATTATTTTACAAACTACTGGTTTTGAATTTGGTGCAACTAATACTAAGTCTAAGTTTTGTTCTGCTGCTTTATCCAAAGCCTCTCTTGTTGAGATTATTCCTAGTTTTTCACCATTTGCCCCTATTAATTGAACTTCTTTTTCTCTTATTTGACCATTAATTGGTAATTCTTGTTTTATGTTAAAACACCTCCATAAAAAAAATTGACTTTTGTTACAAGTCAATTACCGCAAAAATAAATTTGAGATTTCTCCCATAAATTTAATTTATTTCTAACCTTTTGTTTATATAACTAAGGTGAGAAGTTTTTGCTTCTTCTTGTAACTGCAAATTATTATACCACTATTGACAAACCTTTGTCAATAGTTTTTTAAAATTTTTTGGAGCTTACAACGGGAATTGAACCCGTGACCTCAGCCTTACCAAGGCTGCACTCTACCAACTGAGCTATGCAAGCATATTTTTTATAAGGTTGATTTAGAAAGAATAGTCTTAAATTCAATTATCTTTTTCTAAATCAACCTTTATTTTTTAAAATAAATTTTTAATTGCTTTTTTTCTAATTCTTTGTATTGCATTATCAACTGATTTTACAGGAGTATCAAGTCTTTTTGCAATAACTTCATAACTTTCGCCTTGCATATATCTTTCTAAAACTTGTCCTTCAAATTTACTTAAAGATTTTTGCACTGCATTTTGTATTTCGTTAAAAGATTCTTGTTTCATTATTGTTTCTAAAGGATCCTCTATAGTATTTACTTCAAAAGTTTCTAATAGTTCTGTTCCGTCCCCTTCATCATCATAAGCAGATGTATTTAATGACAAATATGAGTTTAATGGCATATGTTTTTGTCTATTAGAACTTTTTATTGCAGTTATTAATTGCCTTTCTATACATAAATTGGCAAATGTCTTAAATGTATTTTGTTTGCAATTATCAAAACCCTTTATTGCTTTATATAAGCCAATCATTCCTTCTTGAACAATATCTTCTCTTTCTGCTCCAATTATAAAATATTTTCCAACTTTGGTGTTTACCAAATCTTTGTATTTATCTAGCAAAAATGTTAAGGCTTGTTCGTCTCCATCTTTTATCTGAGATATTATTTGTTCATCTGTTAAGTTTGCATATTTTTCTGTTGTATAATATATGTTACTATTTTGCATTCGTCTTAAATACCTCCGTGTTACTTTTAGACATTATATCTTTTTATATACCTAAAAGTCAAGGTTTTCTTTTAAAAATGTCCAAAAATTATCTGTTTCCATCCCTTTTTCCCAAGATGCAACTCCTCCTAAATTATTGCTATTTATTAAATTAATTTTTTCCTTTAGAGATTTTTCATCTTCTATCCACATTTTCTTAGTATATTGACCATCTTGATATTCAACATAGTATTGTTTTAAGTTGTCGTCCCATTGCTTATTTACACCACTTGGAAGAATACTATCAATATTTTTCATTGATACTGTACTTTGTTTTACAACTTTACCCGAACTATCTTCTGTCCATAATCTTGTATATAATGGTATTGCTAAAATTATTTTATTGCTTTCTATTTCTTCTGTTTTTAAAAATTTGTTTAAACTTAAGTTTACCCAGTCATATCCAGCGGTTGTTCCAGATTTATTGCTTGATGTTCCATATTGGTCATATGCCATAAATATTATATAGTCTGCAACATCTCCTATTACATTTCTGTCAAAACATAATGACCATGTTTCAGATCCATCTGGTGCAGTTACATCCACAGACACAACTATTCCCATGTCTTTCAATCTTGGTGTTAATTCTATAATAAACCTTGAATACATATCTTTATCTTCTTTTTTCATGTTTTCAAAATCAATATTTATTCCATCTAATTTGTATTTTACACAATAGTTTACAATTTGATTTATTAATTTTTGTCTTTTATTATAGTCATTCATTATATCTGATGTAACTTTTAACATTCCATTTCCTGCATTTTGTACCATTGGCCATACTTTATATCCATTTGAATGTGCCCAATCAATATATGCTTGTCCTTTGGTGCCAACATTTTCTGTTAGTTCACCACTTGTATTTAGATGGAAGAATGCAGGTGAAACAACATTTACTCCGTCCATTGTTACTCCTGTTCTATCTGGTGCAGAGGCTACTTCTGAATAGTAGTCCCACACCATATTAACTTTGCCTTCAATTTGTTTTGTTTCTTGCATTTCTTCTCTTACCACAACTGTATTTGCAACTTTATTTGTTTTAACATATCCAACTTTTCCGTTTTCTGTTCTAATCTTTGTGTATCCTTTATCTTCTGAAACAACTATAACATAACTTCCTTTTTTTACTTTATCTATTGTTTTAGATATGAATTTTGTTGATGATTTTACTGACACATTTTTTGTTATAATTCCTTTTTTTTGTTCTTTAGATGTTGAATCAATTGTTAGAACTTTTGAGTCTGGCAAATATTTTATTTCTATTCCATATACATCTTCTAATTCTGTTATTGGTACATAAATTATTCCTTCTTTATTTTCTGCGTGTGCATATGTGTTTTTTGTTGATCCATTTATGTTTATTTTGTTTTTTTCCAAACTTATTGATGCTATTTTGTTGTTATATGTTGTAACTATGTTGTTGTTTTCTGTGTCTTCATATATATATTTGTCAAAGAAGTTTCCTAAATCTTGTTTTGATATATATATGTTGTCGTTTTCTATTATTATTTCTTTTTTTAAGTTTGATGTTACGTTTTTGTTGTTTATTACTAAGTTTATGCTTTTATTTTTGTCTACTATTATGTTGTTGCTTATGTTGTATGCTATTGTTCCTATTAATATTATTGCTATTATAATTATTAATATTTTTTTTATTTTTTTCTTATTGTCTTTTGTTCTTCCTAATGTTATTTTTTGTTTCATTTTTGTTCCTCCTATGTTTTTATTTAGAACAAATCTGAAAATTTTCAATTTTCAGTCTTAACTCTACTTTTTATCATACTCAAAAAAATTGAAATTTTCAGTAAATTTGTTCGTGCGCGAAAATTTATGAAATAAATTTTCTATGCAATGTGATTTTATATATTAGGAAAGTTGCATAACTTTCCTAATATATAAAAAAATTATAGCATACCAAATATTGCATTGCAATATTTAATATGCTATTTTTTTACATTTTTTAGCCTGACAATTTCTGACTATCTCCAAATCTCTAATCTTTTAATATTTATAATGTTTTATTACTTTAAGAATAAAGTGGCACGAAACCCAAAATTGCTACTCACACCAGATGTAGTAATGTCACCGCGTGGGCCTGCTGGAGTACCATCACCATAATTACCACCACGCAACACCTCAGGCTCGCTAGTACTTGGCATTACTTCTGTAGTAAATTCTGATACATTTCCTCCCATATCATAAATATTACATTTTGGAGTTGTTTTTCCTGTTGGAAGTCTCTCAGCCTTATTTGCTGCTTTTATTATATTTCCTTTTGAATCTTTTACATTCTTATCTACCCAGTTCTCATTATAACTATCTTCTCTTGCCTTTGCATAATTTGGAAATCCATTATTTTGTATAAAATTAATTGCAGTATCCCAAGCATAACTTGAACATATATATGTTGTTGCACCTGTTCCTCCACCAAGCCCTTTTGCTTTACTATAAGCAGTACTCCAAATAATACTTGCCATAGGAGTTTGATCAGCCTTTATTACTGCTGTTCCATTTTCATCTCCCACTTCATATCTTCCTATATAATATCCACCATTTCTGCGTACACTATCCTTTTCTGCTTTTACTTGAGTGACTATCTCATTAACCACTGCATAAGTCAGTCCATTGTCACTATAATTTTCTGGACAAGTTAATGTTAGTTCATCTTTTGATGCTTTTGTTCCACCATCATCTTCAACATCCCATTCTGTTCTTTTAAATTGTAATTGAGATTTAGAATCTTCTGTAGTACATGGTATCCATACATATTGATTGCCTTTACTATCTTCTACAACAATTCCTTTTTCTACTGTTAAATCATCTGTATTTACTACCTTAAATCCTGCTGGAACTATTATCTTCGCTCCATTTTTATCATGTAACTCAGTATTTTTTTCAAATTTCACTCCTATATTTTCTTCTAAATTATCTGACGTATATTTATTTAATTCTTTTTCATAA
>MNRS01000024.1 GCA_001916065.1 Clostridium sp. 28_17
ATTTATATCAGCAGATAAAAGATTTAAAGAAGAAATAGAAAAAATAGTTGCATAAATTATATATTGATTTTGCGTTGCTATTATTTTTTGAATGGACACTTAAAATTTTTTGGCATTTTTTTGTTTAAATCTATTGCAAATTGTAAAAATATGTGCTATTATATATAAGCGTTGATTATTTAATTTGATTTCGAGGTGTAGCGCAGTTGGTAGCGCGCGTGGTTTGGGACCATGAGGTCGCAGGTTCGATCCCTGTCACCTCGACCATATTTTGTAACATAGGAAGTCCAACCTTAAATAGGGACATACAACAAGAACATCTTGGAATATCCAAAATGTTCTTGTTTTTTATATCTATAACTTATATAATAAAATTGTTAATTATATGAAAGGAGTTGAATTATTATGGGCATATTAGAATTTGTGTTAAGCAATAATGAATATCTACAAGATCTTATTACAAGAAGTACTTATCATTCAAATGCTATTGAGGGAAGTACCCTTACTTATGCAGAAACATATGCTATTCTTTACAACGACAATAGCTTTAAAATCGAAGGGAAAGAGCCAAGGGAAATATATGAGGCTATAAACCATAAAAAAGCTTTAGAATTAGTTTTTAAGAATTTACAAAATAATGAAGAATTTGATGAGAGATTTATAAAAAAATTAAATGAAACTATAAATAGAGATATTAAAGATACTGAAGGTTATAGAACTGTGCAAGTATTTATTCAAGGTAGTGAACATATCCCACCAGAGCCTGAAAAAGTTCCAAATTTAATGATGTATTATATATATAATTATAATCACGATGAACAGGATATTTTTACTAAAATTGCTAAATATCATATTGATTTTGAAAAAATACATCCTTTTGAAGATGGAAATGGAAGAACAGGTAGATTACTTATAAATTATGAATTATTAAAAAATGACTTGACACCTGTTGTTATAGCTAAAGAAGATAGGGTAAAGTATTTTGAATTTTTAAGAAATAATGATAGTAATGGTTTAGCTGAATGGCTAAAAGAATTATCTACTAGAGAAGAAGAAAGAATGGATAAATTTGGGTATAAAGGATAATAAGATATGTTAGATGTAGAAGATATGTACAACCATTTCGATGATTTAAAATTTAGCAATATAGACAATATTTTTGATACAATAAATAAATTACCAGAAAAGAAATTACAGAGTTTTGTAGAATTTATATACGAATGTATTCCAAATGCATATGTGAAAGGAGACCCGTTGTTTAATTTTTCTACTAATGCAAGTATTTCAGGGAGTGTTTATCCTTGTGCATGTTTTGAATGCAAAATGAAAAATTTAAGTAATCTTGCATTTTTTGCGACATTATATGCCGAAAGAGTAATAATTCCTTCACCAATAGATTATCATCACCAACAATATACACATTATAAACTACCAATAGATAGAAGAAGATTGATTGAAGATATATTATTATTACTATATATAAAACCTTTAGTTTTAAGAAGAATAATAGGTTTTTATACTCTTAGAATAAATATTTGTAAAGATTGCCTACATGAGCAATTTAAAAAAGAAGAAAAATTACTAAAACAGGCCGAAAATATAAAAGAATATATAAAAAAAGAAATGAAATTAGATTTCACAATATATACAAAACATGAAAAAAAAGATTTATACATCTATGTTGATCCAAAATCTGATTTAATATTACCAGGAAGTATTGTTTGTGGAGCAAAAAGAAAGTCAAAAGTTTTTAAAAAGTATATTGATATTCCAGATACAACTGTATCCTTCGAGGATTTCGAAAAAATAGGATATGTAGATTACCTTATAGATCCAATAATTGATGATTTTTTATTACATAGTATTTGGAGAGAACATGATAAAACAACATATTTAACTAATAGGCCTATAGATACTTTGATAATGAAAAGTTTAGAGCAAAATGATTTTGCAACACAAAATACCTTAAATTATATAAAACCCATTTTGCCATTAATTGAAAATGTAAATATAGAAAATTTGTTAAAGATAAGAGACAATGATTATGATTCTTTCCTTGTATATAGGGATAAACTACGAGAAATCATTCAAATTAATAATTTAAAAACAGAAAAAGATTATCAAGATGCTTATAGTGACTTAATTCAACCAGAGATAAATAAAATGAACAATATATTGCATAAAAATAGAAATCACTTAATAAAAAAAATTGGAATAGATGTAGGATTGACTTTTATAGTATGTTCAATTGGTATGTATAATCATTTTTCTTTTGAAGGAATAACTGGTTTAATGTCTTTATTAGGAATAAGTACAGGAATAAAAGATATAGCTCAATTATCTAGTAAAGAATCCATTGAAGAAAATGAACTGTATTTTTTATGGAAAGTTAATAAGAAAAACAAAAAAGAAATCTAACTGCATTCAAACTACATTCAAAAAATCCTAAAGCCCCAGAAAGTAAATAAATTTGAACTACAAATTCTCCTCACCTCGACCATATTTTGTAACATAGGAAGTCCAACCTTAAATAGGGACATACAACAAGAACATTTTGGAATATCCAAAATGTTCTTGTTTTTTATATCTATTATTTTATCACTTCCAAATTATCTCCTAAAATCTTTTCAATAATAGCATCAGTATCGTTCAAATCAAATGGCACAACATAACCTTGTAAAGACTTAGCCTTTACTCGTAAATTATAATTTTCAGTATTCACATAAATACTTGATTTACCTTTTCCATTTTTAGCCTCTTGGACCAAATTAGAAACTGGTGAATTTCCGTCAAATGCTATAACAATAGAAGTTCTTCTTTCAAAAATCTCATAATTAAAACTCTTATAAATTCCAAACTCTTCGCTTTCTGTGGAAATACGAATTCCTGAAATTGATTTATTTTGCAGTCTTTCCCCTACTTCTTTTGAAATCATTTTAGGGATAATTGCATATATTTCAAACTTTTTGTGTAGTTTATTTGTTAAATTAATTAATGCCTTTTCATATCCTTCAACTTTGTGTCCTATTACAAAATATGCCTTTTGGTTATCAATTTTTTTAATTAATTCTTCTAACATTTGTATGCCTTGTTCTGTAATCCTTGTTTCCCTATGTTTTGCGTTAAAACTTCCTCCTGCAATTATTATTGGCATTTTGTCTGTTGGTAGTGGTTTTATTTTGTTTTTTAGTATTTCTTCTGATTCTATTTTGTTGTTTATTCTTAGTGGAATATTGTTGTTTTTGTTTTCATCTTCTATTTTTTCTTCTAGTTCTAGTATTGCTTCTTTTATGCTTCTTCCTGCTAAAAATTCGTTGAATTTTTTGCTTTTTTCTTTAAAGTATTTGTCTTCGTGTTTCATTATTTCGTCTTCTACTTTTCTCATTTTTAGGAAGTCATGGTCATTTAGTCCTAGTAGATTTTGTATTGCTAATTGTTCATCTACGGTGTTTGTTCCGTAGAATCCACATCCGTCTGTTCCTTGTACACATTTGATGTCATTTTCTAAGTATTTTTTTATTGGATGATTTTTTAGGTTGCTTAAGTTGTTTAGTCTTACATTTGATGTTAATTGGAATTCAAGTACTGCTCCTGATTTTTTTATTTCTTGTATTAATTTTTGTCCTTGAATTGAGTCTAGTTTTGGAGTATATAGTCCATGTCCTATTCTTATTCTTGGCATCTTTTGACCTGGTTTTAAACTGTTTTTTACACATTCTATTGATTTTTTTACATTGTCTCTTAAACTATCATTTTCACCTGCATGTATTCTTATTGTATATCCTTTGTCTTCTTTGCATACATATTGAACTATTTCTTCTATTGCTGGTTTTAATTCTGATATGTCATTTATTTCTTCTCCTATAAAGTCGCTTCCTACTACATATGGACTTTTTGATATTGCTTTTAGTATATTTAAGTTTTCTCTTAAATAGTTACTGCTTGTTTTTGAGTCTTTTATTATTGTTAATGGTATTCTTCTGATTGCTACTAGAAATCTGATTTTTACTCCTGTTTCTTTTTCTATTTGTGGCATTATTTGGTGTACATCTTCTAATAGTTCAATTGCAGGTGTTCCTTTTTTTGTTAGTGTTGTGTCTGATATTTCTGTGTAATATATGCCTTGTTTTTGATATTCTCTTGCTATCCATAATAGTTTGTCTTGTCTTAAGTTGTTTTTGGCATATGGACTGCCTTTTTGAGTGTCTTCTATCATTTTTGTTAGCATTTCTTTTATTTCTTTGTCTGGTATTTGTTCTATTTTGCTTTTTTCTAGTTTGATTTTTTCAGTGCTTTCTGTTCCTTTTGCAAAAACGTATCTGTATAAATATAGTTTTTCGAGATTTGTGAATACTGCTTGTCCATCTTTTAGTATTTCTAGGCTTTTTCTTATTTTTGCGATGTTTTCTGGTGCGTTTTCTATGTTGTTTAGTATTAGGTCTGCAAAGTTTATAAATGTGTTGTCGTCAATCCTTCTTGTTAGATATTTTCCTGTTAGTGTTGAATTTTCGAATTGTTTTTCGACTTCTTTTCTTTGTTCATATATTTTTTCTTCTTGGTCTTTGGTTATTTTTAAGTCTATTTTCTTGATATAATATAATGGATATCTAACTTGGTGTTTTATTCCTAGTGCTATTAGGCTGTCTGCGGGCAAGTTTGCATTCATGTGTGTATGCAGGTCTGTTCTGAATTTTGCTTTTTTTAGTATGTATGATTTTACAAGTGTTTGATTTATGCTTAGATTGTATCTTTTTGTTTGTGACATTAGTGTTTTGCTTATTGCTGGTATTGTTGCTTTTATTTCTATTTTTCCGTCTGCATATATGTTTGCTATTTTTATTCCTCCTAGTCTAAATATGTAAACTTCTTCGTTGTCTCCGTTTAAACTTGCTGGTATTTTGCCTTTTATTATTTTCATGTCTTTTTCGTTTTTTATTGTTTTTAGTCCGCATATTTTTGCTAGGTTTGTTATTAGGTTTCCTGTTCCATGGTTTGGTGTTTCTAGTATGTATGTTAGTTCGTCTTCGCTTGTTTTATATAGATTTACTATGATGTCTTTTTCTTTGTCTAAATAAAACTTATTTATTATTTTTGAATTTTCTATTGTATTTGTTTTTTCCATTATATTTTTGTCGAGTTTTTTGTGCTCGCTCTCCTCCGTTCCTTTTAATTGTTAATTCAATATTTTATCATATTTTTTGTTATATTTCAAGGATTTATGTTGACTTTTAAAATAAAACCAGAAAAATCAATTTTGAAATTTTCTGG
Source organism: Clostridium sp. 28_17 (assembly GCA_001916065.1). Classification (GTDB taxonomy): domain Bacteria; phylum Bacillota; class Clostridia; order TANB77; family CAG-508; genus CAG-269. The sequence goes on from MNRS01000024.1 coordinate 5,269, forward strand.
TTTTATAGATTATATTTTATTTTTTTATTTGTATTTCATATTTCTTTGGAATGCTATCTTGTAACAATCCTTTTATTAAAGTTTCTGCTTGTTCGTCTGCGGCACTTAATATTCCCATTTCTTCAACTTCTTTTTTAGCGTCTTCTTCTGCTAAAGTATTTGCATTATTAGCATCTTCTTTTGGGTTTGGATTTAGTAATGCAAAATCGGTTCTTAAATATTTGATACTGCTTGTGTCGACTTTGACGTCTAATACTTTTGCTTTTGGTATTGTAACCCAAACTATTGGTTTAAAATCGTCTTGTTCGATTTTTACTTCTTTTACGTCAATTCCTGCTCTTGCAGTTGCTTCATATACCATTACAAAATTAGATTTATTTATGACGGCAATGCCTTCATCATCGTACTCATATATACCTTTGAATGTTAATTTTGCAGTTGTTAATTCACTTGATTTTTCAAGTTTTGCCGTTAGGTATGTTGTGTCTATTTTTTTATTTTTGTTGTATATGTATATTGCTATTGCTATTATTGCAACTATAATTAATGTGGTAATTACTGTTATTTTTATTAATTTTATTTTTGAAAATGGTTTCTTTGTTTTTTCTTCTTTTTTCATTTTTTGTTCCTTTCTTGCCTTGTATTTTATTTTTTTAATATTGAGCCATTATGATTCCTCTTATAATTAAAAATGCTATAATTGCTACTCCTATAATAATTAGTATTTTTAAACATCCCTTCATTTTTGTCCCTCCTTTCTCTATAATAGTTCGTGTTTTTCTCGCGAATAATTTATAACTTTTTAATATATTGTTCCGTTTTCTTCTTTATATTTTTCAAATGTTTTAATACACTCGTCCCTATCTAAATGAGTTAAATGTATTAACTCATTGTTATTCCCCTTTAAATAATCATAAATAATATCATCTCTAAAGCCTATCTCCCCTGCATCCTCTTTTGTACAACCATAATATACTTCTTTGATATTTGCCCATATTATTGCAGATAGACACATTGGGCATGGCTCACAAGATGTATATAAGATGCAGTTTGATAAATCATATGTGTTTAGTTTTTTACATGCTTCTCTTATTGCTACAACTTCTGCATGAGCCGTTGGGTCATTGTTTTTTAATACTCTGTTATTCCCATTTGCAATTATGTTACCTTCTTTATCTGTTATTACGGCTCCAAATGGTCCACCTTCTTTGTTTTTTATTCCATTGTCTGCATTTTCTTTTGCAATTTTCATGTATTTATTCATTTTGTTTCCTCCTTTTGCTTTTTGAATTTTTTGTTGAATGACTTTCCTCGAATTCGTTCTTATTATATCCTATTTTGATAATTATCTCAATATATAAAATTTAAAAACCTAATTACTCCATTTTATTATGGAAAATTAGGTTTTGGTTAAAAAGTTTAATTCTTTCGTAATTCTGTATCTTCAAATAAATTTAAAATTTCATTAAAATCTTTTCTTATTTCGCTTTCATCTTTTCCTTTAAGGTCATAATATAAATTTTTATTTTTACATCCCGAAAGGTGTAAGATTTCTCCTACTGATAAAAATGGGCTAAATAGGCCTTCGTTACACATATTGAAATATGGACAATTTTTGATACAAAATTGCGAGTATTTTGCTCCCTTTGATGCATCTTTTACTTGCACCCATTGGTTACCAATAAAATATCCACTTCTTGGTATTCCAAAAGAATTATATATGTGATATTCTGATTTACTATTGTCTGAAATTTTTTCTAAATATGAAGTTACTCCTTCTAATGATACATACGAATCTTTCCCGAATTTTAATGCTTCTTCTCCTGTTATTTGGTGTTTTATACCATAATAATCATCTCGTATTATCAGGTCTAATATCTTGATGTTTACACCTAAACTGAATGATTTTTCTATTAATTCGTTAATTTCTTCTATGTTTTGTTTTGTTACCACAATATTGAACCTTGTTTCTATTTTTCTTTTTATTAATTCTTTTGTTATTTTCTTTATTTCAGGTGATAGATACTTAGGATATTGTATGCCATGTATATATTCGTTTACAGAGTCTACACTAATTACAATATCAATTCTTTCTTTGTAGTGCTCTATTATGTCTAATATATTATTTAATTTATATCCATTCGTATTTAAACGAATTTTTGTATTTTCACCTAGATTCATTATGTAGTTAATTAATTCTGGTAAATATTCTACCATTGTTGGTTCTCCACCTGTTATGCGAAATATTGTAATTCCTAATTCATATGCAACTTTGATTATCTTTTTGATACTTTCATAGTTTATTGTTCCTTTTAAATTAGTTTGTATGTTTTCGCCTGTTGGTTTACAGTAGAAGCATTTGTAGTTGCAATTCGTTGTTATTGCTATTGCTAAATAATTTATCCGTTCCTTTTCGTTTTTGTTCATTATACTCTTCCTTTCTTTCCTATTATATTTACAATAGGATTTGTGCATATTATTTGTACTTTTTTATGATACCATTTTTATGTTGAGTTGTATAATATTTTTTTGTCTGTTTGTGATAACCAGAAGTTATAATGAACTTGAGTTTAAAATTTTTCTCTTATTATTTTTATTAAACAATTTATTTCTTTTCTTCTTTCTGTATTAAAATATATCCCGAATTCAATTGGTTGAAGTTTTAATTCTGTTTTTAGTTCTACTAAATTGTATTTTTTTAATTCTTCTTTTTCTAGATATTCTTTTGTAATTAGTCCTATTGAGTCGCTTTTACTTGTTATTTCTAATATTGTATTGTAACTTGAATTTTTTAAGTTTAATTTTTTATTTTTTGTTAGTTCGTTTAGTCTTGTTACTGTTTGAGCATATTTTCGTGGAACATATATAATTTTTTTCTCTATTTCTTCTAGTGTTAATACTTTATTTGCTATATCTGAATTTTTATTTATTATAAATATATCGTTTAATTTTCCAAGTGGTATGTATTTTATATTCTTATTTCTATATCTTTCTGCTTTTTTAGAAAATACTATGTCTATTTCTTTATCTTCTAGCATTTCTAACATTTTATTTGTTTCATAACATTTTAAATCTGTATTTATGTCTGGATATTCTAAATAAAATTCATTTACGCTTTCTCCAAATACTTTATTTAATAAATGGTTATGAGAACCTATTGTTATATTTTTGCTTTTACTAAATTCTTTATCTATTTCAATTATTTCATTTATTGGTTGTTTTAATTTTTGATATAATTTTTCTCCTGTTTCTGTTAATTTTAGTCCTTTATTATTTCTTTCAAATAGTTTTGTTTCTAGTATGTTTTCTAAATTTTTTATATGTTTTGTTACGGCGGGTTGAGATATATTTAATTTTTCACTTGCTCTAGTGATATTTTGTTCTTTGGCTACTGTTACGTATATTTTATATAATTCTAAATTTACCATATTAATTACCTTTCATATATTTTTCTTTTAATTAAATTATAAAAAGGGGGCAATTTGCCCCTCTCTCAGTTTTGGAGGTCGCCTTTTGCAACCTTGAAGCCTAAATTTCTAAAGGCTGAGGCCAATTCCTCAAATGAATAATTTTTTTTGCCTTTTATGGCTATAAGATTCATTTTGGTATTGGACGTGTTTAGTAAAGCATGTTGTCCTCCTTTTGGACATATATATGCCTGTCCTCTAGAAGGCCATATCCATACCTCCCATTCTTCAATATGTTTATGGGTCCGTATTATTAAATTCGGTCCCACCTCCAGACATTGTACCTCTTCAATGTCTTCCAGGACTGTCTTTTTTACCTCACAGTCCCGTTTTCCATCGCTTAAGTCAATTATCATATTCTCTGGCAAATTTTCTGTCTTAATCATATTTGCGTCCTCCTAATTTTAATACATCTTGTTGACGATACAATTATATCATATTTACATAATTTAAGCAAATTTACCTTGCATAAAAATTTTTTATTTTAATATATTTTAATAACATCCTTTGATATGGAGGAACAAAATGATTGTAAAAACTTTAAAAATAAATAAATATTTCTACCTTATAACAACAACGTTATTAATAATTATAACTTTAACAAGTTACATTTTCATTTCAAAATCGGCAAATTTTGGACCTGAATTATTTTGGAATAACTACTCACGTTCTTCACTAACAGAATCTTCTGATGGAAATTTTATAAAATGGGTTGATTTTAATGTAACTTCTGAAGCGATGTCAAAAACTGCAAAATTAGATATAGACTCTCACAATTCTGATTCTGAAATTAAATATAATTGGATAGAATTGTTGGCATATCTTGCTTGTAAAAATGGTGGGAATTTTAAGAATTTTAAACAAAATGATTTGGATAAGTTGGTTGTACAATTAAAAAATGGAAAATCTATTCAAGATTTAACACAAAATATGAAGTATTATAATTACTATTTTAATGCATATTCTGCTGTTTTAGGTGGATTCATTGGTAATTATTCTGTTGAAGTAGCAGATGAAAATGGTACTACTCATTTTGAAGATAAATATGGCATTAAGGCTTTTTTGCCTATTGCAAAAAATTATAGTTTTAGTCATTATGATGATTTTGGTGCTTCTAGGTCTTATGGTTTTAAGCGTACCCATTTGGGGAATGATTTGATGGGAAGTATTGGAACTCCAATTATTGCCGTTGAGTCTGGGACTGTCGAACATCTGGGTTGGAATCAGTATGGTGGTTGGCGTGTTGGCATTAGGAGTTTAGATGGAAAAAAATATTATTATTACGCTCATTTGAGAAAAAATCATCCTTATGCTGCAGGTCTTACAGAGGGGGCAAAAGTTACTGCTGGCGATGTTATTGGTTATTTGGGAATGACTGGTTATAGTACTAAGGAGAATGTAAATAACATCAATGTTCCACATCTTCATTTTGGTTTGCAACTTATTTTTGATGAGTCTCAGGTTGATGGTAATAATGAGATTTGGATTGATGTTTATAATATTATTGAGTTTTTGATGCAAAATCGCTCTACTGTTTTTATGAATAATTCTGATACAAAGGATTTTGTAAGAAAGTTTAATTTTAAAGAATAGTAAAAACATTTTAACCTAATACATTCCATGTGTCAATGTTTATGGCGTGTATTAGGTTAAAGTACTATTATTTTTTTCCGTAATACTATTGATATTGTTTTGTTTATTTTACCTCTTGCAATTTGTAATGTAACAATATCATTTGGATTTTTGCTATAAATATATTCTCGTAAATCATTCATAGTTTCAAGTTCTTTGTTATCTATTGCTACAATTATATCTCCTTCTTTCAGCTCTGTTTTTGATGCAGGTCCATTTTTTATAATTTGAGTTACATATATTCCACTGTCGAATTTCAATGTATTATTAATTGAAATTCCAGAACTATTATCTAAATATGATATGACATTTTTATCATATGCGTATACTCCCATTGTTGCTTGTTCAAATTTATTATTTTTTATAAAACTTTGTATTACTGGTTTTACTACATTTATTGGAATTGCAAATCCTATTCCTTCTGCGGAAGATATTTTTACTGTATTAATTCCGTATTACTTCTCCGTTTGGATATATTAAAGGTCCACCGCTGTTTCCTGGGTTTATTGTTGCATCTGTTTGGATTAAGTCTGACATGTATGTGGTGTTTTCTTTTTCTTCTAATTTTATTGTTCTGTTTTTACTACTTATTATTCCTGATGTTACTGTTCTTCTAAATTCGAATCCTATTGGATTTCCTATTGCATATACTGTTTCCCCTATTCTTATTTTGCTTGAATCCCCTAATGTTATACATTTTAAATTATTTGCTTCTATTTTTGTTATTGATAAATCTAAATCTGAGTCGCTCCATACTACTGTACCGTCGTATTTTTTACTATTTTCTAATGTTATGTAGCATGTACTATATTTTGTTCCTGTTACGTGTTCGTTACTTAGTATATACCCGTTTTCTGATATGATTATTCCTGTTCCTAGTCCAAGTGTTGTTTCTGTGTTTGTGGAAAATATTGAACTTCCTGCATTTTTTAGTTTTGATATTCCTACTATACTTTCCATGTTTTGTTCTAATGTATTTGCTATTGTTTGGCTTTTTTCCTCAACGTTTTCCACAGTTTGTTCTTTTTCTGTGGATAGTGTTCTTTGTGTTTCGTAGTTTTGTGGATTTACGTCTATTTTTGTGTATGTATTGTATACATACATTCCTATTGTTGTTATTAGTGCCGTTAGTATTATTGTTAATACGGTTCCTTTTGTTTTGTTTTTCTTTTTTGCTTTTTTTGCCATTTCTTTCCTCCTGCTTTTATTATGTACAGTTTTTTTTATTTTAAACCCTTCAAATGCTTGCATATTATGTTTTTTAATAGTATAATGCAATTGTTATTAAACGTAAATTTAAAGGGGTAATATAAATGGGAAATAAAGAACTTTTTGAATTAACAAATCCACAAAAATCAATCTGGTACACAGAACAATTTTACGAAGGCACAACTGTAAACAACATCTGTGTTTCAGGAACTTTATATGGAAAAATTGACGAAGAATTATTAAAACAAGCAATCAATAATGTAGTAAAACAAAATGATAGTTTTAGAATTCATGTAATACAAGAGAAAAATGATGTAAGACAATATATAGCAGATTACGAAAAATTTAACATAGATGTTGAATATATTAATAATGAGTCTGAAGTTAAACAAATAGAAAAAAGCGAAGCAAAATTTAAGTTTAATATCATAGATTCTGATTTATTCAAGTTTAAACTTGCAATATCTAAAGGTAATTTTGCGTGTATTATTTTGACTGTTAATCATTTAATTGCTGATTCATGGTCTCTTGGGCTTGTAATTCAAGAGATTATAAAGAATTATAATGCTCTTAAAAATAATGAAGATTTTGTTCCAGATACTTTTTCTTATTTGGACTATATTAAATCTGAAAAAGAATATAAAAATAGTAAAAAATTTGAGAATGATAAAACTTTTTGGAATCAAACTTTTAGTACAATACCAGAACAAGCAACAATTCCTTGTTCAATTAATGGCGTAAAAAATGTGTCTTATAATGCTAAAAGATTGGGCTTTGAATTGGATAGGGATATTGTGTCTAAAATCAATTGTTTTTGTAGAGAAAATGGTATTTCTACTTTTAATTTCTTTATGGCGGTGTTTTCTATTTATATTGGTCGTGTGTCTAATATAGATGATTTTGTTATCGGTACGCCTATTTTAAACCGTTCTAATTTTAAGGAAAAACATACAACTGGTATGTTTATTAATACAGTTCCAGTTAGATTTGATAATATTAATGATGTTTCTTTTAAGTCTCTTGCTGGCTCTGTTGCTACAAAGTTGATGGGTATTTTGAGACATCAAAAGTATTCTTATAATTCTATTTTGGAGGATATTCGTAGTAAAAATGGTAATATTCCTAATTTGTATAATATTTTGATTTCTTACCAGATTACTAAGGCTTTTGATGGTTCTTTGGGTGATTATAAGACTGATTGGATTTTTAATAATTATTGTGCTAATGATTTTAATATTCATATTTATGATATTAATGATACGGGTAGTTTGCTTATTGATTATGATTTCTTGGTTGATAAGTATTCTAAGGATGATGTTATTAATGTTAATAATCGTATTCTTTATATGATTGGCCAAATTTTGGAGAATGGTGATATTATTTCTCGTGATATCGAGATTATTACTCCTGATGAGAAGAATAAGGTTTTGAATGTTTTTAATGATACAAAGGTTGATTACCAATTGGATAAAACTGTTGTTGATTTGTTTGAGGAGCAAGTGCAAAAATCTCCTGATAATATTGCGGTTGTTTCTAATGGAAAGAAATTGACTTATAAAGAATTAAATGAGAAGGCTAACCAATTGGCTAATTATTTGATTAATGCTAGTGTAAAGTCTGGCGATATTGTTGGTATTATGACAAATCGTTCTGTAGAAATGGTTATTGGTTTAATTGCTATTTTAAAGGCTGGTGCAACTTATTTGCCAATTGACCCAGATTATCCATTACAAAGAATTTCTTATATGTTAGATAACAGTAAATCTAATATTATTCTTGTTAATGATCAGACTTTTGATTTAATTGAAGGTACTTATAATAAAATAAATATATCTTTAAATCAAGGTTTATATAATGATTTGAAAAAAGATAATTTGAACTTAAAAATTTTACCTGACCAATTGATGTATTTAATTTATACTTCTGGTTCTACTGGTAACCCTAAGGGTGTTATGCTTACACATAAAAATGTTCATAACTTTATAGTTGGTATGATGCAGCATATTGATTTTAACTCTAATAAGACAATGGTGTCTTTGACAACAATTTGTTTTGATATTTTTGGTTTGGAACTTTGGTGTTCTTTGACTAATGGTTTAAAGGTTGTTATCGCAAATGAGTTTGAGCAAAAAGATGCTTCTGCTTTTAATAGGTTATGTTTAAATAATAATGTTACAATGATGCAAACTACGCCTTCAAGATTTTTAGCATTTTTAGAGGATTCTTCTTGTTTAGATTATCTAAAAAATATGACTGATATTTTGGTTGGTGGAGAATCTTTGCCTGAAAATTTATTAGTTAAATTAAAGCATCTTTCTAGTGCAAATATTTATAATATGTATGGTCCAACAGAGACTACTATTTGGTCTACTATGAAAGATTTAACAAAAAATAGCAATATAACAATTGGTAAACCTATTGCAAATACTCAATGTTACATTTTAGACCCTAACCATAAAATTTTGCCACCTTATGTTGTTGGTAATTTATATATTGGTGGCGATGGTGTTTCACGTGGATATTTTGGTAGGCCAGATTTAACTGGTGAGAATTTTATAAAATTTATTGATAATAAAATTATATATAATACTAATGATTTGGCTTATCGTACTTATGATGGTGAAATTGTTCATTTGGGTAGAGCAGATTTCCAAGTTAAAATGCATGGTTATAGAATTGAGTTGGGCGAAATTGAAAATACTATTTCAGTTTTTGATAATATTACTTCTTGTGCAGTTGGTTGCCCTACTTTGAATGGTAAAAAAATTCTTTGTGCTTATTATACTTCTTCTGAAGATATTAATATAGAGGATTTGAAGGCTCATTTGTTGAAAAGTCTTCCTACTTATATGATTCCAAGTCATTTTGTTAATATGGAAAAACTACCTCATACACCAAATGGTAAGATTGATAGAAAGGCTTTGGATGCGGTTACTTTGGAGGTTGACAAAAATGTCGCGTTGCCTAAAAATGATATTGAACAAAAGGTGTTTGATATAATTTCAAAAATTTCTAATAATGACAATATTAGTATGGATGATGATTTATTTAGTATAGGTCTAGATTCTATTGGAATTATACATTTATCTGCTAAAATTGAGCAAATATTTGGAGTTACTATTTCAATTAGGGATTTGTATAATACACATTCTTTAATTGATTTAGCAAACTTGATTACTTGTTCTAATCAAACAGGTTTAAAGCACATTGAAAAAACAGTAAAAAAATCATATTATCCGTTGTCATCTTCACAGAAATCAATGTTCTATGCTGCACAAATGGATAAGGATTCTCTTGTTTATAATGTATCTTGTGGATTTTTAACTGATACAATTTTGGATGCAAACAAAGTTAAATCTACTTTTGAAAAAATTATAAAATTACAATCTAGTTTTAGGACAAGTTTTTCAATTATAGATGGTATTGCGTGCCAAGTTGTATTAGATGACGTCCCATTTGATATAGAAATTAATTATGATACAGAAGCAAACAAACAAAATATATTAGATAATTTTGCAAAACCCTTTGATTTATCAAATGCACCACTATTGCGTGTATCTGTATATTACCTAGATAATGAGAAAACAATGATTTTAATTGATTCACATCATATTGTAATGGACGGTTCATCACTTTATATTATGATGGATGAATTTTGCAAACTTTATCAAGATAAAGACATTAAACCATTGAATATTGAATATATTGATTATGCAGTATCTGAAGATGATTTTATAAATAGTGATAAAATTTCAGATATTGAGAACTACTGGCTTTCAAAAATCAATACCAAAGAATTACCAATTTTAAACTTACCATATGATTATGCAGTATCAAATGTAAAATCATTTAATGGGTCTAGTGTAGACTTTTGTGTAGACTCCTCAATATTTAAAAAAGTTAACAACATTGCAAAAAAATACAGAGTTTCACCATTTACATTTTTTATCAGTGTATTTTATATTGTACTTTATAAATACACTGGTCAAAGTGATATAATTGTTGGTACACCTGTAGATTCAAGGATGTACTCTGAGTTAAATAACATGATAGGAATGTTTGTTAATAACACATTATTAAGAAATAAGATAAACTCTAGTTCTGAATTTTCTAATTTCTTGTTTGAAACACAGGATTTAATAAAAGAAGCACTGTCAAACCAACCATATCCATATAATGAATTGATAAGCAAATTGAATTCACCTGCAAACTCATTATTAGATGTTGTGTTTACATATCAAACACCACATGATAAAAAATTCAAAATAGATGATTATAGTTTTAATATTGTAAGACCAAATACTTCTACTTCTAAATTTAATTTGTTGTTAGAAGTTGTACCCGACATGAATGTTATAAGGGTTGAATATAATACTGATTTATTTAAATATCAAACTGCAGAGAGCATTTTAAAACATTACTTGTTTGTATTAAACAGTTTAATTAATAATCAAGAACAAGTTATTAGTGATATAAATATTATCACCGACGAAGAAAAAAATATGCTAAATGAATTTAACAATACTGCTGGACCTATAAATTCTGATACTGTTGTATCAATTTTTGAAGAGCAAGTTGAAAAAAATCCAAATAACATTGCCCTAATTTGTGATGACGTTTCTTTAACATATAATGAATTAAATGAAAAAGCAAACAGTTTAGCACATTATTTAATTAACAAAGGTATAGGCAGAAACGACAAAGTATGTATTATGACAAATCGCTCTTTGGAAACTATAGTATGTATGCTTGGTATTTCTAAAGCAGGTGCTGCATTCTTTAATGTTGACCCTACATATCCAATTGAGCGTACAAAGTATTATTTGGAAGATAGCCAAACTAAATATGTTTTAACACAAAAATCTTTAAGAGAACGTGTTGAAAGTATAGAGAATTGTATTGAGATTGATTTATCTAATGATGAGATTTATGGAAAAATTTATGATAATCCAAATGTAACTGTATTGCCTGAAGATTTATCCTATGTAATTTATACTTCTGGTTCTACTGGAACACCTAAAGGTGTTATGCTAAATCAGGTTGGTTTTGCTAACATGACTAAGGCAATGACAAAAGTTTTGGATTATTTAAAAGAAGGTAATAAACATACTATTGTGTCTGTTACTTCAACACCTTTTGATATTTTTGTTTATGAAATTATTGTTTCATTAACACATGGTTTAAAAGTTGTTATGGCAAATAATGCCGAACATAGAAATCCTAAGTTATTAGATGCTTTGATTAAAAAATATAATGTTGATGTTATGACTGTTACTCCTAGTTTAATGAAAATAAATTATGATAATAGAGAGCCTGATACTGCCTTGGCTTTAGTTAAAAATATGGTATTTGGTGGTGAGCCTTTACCTGAAAAATTTGTTAAAGATTTAAGGGCTTTGGCTGATGATATTACTATTTATAATATTTATGGTCCAAGCGAAATTACTGTACTTTCTAATGTTCAAAACTTGGATGGTGAAACTGAAATAACAGTTGGTCCTCCAATTATGAATACTCAAATTCATATTTTGGACAAGAATATGAATCAGGTTCCAATTGGTGTAATTGGAGAGATTTATATTTCTGGTATTCAAGTTGGTCTTGGATATATTGGTAAGCCTGAAATGACTGCATCAAGATTTATGGATAATCCTTTTGGACCTGGAAAAATATATAAATCTGGTGATATTGGTAGATGGACTTTTGATGGTAAAGTTCAATGTTTAGGAAGAGTTGATAACCAAATTAAGTTAAGAGGTTTAAGAATTGAACTTGGTGAAATTGAAAATATTATGGCAAATGTTCCTGGTGTTTCTGCATCAGTTGTTAATAAAATTGAGATGGATGGAAAAGAGGTTTTGTGTGGTTATTATGTTGCAGATTCTTCTGTTCTTCCAGATACAGTTAAACTTACTCTTAAAAAAGCATTGCCTCCTTATATGGTTCCATCATATGTTATCCGTTTGGATAAAATGCCTTATACTATCAATCGTAAAATTGATAGAAAGTCATTGCCATTACCTAGCCTACATAGGAGTATTTCAACAAAAACTGTAAATATTGATGAGTTAAATACTAATGAGGAAAAATTATTACAAATTTGGAAGAATATTTTAAAGGTTGATGATATTACTGTAAATGATAATTTCTTTGATATCGGTGGTGATTCTATTGGTGCTATTCAAATGCAAATTGAGGCTATTAAATATGGTTTAAAATTTGAATATGCAGATATATTCAATTATCCAACTATTAAGGAATTGTCTAATAAGTTGCCAAGTTCTGAAATTAATTTTATTGAGGATTATGATTATGATAAAATTAATAGCGTTCTTGCTAGAAATACTTTAGATAATTTATCTAGTATTGTTCCTGCAACTATTGATAATATTTTATTAATTGGAACTACTGGATACCTAGGGGCACACATAATTGATGAATTTATGAAACAAAATTCTGGAATTATTTATTGCTTAACTAGACCAAAAAACAATGTTGACCCTATTTCAAGATTGAAACAAACTTTGAATTTCTATTTTGGAGATAAATATTCAAATCAATTTTCTAAGAGAATTCGTGTTGTTGAAGGTGATATTTCAAAAGAAGGTTTGGGCTTATCTACTTCGGATTATGATTTAATTAGAAATAATATTGATGTTGTTATAAATTCTGGTGCAATTGTTAAACATTATGGTTTAAAAGGTCAATTTGATGATATTAATGTTTTGGGAACTCAAAATGTTGTTGATTTTTGTAAGAAAGAAAATAAACGTTTATTACATATTTCAACTATGAGTGTTTCTGGTAGTGGTGAAAAGGAAGAGGCTATTGAGGAAACTCCTGAAAATATCAACTTTAAAAAGCAATTTAGTGAGACTAATTTATTTGTTGGTCAAAAATTAAAAGGTGTGTATACAACAACTAAATATAAGGCAGAACTTATTGTGTTAGAGGCTATTTACGATGGATTAAATGCACAAATTTTAAGACTTGGTAATATTACTAATAGATATAGTGATGGTGTTTTCCAACAAAATGTTGATAATAATGCTTTTGCTAAGAGAATTAAGTCATTTATTGAGATTGGTGCAGTTCCAAAATATATGCTTAAACATGCTATTGAACTAACACCTGTTGATTTGGCTGCCGAAGCAATTGTTAAAATAATGAATCATGATAGTAATTGTAATGTATTCCATATTTATAATACAAAACTTATGACTATAAAATTGCTTTTAGAAACTCTTGATTCTTTAGGTCATGAAATTATACCTATGTCTGACGAGATGTTTGCTTATCTTATTACTGGTATTCTTTCTGATAATGAGAAAAAGAAATGCTTGTCTGGTATTATTTATGACTTGGATGAGAGTAAAAAACTTACTTATACATATAATGTAAGATTACATGCTAATTTTACTGATGAATATTTAAAACGTGTATCTTTTAGTTGGAAAGATATTGATGCTGACTATATTATTAGATACATGAAGTATTTTGAAAAAATAGGTTTTATACCTGGAGGTGATACAAATGCATAATTTCGGCTTGAGTTTCTGGCTTTTGGTACTTTCTACACTTTTGACTGTTGTAATGTTTGTTTATATTTCTTGTCAAAAAGATAGAAAGCAGTTACACAATGTTTTTTGTTTAAACTTGTTTTGCTCTCTTATCATTTCTGTGGGGGTGCTTTGCCAAGCCGTTTGTAATTACTTTTTTTCAATACCATCTATTTGGTTTGAAAACATTATTTATATTGGAACCTGTTTCTTACCTTTAACAGTGTTCTTTACGAGTTTAATATTTACAAATACAAAAATAACATTTAAAAAGTCTTATTTGTTATTGCTTGTAATACCTATATTATCTCTTGTTGTATTATGGACAAATGATTTACATCATTTGTTCTATATACAATATTCATCATCTTTTACAGATACTATTTATGGACCATATTTCTATGTACACTCTGTTTATACTTATCTTTTATTGATTATTGGTATTGGTCGTTTACTTATATTTTCAATTAGGAATGCTGGATTCTTTTCTAAACAATCATTATTAATTAGTATAGGATTGGCTTGCCCAGTTATTGTAAACGTTTTAGGGTCTTTTCTAAAATTGATTCCTATGACAGTTTTCGTAACACCAATTTCATTTTCTGTATCAATTATTTGCTTTGCATTGGCAATTTTTAAGTTTGACTTTTTAGGAATTGCACCAATTGCACTAAGAAAAATTGCGGACAGGATGTCTGATAGTTATTTAGTTTTGAATGATGATGGAAATATAACAGATTTTAACCAAACTTTTTTGGTTACATTTAAGATTAAAGATATTTCATTAAGAGGTCAAAATTTTGATGAGTTTTGCAAAAGTAATAAAATAAATTATGGAAAAATTAAAAATGCCATTGCTAAAACAAAAGATTCAAAAAAGACTGTTTCTTTTGAATTCCATGCGCGCAGAATCCATAAAATCTTTTCTGTTGAAGTTAATACTATTTATTCAGATGGTGTGTCTTTGGGAACATTAATTTTGTTTAAAGATATTACTCAACATATTGAAGATATGGAGACTATTAAAAATAATCAAGATATATTAATGGAAAGAGAGCGTCTAGCCTCACTTGGACAATTAATTGGTGGTATTGCTCATAACCTAAAAACACCTATAATGTCTATTTCTGGTGCTGCAGAAGGCTTAACTGATTTAGTTAAGGAATATGACTCTTCTATTGATGACCCTGAGGTTAATAGCCAAGACCATCATGATATTGCTAAAGATATGAGTGAATGGATTGTAAAAATTAAGGAGTATACTGAATATATGTCAGATATTATTACTGCAGTTAAGGGCCAGGCGGTTACTTTGTCTGAGACTGAGAATATTTCTTTTGATATTGATGAACTTGTTAAGAGAGTTGATATTTTGATGAAACATGAACTTAAAAATGCTTTGATTTATATGAATGTTCAAATGAATGCTCCAAAAAATACTAAGATTAATGGTGATATTAATAGTTTGGTTCAGGTTATTAATAATATGATTTCTAATGCTATTCAGGCTTATAATGGTAAGACTGAGCAGAATATAGATTTGATTTTGAATAAGTCTGATGGAAATTTGATTATTTCTGTTAGGGATTATGGTTGTGGACTACCACAAAAAGTGCAAGATAAGTTGTTTAAAGAGATGATTACTACTAAGGGTAAAAATGGTACTGGGCTTGGTTTATATATGTCTTATTCTACTATTAAGGCTCATTTTAATGGTAATATTACTTTTGAGTCTAAAGAAGGAGAAGGTACTACTTTTAGTATTATTTTACCTTTATAAATTTTTAGGGATTAGGGGACGGGTCTCCAAATCCCTTTTTTTTATTTTAAATTTTTTTCAAAAAATGCTTGCTTTTTATTGATTTTATTAATATAATGGCTTTATATTAATAAAGCCTTAAATATTGGCAAAATCTTGAAGTCAGGAATTTTAATACAACTGACAGGATGGAGGATGATTTAATGAGAAAAGGGTTACAAAAGGTTGTTAATGAAAATAACAATTATAGAATTATAGCCGTAGATGATGAGGAAGGAATTGTAGATTCACTATCTATATTTTTGAAGCGTTCAGGTTATGATTTTACGGGTGTTACAGATCCTATGGAGGCTATTGAAAAGGTTAAAACAGAGCATTATGATTTGATGCTTCTTGATTTTATAATGACACCTATTCATGGTGACCAGGTTGTTGAGGAGATAAGGAAGTTCAATAAAGAGTTGTACATCCTATTATTAACTGGACACAAAGATTTGGCTCCTCCTTTAGATACTATTAGAAGATTGGATATTCAGGGCTATTGTGAGAAAAGTGATAAATTTGACCAGTTGCTATTATTAATAGAGTCTGGTATTAAGTCTATTGCTCAAATGAATGAAATTAAAAAAATTAATGATGAATTGAAAGATAAAAATGAAAAGCTTGAGGAAGCTTATTTGTCTACTATTCAAACTTTGAGATATACTGTTGAGGCTAAAGATACTTATACTAGGGGTCATTCTGACCGTGTTTCTCAGTATTCTGTTTTGATTGGTAAACATCTTGGTTTGTCTGATAGTGATTTGCATGATTTGGAAGTTGGTGGTTTGTTCCACGATATTGGTAAAATAGGTATTCCTGATAGTATTTTAAGGAAGGAGTCTAGACTTACTGATGATGAGTATTCTGAGATTAAAAATCATCCGGCTATTGGAGCGCATATTTTGTCTTCTGCTAAGATTTTTGCTAATATTATACCTATTGTTAAACATCATCATGAGAGATATGATGGTAATGGATATCCTGGTAGATTGAAGGGTGAAGATATTCCTTATTTTGCTAGAATTGCGGCTATTGCGGATACTTTTGATGCTATGACTTCTAAGCGTAGTTATAGGGATTCTCTTCCTTTGGATGTTGTTATTGCGGAGTTTAAGAGGTGTAGAGGTACTCAGTTTGATCCTGAGTTGGATGATGTTTTTTTGGATATTTTGGAGAATCATTATGATGAGATACAAAAAATTATGGATAATTATTAAAAAATAGGGATTGAAGACTCTTCTCCAATCCCTATTTTTTTATACTTTCATAGATAATCCTACTTTTTTTCTTTCCATATCTATTTTAATAACTTTAACTTTAACAATATCCCCAACTGAAACTAATTCTGATGGATTTTTAATATATTTATCGCTCATTTCAGAAATATGAACAAGTCCATCATATTTAACACCAATGTCTACGAATGCTCCGAAATCTATGACATTTCTTACTGTTCCTGTTAAAATCATACCTTCTTTTAAATCTTCTAATTTCAAAACATCTTGTCTTAAAATTGGTTTTGGCATATCTTCACGAGGGTCTCTTCCTGGCTTGCTAAGTTCTGAAATTATATCAGTTAGTGTCATTTCTCCTATTTCTAGCTCTTTGGCTGTTTTTGCTACATCAACTGTTTTTAATTTTTGTCTTAGTTCGTCTGTTTTTTCTTTGTCTCTTAAGTCTTCTTTGCTAAATCCTAAAGTTTTTAGTAATTTTTCTGTTGCTTCGTAACTTTCTGGGTGAACTGCAGTTATTTCTAGTGGGTTTTTACCGTCTATAATTCTTAAGAATCCTGCACATTGTTCAAATGCTACTTTTCCTAATTTTGGTACTTTTAAAAGTTCTTTTCTTTCTTTTAATTTTCCGTTTTCGTCTCTATATTTTACAATGTTTTTTGCTATTGTGTTGTTTATTCCTGATACATATGAAAGTAGTGATGGTGTTGCTGTGTTTACATCAACTCCTACTTTGTTAACACTGTCTTCTACTACGCCTGTTAGACTTTCGGCTAATTTTTTTTGGTTTACATCGTGTTGATATTGTCCAACTCCTATTGCTTTTGGGTCTATTTTTACAAGTTCTGCTAGTGGGTCTTGTAATCTTCTTGCTATTGATATTGCTCCTCTTATGGAAACATTTATGTCTGGATATTCTTCTGTTGCAAGTTTTGATGCTGAATATACTGAGGCTCCTGCTTCACTTACAATTACATAGTGTACTGGTCTTGAGGCTTCTTTTATCATGTCTGATACAAACATTTCTGATTCTCTTGATGCAGTTCCGTTTCCTATTGCTATCATGTCTATTTTGTCTTTTTCAATTAGTTTTAGTAATTCTTTTTTTGCTCCTTCTACATCATTTTGTGGTTCTGTTGGATATACTGTTGTGTAGTCTAAGACTTTTCCTGTTTCGTCTATTACGGCTATTTTACATCCTGTTCTATATGCAGGGTCAAATCCCATTACTGTTTTACCTTTAATTGGTGCTCCTAGTAACAGTTGTTTTGAGTTTTGTCCAAATACTTTTATTGCTTTTTCTTCTGCTTTTTCTGTTAAGTCTGAACGGATTTCTCTATCAATTGATGGTTCTATTAATCTTTCAAAACTGTCTAATATTGTGTCTTTTAGCATTTGTGTGAATTGTGTTTCACTTTTTATAATGTCTTTTTCTATGTATGCTAAAATTTTGTCTTCTGGTTTTTCGATAGATACTTTTAGGAAGTCTTCTTTTTCTCCCCTGTTTATTGCCAAAATTCTGTGGCTAGGAATCGATTTTAGTGCTTCACTATAGTCATAATACATCTCGTAGTTTGATTTGCTCTCAGGGTCTTTTGCTTTTGTTTTAATAAGGCCTTCTCTGTAACATTGTCTTTTTATTTCTTTTCTGTATTTTGCATTGTCTGAAATGTCTTCGGCTATTATGTCTAGAGCTCCTTGTACTGCGTCTTCTGGAGTTGCAACGGCCTTGTCTTTGTTTTTCTTGTCTTCTTCTGGTAGGTTTTCTATATTAACATATTCTTGTGCTATTTCTAATATTGGTTTTGTTTCTTTTTGTTCAATTATTATTTGTGCTAGTGGTTCTAGTCCTTTTGCTTTTGCTACTGTTGCTCTTGTCTTTTTCTTTTGTTTGTATGGTCTATAGATGTCTTCTACTTCTGCAAGTGTTTTTGAAATTGCTACGGCTTGTAGGATTTCGTCTGTTAATTTTCCTTGCTCGTCTATTGATTTTATTACTTCTTCTTTTCTTGTTTCTAAGTTTCTTAGGTATGATAGTCTTTCTCCAAATGTTCTTAGTACTTCGTCACTTAATCCTCCTGTTACTTCTTTTCTGTAACGTGCGATAAATGGTATTGTGTTCCCTTCGTCTATTAATTTTATTGTGTTTTCTACTTGTTGTATTTTGATGTTTAATTCTTCTGCAATTGTTTTTGCTATTTTGTCCATTGTTTTCCTCCCTTTAATTTTTAAAAATGCTTTTGACATTATTTATTTTTTGTGCTTTCGACATTTTTTGATATGTTTAGTCAATTTTTGATATCTTATTGACTTTTTTCTTTGTTTAATATATCATAAATTTAAATAAAATGAAAGGGGGAAATTGAAAAATGATTTCATCAGATTTTAGAACTGAGGCTCGTAGAAAATTATCTGGTAAATGGGGTAAAGCGGTTTTTATTGTTTTAGCATATATGGCTTTGACTTTTGTTATTGGATTTATTGAAGGTCTTTTTCCTGAATCAATGGAAGAAATATTTGGTCTTGTAAATACTATTATTAATGTTCCTTTATCTTTTGGACTTGTATTTGCATTTTTAAAATTATTTAATGGTGAAGATGTTAAGGCTTTTGATTTCGCTACTTTAGGTTTTTCTAATTTTGGAAAATCTTGGGGTGTTGCTTTTCAAATGTTTTTGAAAATGATTCTTCCAGAAATCGCCGTTATAGTTGCTTTCGTGATTATTATGGTTGGTGGCGTTTCTATGGGACTTATGGCTTTTTCTACTCAATCTTCTGGTGCTTCTGTGTTTTCTATGTTTATGCTTTTAATTGGTATAATTCTTTTAGTTGCTTCTATTGTATGGCTAATAACTAAATCATATTATTATCAATTGGCTATATTAGTTGCTATTGATAATCCAGATATGTCTGGTGCAGATGCTGTTGAGGAAAGTCAAAGATTGATGACTGGAAAACGTGCTAGTTTATTCTGCTTAGAATTATCTTTTATCGGTTGGGCTATTTTAGGTGCTATTCCATTTGGAATTGGTTTATTATGGGTTCTTCCTTATGCTCATCTTGCTAAAATTGCATTTTATAAATATGCTCTTGGAAATACTGATAATGTTGAAGTTATTACATCAGATAACGGTACTTCAGAAAATATGTAGAAAAAACAAAAGAAAAATAGAGTTGATTTTCTCTATTTTTTCTTTTTTATTTTATTCAATTCCTAAGTATTCGTTGTATGTTATTTCTCTGTCTATTACATTTCCATCTTCTTTAATGTCAATGATTCTATTTGCTACTGTTTGTGTTAATTCGTGGTCATGTGATGTGAACAGGATGTTTCCTGTGAATTTTTTCATTCCTTCGTTTACGGATGTTATGCTTTCCATATCTAAGTGGTTTGTTGGTTCGTCAAATATTAAGAAGTTTGCTCCTGAAAGCATCATTTTTGAAAGAACACATCTTACTTTTTCTCCTCCTGATAAGACTCTTACTTGTTTTAATGCTTCGTCTCCTGAGAATAACATTCTTCCTAAGAATCCTCTTACATATGTTTCGTCTGGGTCTTTTGAGTATTTTCTTAACCATTCGGTAATGTTCTCGTCTGTGTCGAATAAGTAGTTGTTGTCCTTAGGGAAGTATGATTTTGTTATTGTTGTTCCCCATACTAATTCTCCGCTGTCTGGTTCCATTTCTCCTGATATTATTTGGAATAAGACTGTTTTTGCTATTTCGTTGTCTGCTAAAAATGCTATTTTGTCGTCTTGTTTTACTGTAAATGATACATTGTCTAATACTTTTACGCCTTCATATGTTTTTGTTATATTTTTTACTTGTAATATTTCTCTTCCTGGTTCTCTGTCTGGTTTGAAGTCTACATATGGATATTTTCTGTTTGATGGTTTTATTTCGTCTAGTTCTATTTTTTCAAGTGTTTTCTTTCTTGATGTTGCTTGTTTTGATTTTGATGCGTTTGCACTGAATCTTGCTATGAAGTCTTGTAATTCTTTTATTTTTTCTTCTTTCTTCTTGTTTTGCTCTTTCATTTGTTTTAGTGCTAATTGGCTTGATTCGTACCAGAAGTCGTAGTTTCCTGGATATACTTTTATTTTTCCAAAGTCAACGTCTGCTATGTGTGTACATACTTTGTTTAGGAAGTATCTGTCGTGTGATACTACTATTACTGTGTTTTCGAAGTTGATTAGGAATTCTTGTAGCCAGTTTATGCTTTTTAGGTCTAAGTCGTTTGTTGGTTCGTCTAGTAGTAATACGTCTGGGTTTCCGAATAGTGCTTGTGCTAGTAATACTTTTACTTTTTCTCTTGCTTCTATTTCTTTCATGTATTTATAGTGGTTTTCTGGTATTATTCCTAAGTCGTTTAGTAGCATTGCGGCGTCTGATTCTGCGTTCCATCCGTCTAGTTCTGCAAATCTTTCTTCTAGTTTTGCGGCTTTCATTCCGTCTTCTTCTGTGAAGTCTGGTTTTGCATATATTGCTTCTTTTTCTTTCATTATGTCATATAGTTCTTTGTTTCCCATCATTACTGTGTCTATTACTGTGTTTTCTTCGAATGCAAAGTGGTCTTGTTTTAGTATTGATAGTCTTTCTCCTTTTTCTAGTGTTACTTCTCCTTTGCTTGGTTCTATTTCTCCTGATAGTACTTTTAGGAATGTTGATTTTCCTGCTCCATTGGCTCCTATGATTCCGTAGCAGTTTCCTTTTCCAAATTTTATGTTTACGTCTTCAAATAGTACTCTTTTTCCAAATCGTACTGTTACTCCGATTGCATTTAACATTGTTTTCCTCCCTGTTTTTTGTTGTTTTTTGTTTTCATTCTTTTTGCTTGTTCTAGTATACCATTTTTTGCTAGAAAAATCAATATAAAAATGTCCTTTTGGGGACGGTTCTGTTTGGGACATTTTGTTCCTTTTGAATCCGCATCTAAAAAGTATAATTTTGTTAAGATATTGAAAAACTCAGGTGAGGCATCGCCCCACCCGAGAACAAGATTTTATTTTTCTTTTAATTCTATTGTTTTTGTTGTGTAAACGATATTATTATTTATCGTTCTGTAACAGTGAATGCTTAATCCATTTTCTGCATTTGACTCAATATATTTTGATGATGCAAATTCAGGAAATTTTTCGAGTTTTGCTGTACATGTAGTATCTGAGTATATCACTACATCATCTTGATAGTCTGGATTTATGACATATGTCTTTCCATCTGATGGAAATAATGTGTCTACAAAAACTTCATATCCCCCACTTTCTTGTAGTGCTGACAGTTGTGATTCTAACTCATCATTTTTCTGAGTTAATTCCTTATTTTTTTGACTCAATTCTGCAATTTCTGTTTCTGCTTCATCATTCTGCAAGTTATCGATTTTTTTATCGATTTCTGCTATTTTTGCAGAATCATTTGGTAGATTCTCCACCTGCTGCTGTAATTCTGTAATTTGTTTTTTTACAGAACTAATGTCATCATTCGAAGAATTCCGACCACATCCTGATACCGTTACTGCTACCATTGCTACTAATACTAAAAAAATTTTTGTTTTCATGTTGTTTCCTCCTTGATGATGTTATCTTGTTTTTCAAATTTCTTATGTTAAGTATATCATATTTGGGGAAATTTGGCAAATTAAAATTAATCATCAAATAGTAATTTTATTCCCCATAGTCCTGATATTCCTACTAATACATATATTATTCTTGAGATTACAGACATGCTTCCAAATATTGTGTCTACTAGATTGAATTTGAAAAATCCTATAAGTCCCCAGTTTATTGCTCCTATTATAATTAGCACTAATGCAATCTTGTCCACTACTTTCATGTTGTTCCTCCTTTATTTTCTAATTTGCTATTATTATATGCTAATTATTTTGGGTTTATTCCTATTTTTAAGTAAAAAAATTAGGATTTTTATGTCCTAATTTTTTCTTATTATATTATTTATTGTTGCGTTAATTTGTAATGTGTTATTTTGAATTTTGTTAGTATTTTCTATTTTGTTATTTATTTTGTTTTCTATTGTATTGTTTTTTGTTTCTTCTTGATTGTTTTGAATTTGGTTATTTGATTTGTTTTCTTCTTGTCTGTTTTGTTCTTGTTGATTATTTTGTTGTGTATTATTGTTTGTTGGTTGTGTTGGTTGTTCTTGTTTTGAAGATTTGTTACTGTTTCTCCAAGGATTTTCTGAATTTGAATCTGTTGGATCCCAACCTCTGCATTCTGTGTTCCATGATATTTTTTGTGCACTTGGTTTTCCTAGTGGTCCTGGATTTGAGTCATAATAAAATTCAACAATTGTTCCTGTTGTTATATTGTTGTAAATCCATGCGGCATCTTGAACTGTTAGACGTATACATCCTGCTGATGCTTTTGTTCCTAGTTTATCATATTCGGCATATTCTAGTGTTGATGGATTTCCTTTTGTTGTATATGGTACTGAATGGAATAGTATGTTTCCTACAATTGCGGTTGTATATTGCCCATATACATATGTTCCTGGTGTGTGTCCAAATAATGTGTGCCATCTATGTTTTGTTCCATTTAGTTTGTATTTTCCTCCTGTTGGCGTTGCGGTTCCTATTGAGCAAACCATTGCTTTTACTGGGACTGTGTAGTTACCTTCTGAGTCTTTTGTGTATATTGTTACTACATTTGCTTGATTATTTATTTTTATGTAGTATTTGTTTTTGTTGTCTTTTATTTCTTTTTCATTTTCTACTTTGCTTTCTTTTATGGCTTTTTCGTCTATTATGTTTTCGTCTACTGGTGTGTTTTCGTCTGTTTCGTTGTTACTTATTTGTGCTTCTAATATTGTTTCTTCTTCTATTGCTTGTCCTTGTGTGGCTTCTGTTTTGTGTTTTTGGTCTCTTATTGTGGTTATTATAAATCCTATTATTATTAGTATTGATAGAATTATTATTGCGGTTGTTGTTATGAATTTTTTCTTATCTTTTATTTTCATCAATTTTCTCCTTTTTCTTATATTAAAAGTCTTCGAATTGTAATATTGTTTAGGTTAAATTTTTTATTTTTTAATTTTTACGAGTTCTTCTAATTTGTAACTTTTATTAATCCACTAAAATACACTAAAATATTATCGATAACATCTTTTATAGGTATCTCTAGCCAATTGTTATTTGCAGTATTAAGTCTTGATTGAAATCTTCGATTATTTAATATATTTATTAATCTTTTATTTATATCTTCTAATGTATTTTCACGCATATTCTCATCTTGAAAAATTAAAATATCTATGTATTTTATTAGCTTGTCCTTATCTAATTTTTCATTATTAATTAAATAATAAAAATCAAAAATATCTTTAAACCTCGTGGAAGTAATACCAAATTTTAATAATGATTTTAATTTTTCAACAATTATTTGTTCTTTAGAATTTATAAGTAAACTAACACTTTTATCTATTATGTTAAAATCAAAATAATAATTATCTTGTTTCATATCAAAATATTTATGTACTCCAATATCTAGTTTTGAATTTATTGAGTACTTTTTCTTGTCAGTTAGTTGTATATAAACTCTTTTTCCATTGTAGTCTTGATGATGTAATGATTCAATTTTTTCTGTAACTTTTATTTTTATTCCATCATTTGTATTATTTAATTCTTTTATAAAATTAAGAATTGATTTGTCTTCCAAAGAATATTTTATAAAATCAATATCCATATCTCTAGTTGCGCGACGCATATTTTTAGAAATGTTATGCATTACAACTCCGCCTTTTACAGTTATATTTTTATTATATTTACTATTTCCAATTTTAAGCAAAATAATATCTTGAGCAACTTTTGGAATCGCATCTTCTTCTGAATAACCTGCTGCTACATATTTATTTACTAATTCATATATATACATTAAAACACCTCATCTTGTATAATTTCAAAAATTTTATCTCCATTTACAAAATATTGTAAATATTCTTCTATCTTTTGAGTATTTAATGAATTTGCTAATTTTCTATAATTAGATATTATTTCTTTATATAAATCATAACCTATTTGATTTTTATTTCTGGCCAAATCAATTAGCATTCTTTCTTTATTATAAATATTTATTTTTATTCCTTCATAATCAATCTGAGTTTTTCCCAAATTATATAGTTCATTTTTCATACGAATTTGTTTTATTTTTTCTGATTTAATTAATGTTCCATTTCTGTTTGTGGCTAAATACATTACCTTAGGAATAACGTCTGTTAAGTTGTGATAATAGTAGGCTGAATAAGATGTAAATACTCCGTAAGGATATTTTTTCATTGTAATTTCTAAATAATGTGCACTTGGTATGTCTGAATATATTCCTTTTTCAATTTTATATACCTCACTATTTTTAACTGCTTTTTCTATCTGGTATGCACTTTTATATTTTAATAACAGTTCATTATATGTATATATCATAGTAAACTCCTCCATATATATTTTAAACTAAATACCACCATAAGTCAACTGTTTTGGTGGTATTTAGTTTAATTTTTTTGTTGATTTTTTTCTATTTTTATGATAATGTTGTTATAAATTTAAAAATAAAGGGTGATAATGTTGAAAAAATTTTTATTATTTATTTTATTATTTTTGATTTTTGTTTTATGCCTTTTGGTACTTATAAAATCAGATTTTTTTAATAGTACAAACGTTATTCAAGATTCTTCGGTTGAAAGTGAAACTGTAGAAGAAAAGATTGAGCCTATCAATTTTACTATGACTGCAATTGGAGACACTTTATGTCATAATACTCAATATTGGGATGCTTATAATAGTAGCACTAAACAATATGATTTTTCTTATGTTTATGATGATATTAAAGATTATACAAGTAGTGCAGACATTACTATAGGAAGTTTGGAAACGACTTTTGCAGGTGAAGATAGGGGTTATAGCAATTATCCGGTTTTCAATTCTCCTGATAGTTTGGCTACTGGTTTAAAAGATATTGGCGTTGATGTTATTTCTTTGGCTGGTAACCATGCTTTAGATTATGGTTATTCTGGTATTTGTAGAACTATTGATGTTTTAGATAATGTTGGAATTTCTCATTTGGGTACTTATAAGTCTGCTGAAGACCAGGATAAAATTTTAATTAAGGATGTTAAGGGTGTAAAAATTGCTTTTATCAATTATACTTACGGAACTAACGGGATTCCTGTTCCTTCTGATAAACCGTATTGTTTGAATTTGATTGATAAAGATTTGATTTCTAAACAAATTAAGCAGGCTAAGGAGCAAAATGTTGATATGATTGTTGCTTGTATGCATTGGGGTACTGAGTATAAGACTTCTGCTAATGATGAGCAAAAAGAACTTGCGGATTTTTTGTTTAAGAGTGGTGTTGATATTATCCTTGGTAATCATCCTCATGTTCTTGAGTCTATGGAAAAGAAAACTATTACTTTAGATGATGGTTCTACTAAAGATGTTTTTGTTGTGTATGCTTTGGGTAATTTTACTGCAGACCAAAGGGCTGAGATTACTAGGGATTCTGCTATTTTGAATTTGGATATTACTAAGGATTCTGATGGCAAAATTTTGATTAATAAGGTTTCTTATGTTCCTATTTATATGTATAAGAATTCTGCCGCTAAGGTTCATAAGTTTAAGATTTTGGATATTGAGAAGTCTATTGTTAATTTTGATAGTGGTGATACTTCTATTGGTTCTTCTGTTTATTCTAATTTGAAGGTTCAGTTGCAAAAAATTAGGGATATTTTGGGTGATGAAATTAATTAGTTTTTATATTTTTTTAGACCTAGAAGTTTATGTTTCTAGGTCTTTTTTTAGTCAAGCATGTCTTTTCTTTTTAGCCACCATGTTACGATGAGTGTTAATGCTACTGAGATTAGTATCATTATTGGGAATCCAAATTTGCTGTTTTGGAATGGTATGTTTACGTTCATTCCCCAGAAACTTGATACCATTGTTGGTACTGCTAGTACTATTGTTATTGATGTTAAAAATTTCATTACTCCATTTAGGTTGTTTGATATTATTGATGCATATGCGTCCATTGTTCCTGTTAGGATGTCGCTGTATATTTTGGCCATTTCTATTGCTTGCTTGTTTTCTGTGATTGCGTCTTCTAGTATGTCTTCGTCTTCTTCATATAGTTTTATTATTTTTCCTCTTAGTGTTTTTTCCATTACTAGTTCGTTTGATTTTAGTGATGTTGTGAAGTATACTAAACTTTTTTCTAAACTTAGTAATTTTAGTAGTTCTTTGTTTTTCATTGATTTTTTTAATATGTATTCTGCTATTTCTGTTTCTTTGTTTATTTGTTTTAGGTATGTTAGGTAGTATGATGAGTTTAGATATAGTATTTGAAATATTAGTTTTGATTTTTTGTATGTTTGGAAGTTTTTTATTTTCATTTTTTCGAAGTCTTCTATTACTTTGTTTTTTCGTAATGATACTGTTATGAAGTAGTCGTCTCTTACTACTATCATTCCTAATGGCATTGTTGTGTATACGTCGTTTTCTTCGTTTTTTTCTATTATTGGTACGTCTACTACAAATAGTATTGTTCCGTCGTCTTCTTCGTTGTCTATTCTGGCTTTTTCTTCGAAGTCTAGTGCGTCTCTTATGAAGTCTTCTTGTATTTCTACGCTTTCACATACTTTTTTTATTTCGTTTTCCGATGGGTTTACTAAATTTATCCAACTTCCTTTTTTGATTTCTTTTATTTCTTCTATTTTGTTTGTTTCTATGTTTGTGCTGTATATTTTTAGCATTTTTCCCACCTCTTTCTTTATTTTACATATACTATTTTATCTTTTTATTTTGAAATTGTCAATGTATTTTTTAAAAAAATGTTTACATAATTTTATCTGTTTGCTAATAAGTTTATCATATCTATAATTAGTTTTTTTCTGTTGTCTGCTTCCATATCTTTCTGCCTCCATAAAACTTCTATTTTATTATCTATTTTTTATGTTCTTGTTCAACATATAATATTGTTACTTTTTGTTGTTTTTTCACACAATATTGTGAAAAAAGTATTTACTTTTTTATTTTTTAATGTTATAGTTTAATTGCTAGTTTAAAGCAAATTTTTTAGTGTTTTATACACACAAAGGAGGAAAAAATGTCTCGTACATTGAAAATTTTATTTATTTTATTATTTTGTACTGTTGCATTACTTGTATATCCTACACTAGTTAATGCTTCAGATACACTAATTGCTACTTCTACTCTTAATGGAATTTCAGTTTCTTTTGAGTATAAGTTAAATGATGCTGGACAGGTTACAGATTTGGTTTGTACTAATGCTTCTGCTTTGTCTGGTAGTGTTACTGTACCTGGTACATTGGAGGGAAAAACGGTTGTATCTTTAGGTGATAATGCTTTTAAAGGTGCTTCTAATATTACAAGTGTTGTAATTCCTGAATCTATTAAAGAGATTAACCACAGTGCTTTTGAAAACTGTACAAAACTTACTAATGTTGATTTAGGCAGTATTACAAGTATTTCTTTTGATGTTTTTAAAGGTTGTTCTAGTTTAACTGAGTTGACTATTCCTAAAACTTTAAAAAACGGTGCAGTGACGCCATGTTTGAATAACTCAAGTATTACCAAGATTACTTTTGATGTGCAAATACTGGTATTACTGAAATTAATATCCCAAGTTCTGTTCAAGAAATTGGACATGATGCATTTTCAAACTGTACTAAATTGAATAAAGTTAATTTAGGTAGTATTACAAGTATTTCTTTTGATGTTTTTAAAGGTTGTTCTAGTTTAACTGAGTTAACTATTCCTAAAACTTTAAAAAAACGGTGCAGTGACGCCATGTTTGAATAACTCAAGTATTACCAAGATTACTTTTGAGGATGGTTTAACTGTTATTCCT
>MNRS01000025.1 GCA_001916065.1 Clostridium sp. 28_17
AATTACAAGATCTAATTAACAATAATAACATTATGTACACAATCACATATGCAAAAGCAGGAGCCAAAACCCCAGTTGCTCTAGCAGAAAGCATGGTAAGTGGATATAATAAAACAAAAGTAACAGACCAAGCACTAACAATCACATATCAAGATGAAGATCCAATAAGTGCAACAAATGGACAAAAATTTATAGCAAACTTAAAAGTATCATTAGATAATCCAACACAATCAATAGCAATAAAAACACAACCAACAAAAACAGAATACGGATACGGAGATACAATAGATTTAAGTAACGGAAAAATAACAATAACAAAAGCAAACGGAGACACAGAAGAAAAAGAACTAACAGACAGTAGTGTAAAAGTAACAGAAACAGACGGAAGCACAGTAGACTTAACCAAAGTAACATTTGGAAAAGACAACACAGCAACAAAAACAATAAAAGTAACATATGACGGAAAAGACACAACATACCAAATAAAAGTAACAAACAAAATAACAGGAATCAAAATGCACACAACACCAAAAGTACAATACAATGTAAATGATGCAATAGATTTAACAACAAACGGAAGCAACCCAGGAGAAATCTTAGTAACAAGACAAACAGGAACACCAAGTGTAGTAAGCATAAAAGACGTAAAAGTAAAAGTTACAGGATTTGACTCAAGCAAAGAAAACACAAAACTACCACTAACAGTAAGTTATACAGAAAATGGTGAAACAAAAACAACAACATACAATGTATCAGTAAAAGATACAGTAACAGCAATAAGCATGAAAAAAACACCAAGAACAGAATACAAATACAATGAACCATTAGACTTAAGTAATGGAACAATTACTATAACAAAAGGAAGTGGAACAAAAGATATTGCCATAACAGAAAACATGGTAAGTGGATATGATCCAACAAAATTAGGAAAACAAACAATAACAATAACATACGGAGGAAAAACAACAAGTTACGAAGTAAATGTAAAAGACTATGTAACAGGAATAAGCATTACCCCAAATGCAATAACTGGAACATACAATGACGAACTAGAGGCATTAATAAATGAAAATGATATTATATACACTGTAACATATGCAAAAGCAGGAGCAACATCCCCAAGAGCTCTAACAGAAAGCATGGTAGCAGGATATAATAAAACATCATTAACAGCCCAAAACTTAACAGTAACATATACAGACAAAGATGCAAATAGTTACACAAACGGAAAAACATTTACAACAACATTAGGAATAAAACTAGACAACAACGTTGCAAAAATTACAATAACACCACCAACAAAAGCAGAATACAACCATGGAGACAAAATAGATTTAACAGGTGGAAAAATCACAGTAACATATACAGATGGAACAACAAAAGAAGAACCAATAACATCAGCGGTAATAACAGAAAAAGATGGTGGGGCATTAAATATGAACCCAACAATCTCAGAATACGGAAAAGACAATAAATTAAGTAAAACATTAACATTAAAATATACAGCAAAAAACGGAGTAACAGGAACAACAAGTTACCCAATAACAATAGCAAATACAATACAATCAGTTGCTATAGACACATTACCAACAAAGGTAAAATACAACATAAAAGACACATTAGACACAACAGGCGGAAAATTAAAAATAACCAGAGCAACAGGAAAAGCAGAAACAATAGACATTACAAAAGACATGGTAAGCGGATTTGACTCAAGCAAAGAAAACACAAAATTACCACTAACAATAAGTTATACAGAAAATGGAGTTACAAAAACAACAACATATACTGTATCAGTAGAAGATCCAATCACTTCAATGACATTAAAAACAACTCCAAAAACAGAATATAAATATGGAGAACCATTAGATATAAGTAAAGGAGTAATTACAATTGTAAGACCAAGCGGACCAGAAGACAAACAAATCACAAAAGAAATGGTAACAGGATATGATCCTACAAAATTAGGACAACAAGAACTAACAATAAAATACGGTGGACAAGAACTAAAATACAAAGTCAATGTAAAAGACTATGTAAAAGGAATAGTATTAACACCACCAGCAAAAACAAAATACGAATATGGAGAAAGCCTAGACTTAACAGGAGGAAATATACAAAAAATAATGGCAAGTGGAACTGCTACAACCCCAATAGCACTTACAGATAGCCAAGTAAAATTAAGTACATTTAATCCAAATAAAGAAGGAGCACAAACCATAAACGTAGCATACGAAGGATTTACAGAAAAGTTCGGAGTAATAGTAGAAGACAATCTACAATCAATAAAAATAAAAACTGAACCAACAAAAACAAAATATAAATATGGAGAAGCACTTGATATAACAGGAGGACAAATATCTGCAATAAAATCAAGTGGAAAAGCAGAAAATATTGATATTACAACAAGCATGGTATCAGGATATAATCCTAACAAATTAGGAAAACAAACAATAACAATAACATACAAAGGAAAAACAACACAATATAGTGTAGAAGTAGAAGACTATATAAAAGACATAAAACTAACAAATCCAAACAAACTAATATACAAAGTAAATGAAAAAATGGATTTAACAGGAGGAAAAGTAACACCAGTAATGGCAAGTGGAATAGCATCCCCAGCAATTCCAATGACAAACACTGATGTGACAATAACAGGATTTGACACAACAACAGTAGGAGCAAAAATAGTAAAAGTATCATACAAAGGAATAAGCAAAACATTTGGTATAACTGTAGAAGACAGATATAGTGAAATGAAAATAAAAACACTACCAACAAAAACAGAATACAAATATGGAGAAAGCCTAGACCTAACAGGTGGTACAATAGAAATAACAAAAGATAGTGGAACAAAAGAAACAATAAACATTACAAAAGACATGATATCTGGATACAATTCTAAGAAATTAGGATCACAGATATTAACAGTAACATACCAAGGATTAACACAACAATTTGTTGTAAAAGTAGAAGACTATATAGCTAGTCTAAAAATACAAAAACCTACAAAAGTAGAATACGAATATGGAGAAGACATAGAACTAACTGGAGGAAAAGTATCAATAATAATGGCAAGTGGAGCAATATCAGAAAGCACAGTAATGACAGGAGCCATGATAACAGGATACAATCCAAAAGCAGAAGGAACACAAACAATAAAAGTAGAATACAAAGGATTACAAGGAAACTTCCAAGTAAAAGTAGAAGACAAAATAAAAGGAATATCAGTAAATACTGAACCAGACAAAACAGAATACAAATATGGTGAAAACTTAGACATAACAGGAGCAACAATCGATGTTGTAAAATCAAGCGGAATAACAACAATACCAGTAACTCCAAATATGATATCAGGATTTAGTGCGACAACCCCAGGAACACAAATAATCAAAATAACATATGGTGGATTTACAACAAAATTTGTAGTAAAAGTATCAGAAAAACAAGAAGAACCAAAACAAGATGATAACAAAAAAGAAGATAACAAAGATAATGGAACAAAAGAAGACAACACAACAAACAAAAATGAAGAAATAACAAAAGATAATAATTCTACAAAGAAAAACTATGTAGAAATAGAAAGAAATGATGTAACAGAAAATCAAGAACAACCAGAAGAACAACAACCAGAAGAAGAGGTTAAAAAACCAACAATAACAAAAGAAAACCCAACAAAAGTACCAGAGACAAAACCAACAGAAACACTTGGTGTAAAAGATGAAAAAGCAGAAGACAAAGGAACAAAAGACAATAGTAGTAAACAAAAAGCCTCTATAATATGTCTAATTGCAGCAATATTACTATTAATATTACTATCATGCAGACGTAATGTAAAAATATATGTTAAAGAAAACGGAGAGTTTGTATTAGGCGGACTTGATAAAATAAGTAAAAACAATAAATACATAGATGTCGACAAGTATTTAGATGGAGATACTTACGAAAAACAAGTAAAAATCGTTCTAAGTGATTCAATATCAGAGAAATTAGATAAAGACAAAATTGAAATTAAACATAGAGGAAATAAAAAGAATTATAAGATAAAATACGAAGGAAAAGAGATTGAAATAATACTAAAATAAACAAATGTAATAAAACTCTACATAAAATGTAAAGAAAAATAATATATATATACTATACAAATAAATGGATTTATAATAATATATGTAGTTGTGTATTTTAAATATAAAAAATTATATATAATAGACGAATAGGCCTTATGTAAGGATAAATATGAGAGTGTAAAAGTAATCGCACGCATACAAAATTCTTGAAAATTCACTTCATGCGTGCGGAGTGGATAGGAAAGAATTTTGTAGATTACTTAAAATAGAACCAATAAGTTAATAAAAAGAGAAAAATAAACATATAGGTAAAAAACAGACCCGCATTTGGGTCTATTCGTCGTGCTCTTTAAAAATTACATGAAATTTTGTACGCAATTATCAGTTGTTACAGTTTACGGCCCATAAAATTATTGTTTGTGTGTTCCCGACCCCCTTGGACATATGTATATGATTTGAAACGTTTTCTCGGCTCAATACGCAACACAAGAATTTCTAAAATAAATTTATGGCACCCTTCCGCTTAGTCCTCACTGCGTTCGACGCGAACTCTTTCCATAAATTTATTTAAGAATTTCTAATATTGCTCCAATCACATTCGAAAAGTTTAAAATCATATACATATGTCCAAGGGGGTCGGGAACACACAATCAATAATTTCATGGACCGTGAATAGTAACTATCAGTTAGTACATTTTACAGAAAAATTTCAAAAAACTATATACGAAACAAAAGAAAAATGATAAAATGTAAAAAACAAAGGAGGAAATGAAATGAAAGAACTAAAAAGAAAACTAAAAAGAGCATTAACACCATATCACATAGCAACAACAATATGCTTAATAGTATTAATAACATCACTATGTATAATACTAAAACCAGAAACAAAGAAAACACCTAGCGGAATAACTGTAGTAAGCAGTAAAACAAAAGAAAACGAAGAAATAACAGAAGAAGAAGCAAAAGAACTAGCAATAAAGCAATTCAAAAAAATAGGAGAAAAAAATCTAGAAAAAGATAAAATTAACATAATAAAAATAGACAGAAATGGCGAAGAATACTACTATGTAACATCTGCAGAGAACACTGCAGAAATAAAAATTAAAGGCGGACAAATAACAAGAATAAATAGTGCAAGTGTAACAGAATAAAAATAAAAATAAACATAAAACAGATTAAAGCAAATTATGTATAACATGGCTTTAATCTGTTTTTTTGTAATAAAAATAATAAAAAAATGTAAAATTAAGTCAAAAAACCTGTAACCCTTCTATTTCCGTAGTTCCATTATAAAAAAAACATTGTAATATAGAAAATTCCTACATTGAAAAAAACCACAAAAAATATATAATAAATAATATTAATTTTACAAAGGAAGGTATGAAGAAAACAATGTTAAGCCAAAAACTAAAGAAAGAAGTAAAAAGAAAAAGTCTAATCGCTTTAATTACACTAGCACTAATTGCAGCAATAGTAGCAGTAAGCAAAGTAAGTGTAAATTTAATAAAAACAGCAAAATTTAGTGACGGAAATAGTTACGAGGTTACATTAAGCGATGTTTATGACATGAAAGGGAAAAATGCAACAACAGCAAATGTAAAAATAGTAGGAGGATACAATTATTTTGTTTCTATGGACGCAAGTGGAAAAGTCTATGGATGGGGACAAAATAATAACGGCCAATTAGCACAAGGAAATACAACAAACTATTCAACACCAGTATACATGGGTATTGACAATGCAACAGACATAGCAACAGGTGCATACTATACACTTGTTCTAAAAGAAGATGGAACAGTATGGAGTGCTGGATACAATGGAAATGGTGAATTAGGAAATGGAACAACTGCAAACAAAACAAACTTTGTTCAAGTTATAAAAAACGATGGCGAAGCATTGGATAATATAAAAGCAATAGCAGCCGGATACAACACATCATATGCAATAACAAATGATGGCGAAGTATACACATGGGGATATAACGGAAAAGGACAAATGGGATTTGGAGATACCTCATCAAGAACAAGTGCAACAAAAACAACTTTAGCAGGAATAAAACAAATCTCAGCTGGAGAACATTATACAATTGCGCTAGCAGAAGATGGAACAGTTTATGTATCAGGAAGAAACACAGAAGGACAACTAGGGATAGGAAATGACTCAACAATATATACATGGTCAAAAATGAAAAACATAAACGGAACAGCTCAAATGGAAAATGTAAAACAAGTAGCAACAGGAATATATCATACAGTAGTTTTAACAAATGATGGAAATATGTATGCAACAGGATACAATAATGTGTATCAATTAGCAGACGGATCTTCAAGTACAAAAACAAAATTGCAACCAATGAAATCAAGTGACGGAAGCAACATGAAAAACATAAAATCAATTTATGCAGAAGGATACAATACATTTGCAATTACAAACGAAAACGAATTATACTCAGTTGGATATAACAATTATGGACAATTAGTACAAAAAACCAACTCAAATTTATCAGTACTAACAAAAACAAAAACAGAACAAAAAACAACAGCGATGGCAATAACAAGAAATCCAGAATATCAAACAACAGCATATATCGATGAAATAGGAAGAGTATACACAGTAGGATATAGTGCAGAAGGAGAACTTGGAAATGGAACAACGGATGTAGCATATGCATACAGACCATATAGCATAAGTGACTACAAAATTTTAGTAGAAGACAGTATAGTAAACTTAAAAAAAGGTGAAACATCAAATATAACACCAAAAATATCAATGGGATACAATCTAATGAGCCAAACATTTAATTATAACTTAGAATATGAATCATTAGACACATCAGTAGTAACAGTAAATGGAAAAACAATAACAGCAGTAGGAATTGGAACAACATATATACGAATAAAAGACGACACAAACAAAATATATGGAAGTGTAAAAGTAAATGTAAATGAAACAGATGGAATAACATATCCAAAAGTAGCAGGAGGACAAAATCACCAAGTAGCACTAAAATCAGATGGAACAGTATGGACATGGGGATATAATGGATATGGACAACTAGGATTTGGTGATAAAACAACAAGAACAGAGCCAACAAAAACAAACATAGAAAACGCAATAGATGTAACAGCAGGTAGCCAATACACAGCAGTATTAAAAGCAGATGGAACAGTATGGGTATCAGGATATAATGAATATGGAACAACAGGAGATGGAACATCAAGTACAAAATATAATTTCATACAAGTACAAGGATTAACAGATGTAGTAGCAATAGAATCAGAATCAAATACAATGCATGCATTAAAATCAGATGGAACAGTATGGTCATGGGGATACAACAGATATGGACAATTTGGTCAAAACTGGACAAGTACATCAGCATATGGAACACCAGTAAAAATGCGTAAAGTATCAAATGTAATGCAAATATCAGCAGGTGAAAACTTCGCAACAATGGTTGCAGCAGATGGAACAGTATGGGGTACAGGATATAATGATTATGGACAATTAGGACTATCAAACACAAGCACACAAACAGTACCACAACAAATGTTAAATCCAAATGGCTCAAATATATTAACAGGAATAAAAGAAGTATCATCAGATTACATTCAAACAATAGTACTAACAGATGATGGAAGAGCATATGGAGTAGGATATAATGGATATGGACAATTAGGAGACAATACATCTACAAATAGAACATTAATAGTACCAATGCTAAATAGTGAAGATAAAAATCAAATCACAAATATAAATCACATTTTAACAAAGGGAAATGCAACACTTGTAACAACAGGAGATAAACAACTATACTCAACAGGTTACTCAAACTATGGACAAACATTTGCAGGAAATACAACAACAACATATATGCTAACAAAAAGACAAACAGACAAAAAAATAATAACAATGGGAATGACAAGAAACACAGACTATCAAACAGGAACAATTATAGACGAATTAGGAAGAATTTATACAATTGGTTATAGTGGAAACGGAGAA
Organism: Clostridium sp. 28_17; assembly: GCA_001916065.1. Taxonomy (GTDB): domain Bacteria; phylum Bacillota; class Clostridia; order TANB77; family CAG-508; genus CAG-269. Next base: position 8,076 of record MNRS01000025.1, read on the forward strand.
ATAGGACATGGAACAACAGAAACGTACACAACACAACCATGGTGTATAACAAACTCAAAAATAACAGTTGACCAAAATATAGTAGACCTAAAAGTAGCTGGAGATACATTTAAAATAAAATACAAAGAAGAAATGGGATTAAATCTACTAACAAATAAATTTTTGGGAACAGATATAAGTTTTAAATCACTAGATGAAAGCATAGCAACAGTAAATAATGAAGGTATAATAACAGCAGTAAAAACAGGAACAACATATGTAAAAATAATAGACAACTATAATAACTTAAGCAAAGCAATAAAAGTAAATGTAAATGGAAAAGATGGAAAAGTACAAGCCAAAATAGTAGGAGGATACAATCACTTTATAGGACTAAAAGCAGACGGGACACTATATGGATGGGGGTACAATGGATATGGCCAACTAGGGTTAGGAGACAAAACAAGTAGAACAAAGCCAGAAGAAATAAAAATGCCAGAAACAGAAAACCACTCATATCCAATAGATGTAGTTGCAGGAAATCAATTTACATTAGTACTAAAATCAGATGGAACAGTATGGGCAACAGGATACAATGAAAATGGAGAACTAGGACAAAATAATGGAACAACAACAACAAAATTTGTACAAGTAAAAAATGAAGACGGAAAGGGATATTTACAAAATATAGTAGGAATAGCTGCAAGTGGAAATTCAAGTTATGCAATGACAAAAGAAGGCGAAGTTTACTCATGGGGATATAACCGTTATGGACAACTTGGAGTAAATGACGGAACAACTAGACTATTACCAGTAAAAATGAAATATGTAAAAAACATTATGCAAATGAGTGGGCAAGATATAGCAGTAGCACTACTAGATTCAGATGGAAGTGTATGGACAGTAGGATATAACGGTAATTATGGATTAGGAATAGGAAATGACTCAAACAGATCATTACCAATAAAAATAAAAGACACAAATGGAAAAACACTTTACAATGTAAAAGAAGTCGCTTCAGGAAGACAACATATAGTTATATTAAAAGAAGATGGAAGTGCATGGGCAGTAGGATATAATGGATATGGACAATTAGGAGACGGAACTACAACATCAAAATCAATAATAGTTCCAATGAAAATATCAAATGAAGAAAAAGTACAAAATATAAAACATATTTATGCCGCTGGAGATGCATCAGCATTAATAACAGAAAAAGGAATGTATGTTACAGGAAACAACGACTATGGAGCACTATTTACAAAAGATGCAACAGATAGAGTGTACTTAAGCAAAGTAGAAGAAGAAAAAACAATACTAGCAGGAGCATTTACAAAAAATTACGATGGACCACAAACAGGAGCAATAATAAATGACGAAGGAAAAGTATGGACAGTAGGATACAATAGCAATGGAGAAATGGCAAACGAAACAGTACAAAACTTAAGAACACCATGGTTAATAAGTAAATTAAAAATAGATGTAAGCGAAAATAATATAATAAACATTGAAAACATAAATGAAACAAAGCAAATAAAATATAAAGCAAAAATGGGATTCAATTTATTAACAGACACAATACCAACAGAAAAAATAACATTTACATCAATGGACAATAACATAGCAACAGTAGCAGAAGACGGAACAATTACAGCAAAATCAATAGGAACAACAACAATAAAATTACACGACGAAACAAACGACATATATGCAAGAATAAAAGTAAACGTTAATGGACAAGGAAATATAACACAAGCCAAATTAGATGCAGGAGCAAATCATTTTGTATCTTTAAAAGGCGATGGAACAGTATGGGGATGGGGCTACAATGGATATGGACAACTAGGAACAGAAAACACAAGCAACCAACTAAAACCAGTACAAGCAAAAGAACAAATAGTATCAGAAGATGGAACAACTAAAGTACAAAATGTAGAAAATGCAATTGATGTTGCAGCAGGAGGACATACAACATTAATACTAAAAGCAGATGGAACAGTATGGGCAGCTGGAAGAAATGAATATGGACAAGTAGGAAATGGTAACGCAACAACTCAAAAAATATTCCAAAAAGTAAAAATAAACGCAAACGGAGAATACTTGCAAGACATAATTGCAGTAGCAATGGCAGACAGTACAAGTTATGCACTAACAAAAAATGGAGAAGTATATGCATGGGGATACAATAGATATGGCCAATTTGGACAAAACTATGGTGATACAAACGCACATTACTATCCAACTAAAATGCAAAAAGTATCTAATATTACACAAATTTCTGCAGGATATTATGACTTAATGATGTTAGACGCAGATGGAAGCATATGGAATGTAGGATATAATGACTATTCAGAATTTGGATTAGGAAATTCTTCTACATATTCATTACCACAACAAATGCTTGACCAAACAGGCAGAAAAATATTATACAATGTAAAAGAAATAGCAGCCGGAGGTTACCACGAAATAGTCTTAAAAGAAGACAACACAGTATGGAGTGTAGGATATAATGGATATGGACAACTAGGAGACTCAACAACATCAACAGCAAACATTATAAAACCAGTATTAGACACAAATGGAAAACAAGTAGCAGATGCAAAACACATCCATGTTGGAGGACATACAACATTTATCTCAAGAAATAAAAATCAAGAAGGAAAAAACCAAGGAATATATGTTATAGGAACCAATAGCTATGGAAACTTATTTACAAAAGACACATCATCTAGATCATATGCTACACCAGTAGAAACAGATAAAGACATAATAGCAATGGCATCAACTACAAACAGTGATGTATATAATACAGGAGTAATAGCAGACCAAGATGGTATGGTATACACAGTTGGATACAACTCAAATGGAGAGATAGGAAATGATACAACACAAAATCTTACAACACCTTGGTGCATAAGTAATAAAAAAATAAATGTAGAAAAAGATACAATAAACTTAAAAGTAAAAGGAGAAAAAGCACAAATAAATTACACATCAAATATGGAATTCAACCTATTACTAAAACAAGTTCCAAACTCAATATGCACATTTAAATCAATGGACGAAAAAGTAGCAACAGTAGACGCAAAAACAGGAGAAGTAACAGCAGTAGCAACAGGAACAACATTTATAAAATTATATAACAAAGAAAACAATTTATATGCAGCAGTAAAAATTAATGTAAATGGAACACAAGGAAAAATTCAACCTAAAATAGTAGGAGGATATAACCATTTTGTATCATTAAAATCAGACGGAACAGTATGGACATGGGGAAGCAATGGATATGGCCAACTTGGAACAGGTAATACTGTTAATAGTACACAACCAGTACAACTTGCTACACAAACAATAGATGACTCTAATAGAGTTATAACAACAAAAATAACAGATGCAAAAGATATAGCAACAGGGTATGGTCACACTTTAATACTAAAAGAAGACGGAACAGTATGGGCAACAGGAAGAAATGACTATGGACAATTAGGAAATGGAAATACAACAAATCAAAAAACATTAACACAAGTAAAAGGACCAAACGGAGAAGGATATTTAAAAGACATAATAGCAATAACAGCCGGAAATTTATCAAGTTATGCACTAACAAAAGAAGGGAAAGTATACTCATGGGGATATAACTATTATGGTTCATTCGGAGTAGGATACACAACATCAAATAATGCAAACTATTATCCAATCCAAATGAAAAAAGTAAACAATATAATCCAAATGTCTGCAGGAGAAAACCATATAGCATTACTAGATGCAAATGGAAGTGTATGGCAAGTAGGATACAATGGAAACTATCAACTAGGAACAAACAACACATCAAACTACTCACTACCACAACAAATGCTTGACCAAACAGGAACAAAAATCCTATATGGAGTAAAAGAAATATCTGCTGGAGACCAACACACAACAATACTAAAAGAAGATGGAACAGTATGGTCTACAGGATATAATGGATATGGACAATTAATGGATGGAACAACAAACTCAAAAGCAATAATAGTCCAAGCAAAATACAGTGAAGGAAAAGCAATAACAAATGCAAAACACATAAAATCAGCAGGATATTCAACATTTGTATCAAGAAACAAAAACGAAGACGGAGAAAACCAAGGACTATATGTAGCCGGAATGAACAACTATGGAGCATTATTCACAAAAGACACATCATATAAAACATATGCAACACCAGTAGAAACAGACAAAGACATACTAACAATGGCACTAACAAGAAACTATGACGATTACAACACAGGAGCCATTGTAGACCAAGACGGAAAAGTATACACAGTTGGATACAACGCAAATGGTGAAATGGCAAACAAAACAACACAAAACCTAACAACACCATGGTGTATCAGTGATTTAAAAATAGAAGTAGCAGACAACATAATCAATCTAGAAAATATAGACGACACAGCAAAAATAAACTACAAACTAAAAATGGCATTTAACTTATTAACAGATGATATACCATCAGGAGACTGCACATTTACATCTATGGACAAAGACACAGTAACAGTAGCAGAAGATGGAACAATAACAGCAAAACAAATAGGAACAACATTTGTAAAAGTATATAACAAAAGAAACGACCTTTATGCAGCAGTAAAAGTAAATGTAAACGGAAAAGGTAATAAAACACAACCAAAAATAGAAGGTGGATTAAACCATTTTGTAGCACTAAAAGCAGATGGAACAGTATGGACATGGGGACACAATGGATATGGACAATTAGGAACATCAGATTACGTAAACAAAACAGAAGCAACTAAAAACACAATGAAAAATGTAATGGATATAGCAGCAGGACATGGTCATACATTAATACTAAAAACAGATGGAACAGTATGGGCAACAGGAAGAAATGACTATGGACAACTAGGAGATGGAACAACAATAAAATCAAATTCATTCCATAAAGTAAAACTAAACAACAATGGAGACTATCTAGAAAATGTAGTAGCAATAGCAGCGGGAAATGTATCAAGTTACGCATTAACAAAAGATGGAACAGTATACTCATGGGGATATAACTATTATGGCTCATTCGGAGTAGGATACACAACGTCAAATAATGCAAACTGTTATCCAATCCAAATGCAAAAAGTAAATAACATAATCCAAATGTCTGCAGGAGAAAATCATATATCATTACTAGACGCAAATGGAAGCGTATGGCAAGTAGGATACAATGGAAACTATCAACTAGGAACAAACAACACATCAAACTACTCATTACCACAACAAATGCTTGACCAAACAGGAACAAAAATACTATATGGGGTAAAAGAAATATCAGCAGGTGAACAACACACAACAGTACTAAAAGAAGACGGAACAGTATGGTCTACAGGATATAATGGATATGGACAATTAATGGATGGAACAACAAATTCAAAATCAGTAATAGTACAAGCAAAAGAAAGTGAAGAAAAAGCAATAACAAATGCAAAACATATAAAATCAGCAGGATACTCAACATTTGTATCAAGAAAAAAAGACAAAGACGGAGAAAACCAAGGACTATATGTAGCCGGAATGAACAACTACGGAGCATTATTTACAAAAGACACATCATATAAAAAATATGCAACACCAGTAGAAACAGACAAAGACATACTAACAATGGCACTAACAAGAAATTATGATGGATACGGTACAGGTGCAATAGCAGACCAGGACGGTATGGTATACACAGTTGGATACAACGCAAATGGTGAAATGGCAAACAAAACAACACAAAACCTAACTACACCATGGTGCATAAGCGAAGAAAAAATAAATGTAGAAAAAAATATAATCGACTTCCAAAAAGCAGGAGAAAAAGAAACAATAAAATACGACATGTCAATGGCATTCAATCTACTACTAACAGAAGTACCAGATAACACATGTACATTTAAAACAATGGACGAAAAAGTAGCAACAGTAAACGAAAAAACAGGAGAAGTAACAGCAGTAGCAACAGGAACAACATTTATAAAACTATATAATGCAAAAAATAATTTATATGCAGCAGTAAAAATAAATGTAAACGAAAATGGAAATGTAACACAAGCCAAAGTTGTAGGAGGATACAACCATTTTGTAGCATTAAAAGCAAATGGAACAGTATATAGTTGGGGTTACAATGGATATGGACAACTTGCAACAAAAGATTACACATCAAAAAATGCACCAAATATAATGATTACTTCAACAACAGACGTAGATGGAAACACAACATATGAAGAAATGAAAGATGCAATAGACATAGCAACAGGGCATGGACACACATTAGTTCTAAAAAAAGACGGAACAGTATGGGCAACAGGAAGAAATGACTATGGACAATTAGGAAATGGAAAAACAAGCAAACAAAATACATTAACACAAGTAAAAGGACCAAATGGAGTAGGATATCTAAAAGACATAATAGCAATAACGGCTGGAAACGTATCAAGTTATGCACTAACAAAATATGGAACAGTATATTCATGGGGATATAACTACTATGGTTCATTCGGAATAGGATACACAACATCAAATAATGCAAACTATTATCCAATCCAAATGCAAAAAGTAAATAACATAATCCAAATATCTGCAGGAGAAAATCACATCGCTTTACTAGACGCAGATGGAAGCGTATGGCAAGTAGGATACAATGGAAACTATCAATTAGGAACAAACAACTCATCAAACTACTCACTACCACAACAAATGCTTGACCAAACAGGAACAAAAATACTATATGGAGTAAAAGAAGTATCTGCTGGAGACCAACACACAACAGTACTAAAAGAAGACGGAACAGTATGGTCTACAGGATATAATGGATATGGACAACTAATGGACGGAACAACAAATTCAAAATCAATAATAGTACAAGCACTTGATAGCAATAAAAATAAAATAACAGACGCAAAACACATAAAATCAGCAGGATATTCAACATTTGTATCAAGAAACAAAAACGAAGACGGAGAAAACCAAGGACTATATGTAGGCGGAATGAACAACTATGGAGCATTATTTACAAAAGACACATCATATAAAACATATGCAACACCAGTAGAAACAGACAAAGACATACTAACAATGGCACTAACAAGAAACTATGATGGATACAACACAGGAGCAATTGTAGACGCAGACGGTATGGTATATACCGCTGGATATAATGCAGAAGGCGAAATAGGAGACGGAACAAAACAAAACACAACAACACCAACATGTATAAGCAAAGTAAAACTACAAGCAACACCATCAGTAATAAACTATCAAAAAGCAGGAGACACAGGAAGCAAAATAACATGCAAGACTACAGCAGGATTCAACCTATTATATGACAAATTAGAACAAACAAGTTGTAAATTTACTTCAAGTAACGAAAACGTAGCAACAGTATCAGAAGACGGAATAGTTACTGCTACAGGAACAGGAAAAACATACATAAAAGTATACAACCAAGGAACAGGAGCACACGCAGCAGTAAAAGTAAATGTAAATGGAACACAAGGAAAAGTATATCCAAAAATAACAGCAGGAGGAAACTTCTTTGCAGCACTAAAAGCAAATGGAGAAATATGGACATGGGGTTACAATGGATATGGACAATTAGGAACAACAGACAAGACATCAAAATTAAAACCAACAAAAACAAACATTTATGACTCATCTGATAATACACAAAAAATATATGCAATAGATGTAGCATCAGGAAATAATCACACAGTAGTACTAAAATCAGACGGAACAGTATGGGCATCAGGATATAATGGATATGGACAATTAGGAAATGGAACAACAACAAATTCAAACGAATTTGTACAAGTAAAAGACTCAACAGGAAAAGGATATTTAACAGACATAATAGAAATAGCAGCAAATAATTGTATGACATATGCATTAAAATCAGATGGAACAGTATATTCATGGGGATATAACTACTATGGAAATTTAGGACAAGGATATGGAGATAATAGTGCACATACAATACCACAAAAAGTACAAAAAGTATCAAATATAATCCAAATATCATCAGGAGAAAACTACCTAGCAATGCTAGATGCAGACGGAAGTGTATGGTCTGTAGGATACAATGGATATGGACAATTTGGAACAGGAACAACAGGCTCAACAGGTGTAGCACAACAAATGAAAAATTCAAATAACACAGGAATACTATATGGAGTAAAAGAAGTATCTGCCGGAACAATACACACATTATTAGCAATGGAAGATGGAACAGCAATGTCTGTAGGATACAATGGATATGGACAATTAGGAGATGGAACAACAAATACAAGATATTTACCAGTTCAAATGATAGACACAGAAAACAACAAAGTAACAGATGTAGAAAATGTATCAGCAAATGGATATTCAAGTATAATAACAAGAAACAGCGAAACACCAGATGATGCAGGAATATATGTTACAGGATACAACAACTATGGACAATTATTCACAAAAAACACAACAACAAGAACAAAACTAGAAAAAGCACAAACTGACAAAAACATAATAACAACAGCCAGCACGACAAATGTATCATATCAAACATCAGCAATAGCAGATAGTCTAGGATTAGTATACACAGTAGGATACAATGGAAATGGAGAAATGGGAGATGACTCTACAACAACGACAATAAACCCAACAAATATTTCAGAAGCAAAATTTGAAGTAGATGACCAAAGAATAATATTAAACTTAAACAGTAACAACAATCAAAGACAAATAAATGCTGCAACAGATTTAGGATTTAACTTATTATATTACCAAGTTGAAGGGGAACAACTACAATATAAGAGTTTAGATACAAACATTGCAACAGTAGATAACAACGGAATGGTAACAGCACAAAATTATGGAACAACAAAAATAGAAGTAAGCACAAACAAATTACCAAACAAAGCAATAGTTACAGTAGAAGTATTAAGAAAAGACGACATAGCTATGCCAAAAGTAGTAAGTGGACAAAACTTTACAATAGCATTAAAAGCAGATGGAACAGTATGGGCATGGGGATATAATGCAAATGGACAACTAGGACTAGGAGACACAAGTAACAGATACAAACCAACAAAAATAGACATAGAAAACGTAATAGACATAGCAGCAGGAGATAGTCACACACTATTACTAACAAAAGACGGAAAAGTATACTCTTGTGGAACAAACTCATACTCTCAATTAGGAAGAAGCGGAAACACAACAAAACCAGAGGAAGTACCAGGCCTAGAAAACATATCACAAATAGCAGCAAGTACATACAACTCTATGGCACTAACAAAAGACGGAAAATTATACACATGGGGATACAACGGAAATGGACAATTAGGAAATGGAACTACATCAGGAACTGCAACACCAATAAAAATAAAATTAGACGGAATAATAAAAATAGCAGGCAAAAACCAAACATCAACTGCAGTAACTGCAGACGGAAAATTATACACATGGGGATACAATGGATATGGACAATTAGGAAATGGAAATACATCAAACCTATATGTACCAACAGAAGTAATGGAATTAGAAAACATAGTAGATGTAGCAGTAGAAAACAATACAATAATAGCATTAGACTCTAAAGGACAAGTATACTCAAGTGGATACAACGGATATGGAAACCTAGGAAATAACACAACAAATGGAAGAAACAAATTCGGAAAAGTAATTGAAAGTATAGAAGAAGAAACAAAAGAACCAACATACCTAAGCAATGTAAAACAAATAGAAGCAGGAAACGAAACAACAATAGCAATAAAAAAAGACGGAACTGCAGTGGCTTGGGGATATAATGGATATGGACAACTAAGCAATGGAAACACAACAAATGCATTACTAGCAACAGAACTAAAATACAATAAAGATGGAGACAAAGTAGACGAAATAATAGATGTAGCAGTAAGCAATGAAGGAACAACAATAGTAAGAAAAGACGGAAAAGTATGGACAGTAGGAAAAAACAACCTAGGACAAGTTGGAGATGGATCAATAACAAACAGAACAGAATACACATGTATAAGCAAATCAAGAATAAGTTTTGATAAATCGCCAATAAGAATAAAAGGAATAGGAAAAACAGAAGACATATCAGCAAAAATGATAGCAGGATTTAACCTATTATATAATTCTGTAGATAACCAAAAATTTGAATTTTCAATTAAAAATTCAAACATAGCACAAATAGGTAAAAACACAGGAAAAGTAACATCAGTTAAAAAAGGAAAAACACAAGCAACAGTAACAGATGTTTACTCAGGAGAAAAATCAACAGTAGATGTATATGTACTAGGAAACGAAGACCTAACATTCCCACAAATAGAAAACTATAACTACTCAACAGTAACACTAAAAGCAAACGGAGAAGTATGGAGTTATGGATACAATGGATATGGACAACTAGGAACAGGAGACACATCAAACAAAATACTACCAACATACACAGGAATAAATAATATAGTATCAATTGCACTTGGAAGTGCACATACAGTTGCAGTCGACAAAGATGGACATGTATGGACATGGGGATACAACAATTATGGACAACTAGGAAATGGAACAACAACATCATCATATACAAAAGTACAAGTAAAATCACCAGATGGGGAAGGTGTATTAGAAAACATCATAGCAGTAGCGGCCGGAGATAGTTACTCTCTAGCATTAGACAAAGACGGAAATGTATATGCATGGGGATATAATGGATATGGAAACTTAGGACTAGGAGACACAAACACAAGAACATTACCTGTAAAAGTGCAAGCACTAGAAAAAATAACAAAAATAGAAGCCTCAAATGTATCAAGTTTTGCAATAGACAGTAACAACAAACTATGGGTAGCAGGATACAACGGATATGGAAACCTAGGAGATGGAACAACATCAAATAGAGCAACATTTACACAAAATCCAATATTGGACGAAGTAGCAGACGTATCAGCAAGTCCAGTAAATAGCACAATTGCATTATTATTAGATGGAACAGTATGGGGATTTGGAAACAACACATACAACGCACTAACAAATGTAGGTGGAGCAGTACCACAACAACTAACATCAGAAGAAGGAAGTCTATCAAACATAACTGCAATAAACGAAGGATACTATTCAGGATATGCAATAACATCAGAAGAAAAAGTAGTAACTTGGGGATTAAACAACTATGCACAATTAGCAACAGGAGACAAAACAACAAAAACACTTGCAACATATATGAAAGACAAAGAAGGACAAGACTTTACAGACGTAATGATAGTATCAGGAGGAACATACAATACAGAAATTGCAAAAAATGACGGAACAGTATGGAGTATAGGATACAATGGATATGGAGAATTAGGTGATGGCTCAACAAACTCTATAAACTACTTAGAATCAATATCAACACAATATATAGAATTAGCAGAAAGAGAAGTAACACTAAAACTATCAAATCCAACATATCAAATACAACCAAAAACAATATATGGATTTAACTTATTATATGAAGAAGCAACAAACAACGGATTTAAATATGTAAGTTCAAATACAGACATAGCAACAGTTGACAAATACACAGGAAAAGTAAATGCTAAAAAAGAAGGAAAAGCATACATAACACTAAAATCAGTTAGTGGAGAAGACGAAGCAGTAGTAAAAGTAAATGTAATAGGAGAAGACAAAAAAACCGCAGAAAAAGTTGTAGTAGGAAATATACACTCACTAGCACTAAAACAAGATGGAACTATTTGGGCATGGGGTGATAACTCAAATGGAGAAATCGGAAATGGAGTAGCAAACAGTGCATATATAACAGAACCAACACAAGTAGAAAAAGGAGAATACACAGAAGTAATACAAAGCACATCACCAGACGGTTCAATAGTTACAACAACAACAAAAGCACAAAAAACATTAGACGACATAAAAGACATAGCAGCAGGATACTATTACAACTTAGCACTAGACGCCGAAGGAAATGTATGGGCATGGGGATATAATGGATATGGACAACTAGGAAATGGAACAACAGAGAACAAATACATCCCAACAAAAATAGAAAAACTAAAAGACATCAAAAAAGTATATATAAGTGGAAACACAAGTATAGCAATAAACAACAAAGGTGAAGTATATGTATGGGGATATGAATATTCAAAAGAACCAACAAAAATAAAAACATACAACAAAATTGTATCAGCTTCAGGAAAAATAATGTTAGCAGAAGACGGAACAGTATGGACACTTGCAAATAACCCAAATAGAATAGCCGGAATAAACAATATTGTAGAAGTCGCTTCATCAGATAACAGTTATTATGCATTAGACACAAAAGGAAATGTATGGGCATGGGGATATAATGGATATGGACAATTAGGACAAGGAAACACAACAAACTCAAGCCAACCAGTAAAAGTACAAGCAGAAGAAATAACATTAGACTCAGAAGGAAACGAAACAAAAGAACAAAAAACAATAGAAAACATTGTAGAAATATCATCAGGAAACAATAGCATAATGATGGTAAGCAAATATGGTGAAATATACTCATGTGGATACAGTGCAAACGGACAATTAGGAACAGGAGAATATACATCAACTATACCAGTTGCAAGAAAAGCAACAAATGCAAAAGACATAAAAGTTGCAAACACAAACACATATCACTCTATTGCATCAGACACATCAGGATTTGTATACACAACAGGATACAATAGATATGGAGAATTAGGAGACGGAACAACAAATACAAGAAATGTATTTACAGTAATAGGAGATACATATGTAAATGTAGGTTCTAACGTAATATCAGTAGAAAAAAATGAAACAAAACAAGTAAATGCTTCATTAGACAACAAATTCAACTTAATAACAGACAAAGTAGATAGTGGCAATATGACATTTATGTCATTAGATACAGACATAGCAACAGTTGATGAAGACGGAATAATAACAGGAAAAGAAATAGGAAAAGCAGAAATTGTTGTAACACACAAAATAACAAACAAAACAGCAACAATATTTGTAAACGTAGTACCAGAAGGAAAACAATCTGTACCAAAAGTAGAAGTAGGAAACACACACACAGTAGCATTAAAAGCAGACGGAACAGTATGGACATGGGGAAACAATACATATGGACAACTAGGAACAGCAGATAACAACGCAAAAGCAACTCCAGTAAAAGTAACAGCATTAGAAAATGTAATAGATATAACAGTAGGAAACGAAAATACTATGGCAGTAAAAGCAGACGGAACAGTATGGTCATGGGGATACAATGGATATGGACAACTAGGAGATGGAACAGGATCAAACAGAAATAAACCAGTTCAAGTAATAAAAAATAATGGTACACCACTAACAAAAATAGTAAAAATAACAAGTGGAAACAACAAAACAATAGCACTAGACACAGAAGGAAATGTATGGGCATGGGGATATGGATATGAAAGTACAGCAACAAAACTAAGCAAACTAGAAAACATTATAGACATATCAGCAGACTATGCAGCAGACCAAACAGGAAAAGTATACAAAATAAGTGATTATACACAAATAGAAGCAGAAAAAGTAATAAGAATATCACAAGGATACAATCACACACTATTCCTAAGAAATGATGGAAAAGGATATGCAATTGGAAACAACGAAAAAGGACAACTAGGACAAGGAAACTCAAAAAATACATCAAAACCAGTATTCATACAAAACGAGTACGGAACAGACGCAATAAAAAATATAAAAGAACTAAAAGCCGGAAAACAATTTTCAATAGCATTAATGAAAGACGGAACAACATATGTATGGGGAGCAAACGAAAACTATAAATTAGCAACTACACAAGACACAAATCAAATGTTACCAAAGAAAAACGACAGAATAAATAAAGCAATATCTGTTGATGCAGGTCAAAATAATGGTGCAATGATAAACAAAGACGGATTCGTTTACACATGGGGACTTGGAAAATACGGAGCACTAGGAAATAAACTATATAACACAACAGATGAATTAACATTGGTAGGAAGAGAAGATGTTGGACTAAGTTCAAATAATATAACAATACATCTAGGTGAACAATATAATTTAACTGTAACAAACAAAACATTTAATGTAATAAAAGATGTAGTAGACAATAGCCAAATGAATTACACAACAGGAAATTCAAACATAGCAAACATCACACAAAATGGAACAATAACAGGAATACAAACAGGAAAAACAACAATAGAAGTAAACAAAGAAGGAACAGACTACACAAGCATAGCACAAGTAACAGTATTACCAGAAAATGTAGAAATAGAACCAATGTCGCTAACAAATGGTTCACACACAGTAATATTAAAAGCAAATGGAACAGTATGGAGTTATGGATTAAACTCAAGTTATGAACTAGGAAATGGAACAACAAAATCAACAGACATACCAGTACAAGTAGCATTCCCAGAAAACACAAAAATAAAACAAATAGCAATAGGAAACACACATAACCTAGCACTAGACACAGAAGGAAACGTATGGGGATGGGGAGCAAATGCAAACTATGCATTAGGAACAACATCAAGCACACCGGTAAAATTAGGAATAACAAACATCAAAAAAATAGCAGCAAACAATAATCAAAGTATGGCATTAACAAAAGACGGTTATGTATATGTATGGGGATTAAACGCAAATGGAGAATTAGGAACAAGAACATACCAAAACGTACAAGAACCAACAATGCTACCATACGTAAGTGATATATTAGACATCTCAATGGGAAAAAATCATACACTATTGTTAACAACAAGTGGAAAAGTATTGGCATCAGGACTAAACGTATATGGACAAACAGCAAATGCAGAAGGAAAAACAAACAAATTTGAAGAAATAAAACTAAATGAACTAATAGGAAAAATATCAGCAGGTGACAATCATAGTGTTCTATTAACAACAAAAGGAGAAATATATACATTTGGTTATAACGTAAAAGGACAATTAGGAAACGGAAATAACAAAAATACAAATACACCAACAAAAGTATCAGGAATAAGAGACATTATGGATATATCCGCTGGAAAAAATCAAACAATAATACTAAGTTCAAACAAAATACTATATTCAACAGGTTCAAATGAACAAGGAGAACTAGGAATAGGAACAGACGAAAACAAAGTATTATTTACACAAATAAAAACAATAGACAATATGATGAGCATATCAAGTGGAAACACATATAATGTAGCAATAAGATATGATGGAGAAGTATATGCATGGGGAGACTATTATCATGGAATACAGAACATAAAAACAAAAACAAACAGTAGAATACCAGTAAAAATAGGAAACGACTCATCATACGCAAACGAAAAAGAAATAACATTAAATGTAAATTCAAGTAAACAAATAGAAATAACACCAAAATACACATTTAATGTATTTAAAGAAGACGAAATGTATAACGATTTTAGCTATGAAACTATAAATGAAGAAATTGCCAAAGTAAACGCAAAAGGAACAATTACAGGACAAAAAGTTGGAACAACATGGGTAAAAGCAACAGAAAAAGCAACAGGAAAAGAAAATGTAATAATAGTAAGAGTTATAGAAGAAGGGCAAAAAGTCGCTCCAGAAATATCAGGAGGAGATAATTATGCAACAGTACTAAAATCAGATGGAAGTGCATGGGGATTTGGATATAACTCAGACGGACAATTAGGAAACGACAAATTAATACCAACAAACATACCAAGTCAAACAAACATACTATCAACATACAAAAAAATAGATACAGGAAAAGGATTTACAGTAGCAATAAGAGAAGACGGAACAGTATGGGCTTGGGGAGATAACACATATGGTGTATTAGGACAAGGAAACAGAGCATCTGCCAAAAAACCAATACAAGTACAATCATTAGAAAACATAGTAGATATTGCAGCAGGAGAAAATCATATAATTGCACTAGACAGCCAAGGAAAACTATATACATGGGGACTAAACAGTTCAGGACAATTAGGAAATGGGGAAACAAAAACAGTAACAATACCAGAAACAATAAATGGAGTAGGAAATGAAATAATTTCAATAGCAGCAGCCGGAAATATGACATCAATTGTAGACTCAACCGGAAAAGTATATGTATTTGGTGACAACACATCAGAACAAATAGCAAAACATGTATATAACAAAGACAAATATGGACAATTAATACAACCTGCCACAAACCTATATTATACACAACCACAAGTAGTATATGACACAGAAAATACAGTAAAAGTTGAATGTATGAAAAACGCAATAGTAGTACTTAAAACAGATGGAAGCACAGAAAAAATATACAAATACGCAAAAGAAGAAGAAAAACAACAAGAAAAAATAGCAACAGAAGGAATCGTAGACATAAATAGCACAGACGAAAGCGCAATGTTACTAGACAAAGATGGAAATGCATACACATATGGAAACAACAAAAATGGACAAGCCGGAATCGGAATTAACACAAGTACAGAAAAAACACAAAAAATAACAACACCAGAAAAACAATACATAGGCTTAGGAGCGGGATACAAAAATAATTATGTAATTGATGCACAAGGATTTGTATATGCAGCAGGAAACAATGAATACGGACAATTAGGAAACAGTACATATGACGATAGTTTCAACTTCACATTAGTAGGAGACAGAAACTTCAAAATAATTCCTGAAGCAAGAACAATGAAACAACCAGAAGAAGAAAAAGTATCATTACAAACAAATATATTTAATGTATTCAACAACGAAACAAAAAAACTAACAGACTACGAATGGTCATCAAGCAATACAGATGTAGCAACAGTAGAAAATGGAGTAATAACCGCTCAAGACATGGGAGAAGCAACAATTACAGCAACAGACAAAACAACAGGAGCAAAAGCAACCGCTTTAAGAGTTGTACAACCATTAGACGAACAAAGAATAGACACAATATACGTAAACGGCAAAACAGCAAACCTAGTTGGCGAAAATAAATATGGAGTATCAGTTGTAGCAAACAGAGATGGAACAGGAACAATAAAAATAACAACAAAAGACGCAACAGACAGCATAAGCATAGACCAAGGAGCAACATATGTAACAGGAACATTAATGCAAGACGTAAAACTAGACACAAATCCTAAAATTGTAAAAATAAGAGTAAAAGCATCAAACGGTAAAATAGTAGATTTCATACTAACAATTGATGTAGTTTCAGAAAATGCTGGATTAAAAAATCTAACAATAAATGGGGTAGAAGCAACATCAATAGGGGCAAAAGAATATGAAATAATAATACCAAATTCAACGGTAAAACCTGAAATAACAGCAATAACACAACACTCAAATGCAAAAGTAAGCATAGACAACGGAGCAAGAGAAATAAAACAAACAACAAAAACAGTAGATATGCAAACAAAAAATAAAAAGGTAATACCAATAGAAGTAACAGCAGAAAGTGGAAACATAGTAGAATACACATTAACAATATACAAAGAAGATGCATTAACAGAATTAGACAATGTAAAAGTAGATGGAGTAGAGGCAACAAAAATAAGCAGAGACACATATAAAGCAATAATAGAAGCAGACCAAGAAACATCAGAAATATGTGCAACAAGTTTATATAAAACTGCAGAAGTACAAATAAACAATTTAGGAACAGAAACAAATGTTACAACAAAAATAATATCAACACTAAAAGAACAAACAATAGTAAAAATCTATGTTACAGCAAAAGAAAACGAAAGAGAATATACACTAATTATTGATAAAAAAGGAACAGAAAACAACTTAGGACTACTTGCAGTAACAGTAAATGGAACTGTAATAAATCCAATAGGAAACATATATAATGCATATATTGGTCAAAACGCAAAAACAGCAGAAATAATAGCAGTAACAATAAACGACGGTGACCTAGTAAGCATTGGGGAACAAACATCAGAAGTTCATACAACAAAAGCACAAGTAGAATTAGATGGAGATACAACATACAAAATAATAGTAACAGACCCAAATAATGCAGAAAACAAAAAAGAATATACAGTAAACATAAAAAAACCATCAGCAGATGTAAGCATAAAATCAATAACAGTAGGAAACTCAGAATTTTCAAAAATTGCAAAAAGAGTAGAAGGAACAAATATTTACGAAGTAAGTATTCCAGAGGAATATCAAGAAATAGAAGTAATAGGAGTAACCAACTACGAATTAGCATATATAAGTGCCAACGAAGAAGAATATGAACAAAACACAACACAAAGAACAATAACAGTAAGCAATAATCCAACAACAATAAAAATAAATGTTAGAGCACAAAATGGAGACATAGAAGAATACACACTAAAAATTAACCGTCAAAATGGAAACAAAAACCTAAAGAAAGTAACAGTAGACGGAAAAGAAGCAACACTAAGTAAAACAGAAAAAGACACATATGAATACACACTAGATAAATTAACAAACAAAGTAAACATAGGAGCAATAACAGAAGAAGAAAAAACAAAAGTTGGAATAAACACATACGAAAAAGAACAAAACGCAACATATAGAGATGTAGAAATGCAAGGAAAATCAATAGTAACATACATCACAGCAGAATCAGAAGACGGAACACAAAAAGAATACAAATTAATAGTTTACGCATTACCAGATAATATCAAATTATCAAGTGTAAAAGTAAACGGAAAAGAAGCAGAAGCAGTTCCAACAAACAAATACGAAACAAGAATAAACAAAGAAGAAACAAGTTTTGAAGTATATGTAATACCAGAAGACCCAAAAGCAAAAGTACAAATAGAAGAAAGTCCAGAAGTAGTAGGAACATCAAGTGCAACAATCATGAAAAATGCAGAAACAGTAAAAGTACAAATAAAAGTAACTGCACAAGACGGAACAGTTGAACACTATGAACTTTCAGTAGGAAACAAATCAGATGACTGCAAACTAGCAATGATAAAAGTTGATAATGAAGTAATCGAAGCAAACAAAAAAGACGGAAAATTCTATGTAAACAAAAAATATGCCACAAAATCTGTAGATGTAGAAGCAATAGCAAACAATAAATTAGCAAAAGTAAGCATAAACGATTCTGTAGCAGAATTTGAAAAACAAAAATCAAATGTAACAACACCAGATGATATAAACTATATTGTAGTAAAAATTACAGCAGAAGATGGAACATCAAAACAATACGAAGTTGTTGTAAATAAATTATCAAATAACACAAAATTAGAAGCAAACATAACAATGGTAAACAACAACCAAACTGAAACAAAACAAATAACATTTGACGAAAACAATAAAGCAACAGTAAAAATTGGTAACAACGAAAGTGTTGATTTAACAGGAATATTAAAAGATACATTAGCAACAATATCAATAAACGGAAGCCTAAAAGAACAAGGCAAAGCAACAAAAACAATAGTAACAACAGAAGAACAAACATCAGCAACAATAGAAGTAACAGCCCAAGACGGAACACAAGAAAATTATACAGTTACACTTGTAAGAAATTCATCAAATAATATTCTAGAATCAATAAGTGCAAAAGGATTAACAACAGAAAACATATTAAAAACAGCAGAAAACAGTTACACAATAGAATTACCAGACACAATGCAAAACGTAGAAATAACAGCAAAAGCACAAAATGAATTTGCAACAGTAAAAATTGGACAAAACGAATATTCAACAACAAACACTGCAAAAGCAACAATAGAAACACAAGCAGACACACAAAAATTCAACATTACAGTAAAAGCAGAAAATGGAGAAGAAAACACATACGAAATAACAATAAACAAAGTAACAGACTTAGGAATAACAAGTATAAAAGCAAATGATGTTGAATGTGAAAAAGAAAATGGAACATACATTACATATATTGACAAAGGCGTAACCGAAGTTGGACTAACAATAGTACCAAATAACCCAATAGCATTAGTAAGTACAAAAGTTGGAACAGACGACTTCAGTAAAGCAGAAGCAAATAATACACACATTATAAATATTCCAATAACAAAAGAAGAAACAACAATATTAATAAAAGTTCAAGACCCAAAAGACGAAAACAGAACAAAAACATATAGCGTAATAATAAAAGAAAAATCACACGAAGCGGATTTAGAAACAATAAAAGTTGACAACAAAGAGGCAATAAACATGAATAATGAATATTACGCAACAACCACAACAACAGCAACAAACGCAAATGTATATATCAAAGCAACAGAAAGTCATGCAAAAGTAAAAATAGAAACAATAGGAGAAGAAACAGGAAGCATACAAAAAGAAATACAATTAAGCGGAGACAAAAAGACAAAATTAAAAATAACAATAACAGCGCAAGACGGAGAAACAAGTAAATCATATATACTAGAAATAGAAAGAAAATCAACTGATACAACATGCCAAATAACAATAAATAACACAAAAGCAGACGAATATGATTCAAGCACAAACACATACACAAAATATATAGAAAGAAACAAAGACGAATCATCAGTAGAAGTAGTAACAACAAGTGACAGTGCAACAGTAGAAATAGCAGGAGAAACAGCAACACAAGTATTATCAAAAACAATATCAACTGCAAACGAAAAAACAACAGTAGACATTATTGTAAAATCTGAAAGTGGAGAAAGCACAACATACCATGTAAACATCATAAAATACTCAACAGACAACACAATAGCAGCTATTAAAGTAAATGGAAAAGTAGTAAAAGAACAAGACGGAAAATATGCGGTACAAGTATCAGACAACGGCAATGACGAACAAGAAGCAGAAATAGAAGTAATTTCTAATAATGAAAAAGCAAAAGTACAAATAGGTGATGGAACAGAATGGTTTGAAAACATAGCAAACTCAACAGTAACATTTAAAGATGGAAAAAGAGTAATAAAACTAAACATAAATATAAAACCACAAGACCCAGACACACAAACACAAACAAAAGAATTAGAAATTACACTAGTATCAAATGATAACAGAATAAAATCCGTAAAAAACGGAGAAAAACAAATAACAGAATATGATGCGGAAACACATACATATACAGAATATATAAAGAAAGATGTTGAAGATATAACACTTGCAATAGAATCAAACAGTAAATACACAACAATAAAATCTGGAGAATCAGAAGGAAAAGGACTATTATCAATAGGAAACATAAATACAAAGGATAAAGACGAAGTAACAGTTACATTTACAGCAATATCTGAAACAGGAAGAGAACAAGAATACACAGTAAAAATATACAAAATGTCAGATAATGCAAATGCAGAGCACATATATGTAGACGGAAAAGACATAATAAACAACTTCACAGGAGACACAGAAATTCCAACATACATAATGTCAATTTCAAAAGAAAAATCAAATGTCCAAATAAAAGCAATAACAGAAAATAAATATGCAACAATAAAAATTGGAGACGAAGAAATAGAAACAGCAACAGCAACAAAAAATATCAAACTAAGCCTAAGTGACTCATCAATAACAGTACCAATACTAATAACTTCACAAGACGGAACAACAACAAAAACATATAACATTATATTAGTAAGACTATCAGATAACACAAAAATACAATGGTTAGAAGTAAATGGAAAACACATTATTGAAAAAGAAAACGGAGACTATGAAACAACAGTAAAAGCAAGCGAAGAAACAGCAAAAGTAAAAATAGCAACAGAAGACGTTTTAGCAAAAGTCACAATGGGAGGTAGTGAAGAAGTAGGCGGACTAGAAGAAACAATAATACTACCAGAAACAGGAGATACAATAAAAACAATAACAGTAACTGCACAAGACGGAACTGTTACAACACATAAACTAATAATCCATAAACAAATAAATGACTTAGGATTAAAAGAAGTATACCTAAATAACAGAAAAGCAACACAAATAGACGAGACAACATTCGAAATAGACGTTATGAAAGGAACAACAACTGCAACAATACAAGGAATTGCAAGCAAAAAGACAGAATATGTATCAATACAAGACAATTCAAAAACAATAGCAGAAAACACATACAATAATTGCAATATAAGCAGTAAAGAAATTAAATTAAAAGTTACAGCAATGTTTGGAGAAGCAGGAAAACAAGAATTAGACCAAGAAAAAGACTACAAATTAATAATCAAAGAAGTAGAAGAACCAGACATAATAAAAGACTTAAAAGCAACAATAAAAATTGATAACGAAGAAATAACACCAGACGAAGACGGACACTACATAAAAGTATTACCAAGTAACACTGACAATGTTACTGTATGGGCAGGAATAAACTCAGAAACATCAAAAGTAAAAATAAAAGACTCAAACAGCGAAACAGAATACCAAAACCCAACAGTAGAGAAAAACATAAGCCTACAAAACTCAACAGAAGAAGTAACAGTAACAGTACAAAATGGAGAAAAGACAGAAAAAGAATATGTTATATACTTAATAAAAGACAATGAACCATTAGAAGAAGCAGGATTAAAACAAATCTTCGCAGATAGTAAAGAAATAGAAAAAGAAGAAGACGGAACATACACAGTATATGTACCAAAATCATCAACAAGTGTAAATCTAAGGGCAGTACCAGAATACAAATACGCAAAAGTAAGTATTAATGACAACAACTGGACTGTTGGAACAAACACAGACATAGTAGAGATTGGAACAGAAAAAACAAAAACTATATTTGTAAAAGTTAAATCAATATCTGGAACAATCAAACAATATGTTGTAAACATAGTTAGAGAGCCAGACCCATTAGAACTAAAACAAATCTATGTAGACAACAGAATTGCAACAAAAGTAAATGACACAGAATACACAATAGATATTGTAAAAACAAAAACAAATATAGACATAAAAGCAATACTATTTAATCAAACAGAAGAATACGCAAGTATTTACGACAACAACCCAGAACTTGGAATTAGTACATACAAAGCATACAGCATAGCAAATGGATACACAATAAAAATCACTGCATCAAATGGAACAGACAAAACAGACGCAAACTACAAAGAAAAAGTATATACACTAAACATCACAACAGTTGATAAAGTAGAAGAACTATCAGATTTACAACTTACAATAAGTGTAAACAACAAAAAAGTAGAACCACAAGAAGACGGATTATACTTAATTTATGTTGATAAAGACGATAAACAAGCAAATGTAAAAGCAGAATCAACATCAAAAACAACAAAAGTAAAAATTGGTGATAATGAATACACAATTTTAAAAGCAGAAAAAACTGTTACATTAGACGGAAAAACAACAATATTAAAAATATTAGCACAAAATGGAGCAGGTGACACTGTAGAAAAAGAATTGTGGATTATAAAAGGCAAAGAATCAATTTCAGGAAAAGTCATAACACAAGCAGTAGACCAAACAAAACAAAACGCAACAATAACAATCTATAAAGCAGGAACTACAGAAATTGTAAAACAAACAAACATAGAACCAGACGGAACATTTACAATAGAAGTAGAACCAGACACATACGATTTTGTAGTAACAAAAGAATCATATTTAGAATATAAAGTTACAAATATAATAGTCTCAAGGGGTAGAGATATTGTATTAGACGACATTTCAATATATGCAGGTGACATAGTAAAAGACGGAGAAATTGAAATAGACGACGTAGTAGCCTTAAAAGAAAACTATGGTTCAATAGATGATAACAACAAAGACGAAAAAGCAAAATATGACTTAAACGAAGACGGAATAGTTAATAATCTAGATAGAAACATTCTAAAAGCAAACTACAACAAGAAAGACACCGAGATAGAATGGGTTGATCCAGAATCACAAATTGTAGCAACAAGTCTTGAACAAGATAATTTAATATTACCATTAAATTGCAAATACACAATAACATCAAGTTATGGAACAAGAAAACACCCAACAACAGGTGTAGTAAAGAAACATACAGGTATAGACATTGCTGGAACACATCATGCACAAGTCCTAGCAGTAGCAGATGGAGAAGTGACATTTGCCGGAGTACAAAATGGATTTGGTAACTGCATAGAAATTAAACATATTGTAAATGGGGAAACAATATATAGTTTCTACGCACATTTATCAAAACTAAATGTTAAAGCCGGAAATAAAGTAAGCCAAGGAACAGTAATTGGACTAGAGGGAGGAGATCCGGAATCTGACCCTAATCCAGGTAACTCAACAGGGCATCACTTACACTTTGAAATTAGGAATGCTAGTGGATATGGAAATGATGTAGACCCTACAAACTATATCAAGTTTTAAAAAATAAGGATTAAAGGATAAAACCTTTGGTCCTTTTTTTGTATTCTAGGGAATTTATCGGGATTGGGGGACGGGTCTTCAATCCCATTTTTTTCAGAAAATGGACTTACTTATTTATATTTTACTATATTAAAAATTCCCAAGAAGAAAAACGGGATTGAAGACCCGTCCCCAAATCCCGAAAAATTTTCTAAGAAAAAAATGGGGATTTTTTGTGGTGGCCCCTTAATCCCGGAAATATTTCAAAAACAGCACATAAAAAGTTGACATAACAATAAAAAAGTGATATAATAAGCATGTCACAAAAGTTAAATAGAAAAAATACAATCAATAAATAAAAATACTAAAAATAAGAAAAGATAAATAATAAGAAACACCTAGAAAAAAATAATAAAAAAATAAAAATAGGGGATGTGTTATAAAATGAAAATATCTAAACTTAAAATTGGTATTTTATTTTTTATTTTATCTATTTTATTAATAGAAACAATATCATTAGCCATAAGTAATAATCAAGAAGAAATCATAAACAAAACAAGTACAGAAACAGAAAGTAAAGCATATATAGTAGACGAAAAAGAACCAAAGTTAAGTGAGGAAGAAGAAGAAACACTGAAACTAATAAATGAATATAGAAAACAAAATGGACTAGAAGAATTAAAAACATACTCAAAACTTCAAAAAACAGCCAGAATAAAAGCACTAGATATAGTGAAAGTTGGGTATTTTTCACATAATTCACCAATATTGGGAACACCATTTGAGTTAATGGATAAAACAGGAATATACTATAATGTTGCAGGTGAAAATTTGGCAGGAAATATAAGCCCGGAAAAAGCAGTAGAGGCATGGATAAATTCGCCGGCACACAGGGAAAATATATTGGATAAAGAATACACATATACAGGAATTGCGGTAATGGATAGTCCTGTGTATGGTAAAGTTTTTGTTCAAATGTTTATAGGAATATAATTTGAGAGGAGATACAAATTTATGTAGTAAATTTGTGTCTCATTTTATATATTAGAAAAGTTTCATAATAAATATTTGAAAGAACTTTATCACACGATCCAATAAAAAATAAAATATTAATATTTTTAATTTATTCACATATTTTATAAAAAAATACATAAAAAAAATAAATTTAATTACTACTTAAAATCAAATATAATTAGTAAAAATATCCTAAAATTTTCTAATAAAATATGTTATGCAACCATAGTAACCCGAAACAAGTAAATAAAAATTAAATTATAGAATATAGATAGGAGTAAGACTACAAGAAAATAAGTAGTCTTATTTTTGTACTTTACCACAGTAAAATACCCCTACCACGATGAAAAGTAATAGAATTAATGGTAAACTATGGAATAATTAAGGAATTTGTGATATAGTAATAGCAATAAGGAAAGAG
>MNRS01000026.1 GCA_001916065.1 Clostridium sp. 28_17
CTTTATAATTTTGTTTCGTTCACAAATATTATATATTTGATTTTTATATGTGTCTATATTTTTATGTTAATTTTGTTGCTTTAATTTTTTGAACTGGGTTAAATAAATAGAAAGCTACTTTATTTTGTTCTGTTGTTTCCATTTCCATAAGTTTAGCCATTGCAAAATTTATATTAAAATATTTGCTTTGTCCAAAGTTTATGAGAGTAGTTCTATATTCTTCATCAACTTCTTTTAGCATAGCATCAAATTTTTCATAGTTTTCTTTAGTATTGTATATAAGACCTGACAATTTACTTTGAGTCATACATATTGCTAGTCTTAATTTATCTTTTATATTCATATCTTTAATTATATTTATTACGTTTTTAACTTTATCTTCTTCCATAACATTTTACTTCTTTTAAAATCTTGTATTATTATTTTTCTTTCTACTCTTTTCAGCTTTATTTTCATCTGGTATTATCACTTTTCTTAAAATGTTATTTGCTATTTCATTATCATTGTCGTCAAATATGCCATTTTTATATAGGTCATCACTTACAATCTTATAGTTATTATCTTTGTCATAGCAAATTCTTTTATGAAAGTGGCTCATAATACTATGCCAAAAGTCTTTAAATTTCTGTAATTCTTGTTTGAATTTTTCTTTTTCAGTTTGTAATCTATCTATAATTTTATCTTTAGTAGATAACTCCTTTTTTAAACTGCTAATTTCATTATCTTTTAGTTCAATTTCATATTTAAGTGAACGATTTTCCTTTTCTATTTCAAAAGCAGAATGCTCAAAATCTTTAATTGTCATATTTAAGTCATTTACGTTTCTTACTGTCTGGGTAATATCTTTTACATCTTCTGTATATTTTTTTAATTTCTGGACATCCTCGTTTGAAATAACCATATTATTCTTGTTTAGCTTAGTAGGTTTTAAATTGTCTAAAATTTTGTCTATATCTTTATTGTTATTATCAAGTTCTTTAGTTTGAGTATTGGCTTTTTCAAGTTTTTGTTCTTTTTTAGCTAGTTGTTTCTTAATTTCTCTATAATTGCCCATATCTTTAACATTTATATCCTGATTTCTGCCTTTTTGCTTTTCTTTTAATCGTGTACTAACTTCATAAAACTTGTTGTACGACTTAATACAAGCATTTCTCATTTTATCTTGTATTTCAGTTAGTGTTGTTTTTGTAAACAATTTACTTTTTCCCACTTGCTTTTTCATTCCTCTAGTACAATTTTCTATTATTGGAACACCTACAATATGCATATGTGGAGAGGTCTCATCAAAATGTATTGTGGCATTTGCTACTTTAAAAGTTGGTACAATTTTTACTAAATCTTTTACTTGTTCCTTATATACATCAATCATTTTTAGCCTATATTCATTATTTTTATCATTCCAAAAATCCATATCTCCAAGTTCTATTATAATTTCACAAGCTATATCATTTTGAGACTCACATACCTGTTTTACATCATTTACACAATCTAAATAAGCATCGTTTTCATCTAGAAATGTCATTAAATTTTCCCAATCATAAATACTTCTTGTTATTCTATCCAACTTTAAAGCAACAATAGTATTTATTCTTTTAGCTTTTATATCATCTTTTAATCTCTCAAACTCTGGTCTATGATTACCAGTCTTAGCACTAATTCCAGCATCTTGATAATAATCTATTATTTCATAACCTTTAAATTTACAAAAAGATTCTAATCTTTCTTTTTGTTCTGGAAGACTAAAACCTTCTCTTGCTTGGTCTTCTGTTGATACTCTCATATATAAGCCACACTTTTTATTTTCATCTTTCAATTTTCAAACCTCCAATCTAACAAAAAAGAGACATCAAAGTACAATACGAGTACACATCATTTGAATAATTGAAAACTAAAAAAGTAATACTTTTAATAATCACTTTATGTGGCTCAATCTATGTAAGATTAGTTTTTCTAATTTCCTAATGCTACCATTTATAAAAGTAGGGGTAACTTTAGCAAATTCACATATAAATTCAAGTCTCTGTTTTAGACATTCTTCAAATTGTAATTCTTGTTTAATTATTTTCAATTTTAACACCATCCTTTCATTTGGATGATTTTTATATTGTTTTTAGACAACAAAAAAATCAACCAGATTTTATTTTCTGATTGATTTTCATATCTATCTGTTCTATTAGTTCGAACAGAAACGTCATTGGTGGAGACGAGGGGAGTCGAACCCCTGTCCATAATCCCTTCCAAATAGACCTCTACAAGTTTATTTTATCTTTTTTATTCATTATTAATTCGCGGATAAACACGCTAATTAATAATATAGTTTTATAAAATTACCCTCTACTCCTAAAACAAAAGTAGATTTGTTTCCTACTTTAGTTATAACACCCTTGCTAAATCAGTAGGCTATTTAGTTTGGATGACGCCACAATTAGGCAGCGTATGCTAATTCTTCGTTTTTAGCGTTTATTTTTAGTTTCCCGTTTTTTTAAGTGGCCAACGAGAATCCACTACTTGCTATCTATTTTTCTAGTAATATGTCGAAACCTTTACGTCCCCATGTGCTTTTTATTATACCATATACATTTATATTTATCAATATTTCCTAGTATTATTTTTAGTAAAAATAGTTACAATTATTACAATACACAAGCCTTAATTTTTTTGGACTGCAATTTTTAACAACTTTTATAAATTTATAACATACTATATTTTAGGTGATAAATATGTCTATTGTTCCAACAAAAATTAATTATAACTATTCATTAATGCAACAAAACTTATCAATTTTAAAAAGCTTTTATCCTTTTTTATCAATTCAAATAGTCGGAAAAAGTATTCTTTCAAAGAATATTTATGTAATCAAACTACGGGAATGGCCCAAAAGAAGTATTCTATTCAGGTTCAATACACGCAAATGAATGGATAACAAGCACTTTACTTATGAAATTTATTGAAGATTATTGCATATCATATAATACTAACTCTACCCTCTATAACTATTCTGTTCAAAAATTATTTAATAATGTTACCATTTATATTATGCCAATGGTCAATCCTGATGGTGTTGATTTAGTTACTGGTAATATACCCAAAACGTCCAATTCTTTTATTTATACTAAAAATATCAGTAAGAATTTTCCTGATATTCCGTTTCCAAATCGGATGGAAAGCAAATATTCTTCGGTACAGATTTAAATTTACAGTTTCCTGCGGGTTGGGAAAAAGCAAAACAAATCAAATATTCTCAAGGATTTAATAAACCTGCTCCTAGAGATTTTGTTGGATTTCGGTCCTTTAACAGAACCAGAATCTATTGCAATTTATAATTTCACTCTTGCTCATAATTTTGAATTAACAATTTCCTTTCACACTCAAGGTCAAGAAATATATTGGAATTTTCAAAATATCAATCCTCCACTAGGATATGAGATTGGAACCAAATTTGCCAAATCGAGTGGATATATTCTAACTGATGTTCCTTATAATTCAAGTTTTGCAGGTTATAAAGATTGGTTTATTCAAGATTATAATAGACCTGGTTATACAATTGAGGCAGGTTTAGGAGAAAATCCTTTACCTATTACCCAATTTGATGAAATATACAAAAATAATTTAGGCATTTTAATTTTAGGTGCCATTTCGACAGACTTTTTATTAAAACAGTTTTAAAATATTCTATACAACCAAATGAAATACGCATTTGAAAGGAGGAATGCATTATGACAAAAGATGTTCTTTTAAGTACCGAATTTGATTCTGCTTATGATGCAATGATAGCACTTAATGTTTTTTTAGAAAATATTGATGCTTTACCTACAGATAGCAGAGCAAACTATCAAAATCTAAGAGCAATTGGCAATCGGATTTATGAATAATTCCTCTAACAGGTACTATATATAGCGCCTAAAAAAGGCAGATGACTAAAATCTGCCTTTTTTCTATATATTATGCCGTTTCCTTACTATTTTGAGGAATATGTCTATCTTTTTTATTTTTTTGTTGTTCCTCTGTTTTTTCTCTTATAATAAGTTCCGGTGCCTTTTTATCTAAAACTGTTTCCTTAGTTATTATACATTTTGCAATGTCTGGTGTTGATGGAACATCAAACATAATATCTCTCATTATTTCTTCAATAATTGAACGTAAACCTCTAGCGCCTGTTTTTCTTTCAATTGCCTTATCAACAATTGCTTCTAATGCATCTTGTCTGAATTCTAGTTCTACATCATCCATTTCTAATAATTTTTGATATTGTTTTACCAATGCATTTTTTGGCTCTGTTGCTATTTTTATTAAGGCATCTTTATCCAAGTCTTTAAGTGTTGCAATAATTGGTAATCTTCCTATAAATTCCGGAATCAAACCATATTTTAATAAATCTTCTGGTAACATTTCTTGGAACACTTCATATTTATTGATTTCTTTTGCACTTTCGATTTTTGTTCCAAATCCTATACTCTTTTTACCAGTTCTATCCTTTATAATATTTTCTAGTCCTTCAAAAGCTCCACCACAAATAAATAAGATGTTTTCTGTATTTATTTGTATCATTTCTTGATTTGGATGTTTTCTTCCTCCTTGAGGTGGTACTGATGCAATCGTGCCTTCAACAATTTTTAATAATGCTTGTTGTACACCCTCACCACTAACATCTCTTGTAATTGATAAATTTTCTGATTTTCTTGTTATTTTATCAATTTCATCTATATACACTATACCTTTTTCTGCTTTTTGGATATCTCCATCTGCTGCTTGAATAAGTTTTAATAAGATATTTTCAACGTCTTCTCCAACATATCCTGCTTCTGTAAGTGTTGTTGCATCAGCTATTGCAAATGGCACATTTAATATTTTTGCAAGTGTTCTAGCAAGTAATGTTTTTCCACATCCTGTTGGTCCTAAAAGTAAAATGTTACTTTTTTGTATTTCCACATCATCTTTTTTCTCACTTTCTTCGTGAGCTATTCTTTTATAATGATTATAAACTGCTACTGATAAAGTCTTCTTTGCTTCTTCTTGGCCAATTACATAGTCATCCAAAATTTTCTTTATTTCTTTTGGACTAGGTATTTTATCTAGTTCATTTAATGTGTATCCTACATCTTCATCTTCATAGCATTCTGCATCTATTATACTTGTGCATAAGTCTACACATTCATCACAAATATACACACCTGGTCCAGCAACTATTTTTTTTACACTATCTTGTGATTTGCCACAAAATGAACATCTTACATTTTTTGGTACATCATTTCTAGCCATAATTTTCCTCCATCTTTACCCTTTATTAAATTCTTTTATCCATAATACCATCAATCAAACCATATTCTAAAGCTTCTTGTGCTGACATGTAGTGGTCTCTTTCAGTATCCTTTTCAATTTGTTCAATTGGTTGCCCTGTTTTTTCACTTAATAATTTGTTTAATTTTTCTCTTGCTTTTATTAAATGATCTGCATGAATCTTAATTTCAGTTGCTTGACCTGAAATTCCTCCACCTTGGCCACCACCTATTAATGGTTGATGTATTAATATTTCAGAGTTTGGTGTTGCAAATCTTTTTCCTTTTTCTCCATTTGCTAAAAGAACTGCTCCAAAACTTGCTGCTAAACCTACACATATTGTTGTTACTGGGCATTTGATGTAATTCATTGTGTCTACAATTCCCATACCATCTGTTATTGATCCTCCTGGTGAGTTTATATAAAGAAAAATCTCTTTATCTGGATCTTCAGATTCTAGAAATAACAATTGTGCTATTACTAGACTTGCTGATGTAGGATTTACATCTTCTCCTAAAAATATAATTCTGTCTTTTAATAATCTTGAGAATATATCGTATGATCTTTCTCCTTTACTTGTTTGTTCAACTACATAAGGTACTAAACTATCTTTTTCAAACATAACTTTTCCTCCTTTAAAACACAAAAAGTTGGCATGAAAATATTTGTTTTTTTCACCCCAACCTTTCATTATTTATTTTTTCATTTTTGCATTTTTAACTAAAAATTCTAAAGCCTTTTCAGATTCTAATCCACTTTTTATGTATTTTCTAACATTTTCATTTTCCATAAATTCTTTATCATCTGATTTTCCATAGTTTTTAGCCATTTCTTTCATTTTTTCAACTATCTCGTCTTCTGTTGCTTCAATTTTTTCTGCTTTTATAACTGCTTCTAACATTAATCTTGATTTTATAGCTTCTATTGCTTGAGGTTCATATTCTTTTTTAACTTCTTCAGCTGTTTTACCCATCATTTGAAGATATTGTTCAAGTTTTAATCCTTGGTAAGAAAGTTTTGTTTCAATATTTCTTAACATATCTTCTGTTTCTGTTTCTATCATTCCAGATGGAATATCAACTTTTACATTTTCGCATACTGCTTTTATAACAGCATCTTCTGTTTCATATTTTTGTTTTTGTTCATTATCTTTTTCTAAT
Organism: Clostridium sp. 28_17; assembly: GCA_001916065.1. GTDB lineage: Bacteria > Bacillota > Clostridia > TANB77 > CAG-508 > CAG-269. The sequence goes on from MNRS01000026.1 coordinate 6,438, forward strand.
CTGTCTTTGATGCTTTTCTTTAATTCTTCTAATGTATCAAATTCACTAACATCTTTTGCGAATTCGTCATCTAATTCTGGTAATTCTTTCTTTTTGATTTCATGAACTTTTACTTTAAATGTTGCATCTTTTCCAGCTAAGTCTTTTGAGAAGTATTCTTCTGGGAATTTAACTTTTATATCTCTTTCCTCATCGATTTTCATTCCAATTATTTGGTCTTCAAATCCTGGGATAAATGTGTTGCTTCCTATTTCTAATTCGTGACCTTCAGCTTTTCCACCTTCAAATGCTACTCCATCTACAAATCCTTCAAAATCAATTACTGCTATATCACCTTTTTCTACTGGTCTATCTTCTATTGATATTAATCTTGAATTGTGTTCTTGCATATGTCCTAATTCATGGTTGATATCCTCGTCTGATACAGTATACTCTATTTTTGGTATTTCTATACCTTTATATTTTCCAAGTTCAGCTTCTGGTTTTGTTTGGAAAACTGCAGTAAATATTAAATCTTTTCCTTTTTCAATTTGTGTAACATCAATTTCAGGTCTGCTAACTGCTTCGATATTGTTTTCCTTTAATGCTTCTTCTAATTCTGCTGGTACTACTTGGTTGAATGCATCTTCGTAGAAGATTTCTTTTCCATAATATTTTTCTACAATATTCATTGGAGCCTTACCTTTTCTGAATCCAGGAATATTGAAGTATTTAGCACTTTGGAAGTATACTTTTTTTATTGCTTCTTCAAATTTTTGTGCTTCTATTGTTAATTCTAATTTTACTTCATTTGCGTTTTCTGTTTTTTCAACTTTACATTTCATTGTTTTTTTCAATCCTTTCTTTTTTGTTTTATAAATTTTATAAAAAATTTATAATTTTCATATTTTGTTGTAACGCTTTAATTGCAACCTTTGTACAATCAATCGCTTTCTTATTATATCATATTTTTCCTAATTTGCAAGGTTTTTTTCAAAAAATACTTGTTTTTTTTATTTTTTTATGATAAACTTATTGTCAGTCAGTTAATTAAAAATTAGGAGGTGCAAAGATAATGGCTAAATGTGCAGTTTGTGGTAAATCACAAAGTAATGGAAATAAGCTTAGCATAACTCGTTCACATATAAGTAAAAGAAGTCCAAGAACTTGGAAACCAAATTTAAGAAGTGTTAAAGCTATAATGGAAAACGGTGAAACAAAAAGAGTTCACGTTTGCGCAAAATGTTTAAAAGATGGAAAAATTAAAAGAGCATAACTAAACGCTCTTTTTTTTCATATTAGTGATAATTCTTTCAAAAAAATTTAATAAACACATAATACTTCCTTTCACTGTCCTTTTTGTTTTTAATCTTTAATTCCAAAAATGAATTTTACAAATCCACGTAAACACTTTGGAACTTTTTTTACAACTATAGTCATATGTAACTCCCTCCTTTATTTAACAAGCAAGCCACATCAAGCCAACACAAGCAAGTGCAACTCCTATTATAAATAGCCAACCTGTAAGTGGAAGCAACAATACAAGTAAAATGCCAAGTCCAATTCCAATTAGTACAACACCTATAGTTTTCTTTAATGCACAAAACATATTATTACCTCCTAGTTTTTATATATTATATTAATTTTTGAGTTTTATTGTTCCTTATTATGTTTATTTCTAAATTTTATGTATTGAATTTTTTTAATTTTCCCATTATAATATATTTATACTTTGATAATTTAAAAATTGTTATTATTCATATATAAAATTAATCATTTATTTATTTTGAAGTGATTCGGGGGGACCGTTCAAAAATTCTCAAAAGTTGTTAAACTTTTGTTAGAATTTTTAGAATGGGGCAACAAAAAATAAATAAATCATTAATTTCATATTAATAATTCATAATTTAAATGTATTAATAGGAGGAAACCAAATTTATGAAAAAAACAGACGCCATAAAATTTGTAGAAATATTAAAAAAAACATATCCTGATGCCACTTGTAGTTTAGATTTTGAAACACCATTTCAAATGGTCATTGCAGTAATGCTTTCCGCACAATGCACAGACGAAAGAGTAAATAAAACCACACCTACTCTTTTTAAGAGATGCAAAACAATTCAGGATTTTGCCAATATAGATATTAATGAATTAGAAAAAATTATACACCCTTGTGGCTTTTACAAAAATAAAGCAAAAAATATAAAACTTTGTGCAAAACAAATTCTTGAAAATTTTGAAGGTAAAGTTCCAGATAATATGGAAAATTTACAATCTTTAGCAGGTGTTGGTAGAAAGTCTGCAAATGTTGTTATGCTTGAAGCCTTTAATAAACCTCAAGGCATTGCAGTTGATACTCATGCTAAAAGAGTTTCTAATTTAATTGGTCTTTCTAATGAGTCTGACCCTGTTAAAATTGAACTAGATTTACTTAAAATTTTTCCAAAAGAGTATTTGAAGGATATTAATCATTTATTTGTTTGGCATGGTAGAAATACCTGTGTTGCTAGAAAACCAAAATGTGATTCTTGTAGTGTCAAAAACTTTTGTAAATACTATAAAAAGAGTAATGGTATAAAAATATAAAAAAACAAACCGTCGTGGGGACCGTCAAAAAGAGTCGAAAAATTTATTTTTCGTTACTCTTTTTAGATGGGAGAGGTTTGAATTTTTTATATTTTTATACCATTACTCTTTTTTATGATTTTAAAGAACTATTTTTTACATACTTAATAACTTCCACATTGCTCATTTTGCTTCTTTCCACCATTTGATTATAAATTTTATCTCTCAAATTTTGTTGTTTTTCTTTCATGCTATTACAGCATTCATCTGGAAAAAATGGACCATCTATATAAGAAACTAAACGAACTTTATCATTATTTTTCCCGCAACTTTGATAAGTATTTGTTACGCAAAATGCAGGTACATCTAATTGGACAGGATATTTAAATGATACATTTTTAAATGGTCTTATTTTTGTATAATATGGCCAAATGTGTGCTTCTGGAAATATTGTTATGCTATTTTCCTTTTTTATTCTTAATTTTATTGTATCCAAAAAATTTTTCATTGCTTCTTTATTATCTGGTATTGGAATTGCTCCTAGCATTTCTACAACATTCCCTAAAAATTTCATAGATACATTTTCTGGATTTACTATAAAATAATTTCTTTTTGGATAGTTTCCATTACTTGTTATAAAGGTATCTGCAAATACTTGTGTATGATTTCCATATATAAAATATCCTTGTTTTTTATATGGTTTATATTTTTCTTTACCAACATATTTGATTTTTAATTTTAAATGTGAATATAAGTATTTTATTGGCAGACTTAATATATTCTGTAATATAAATGATGTTACATTCCATATTACATTTTTATGAATATATTTATAATTTTCATCTATTTTTCTAGGTGTTATTTCTGCTCCTGAAAATTCGTCATTTAGTTCATCTTTATAATATATTATTTTTTGTTCCTTCATTTTGTTTCCTTTCACAACTATCTATCATAATATTCTAACGTAAATTTATATAAACATTTTTATAATCTAATAAGGGCATGATATAATAAAAACCACACCCTTTTGTAATTAGTATTTTTCAATTTTTTTATTTTTAAACATTTACATTTTCTTTATCACATTCAGTTGTATATTCTAGTGGAATTCCGTAAAAATCTTCATATATTTCTTTCCAAGCCTCAAAATTTTTATTAAGCATCATTTCCGTATTTTCTCTTTGTGATAAATTTGCATCTGGAAAAATAGGTTCCGCAATATTTACAGTATATTCTTGGATTGGGAATCCCTCTCCATCAATTTTATCACTATCTTCCATTGTTATAAATATTGGTATAACTGGCACATTATTTCTTGCAGCCATTTTAAATGCTCCATGTTTCAATGGCTTTGGTTTTTTATAATTCCACCACATACTTTGTTCAGGATAAATTAATATAAAATCTCCTTTTTGTAACAAAGTATCTACTGCTTTCATAAATTGTACCATTGTTCTTTTGTTTGAACTTAATGGTAATGTATCACAGTTTCTAAAAAAGAAGCCGTATAATCCAGGGAAATTTGTGTAATTTCCCTCTCTTATTACTTTATACAATCTTTTTTCTTCAATCTTTCCTGACATTCTGAATACTTTTTCTACAGTAAAACAGTCAAAAGGATTAAAGTGATTACATGTAACCATCGCACCTGTTGAAATTTTATTTAGATTTTCTATACCTTTTACTTCTTTTATTATTAATTTATTGTTTTTTAAAAGATTATCTAAAAACCTTTCTCCAACTTCATTTGCAAATATTCTTTTTAATTTACTAGTCATTTTTTTTCTAAGATAATCAACATTTTCTGGTGTTAAAACAATTGTTGGTGGATCGTCTTCTACATCAATATCAAACTTTCCTTCTTTTTCAAGTTGTTCAATTTTCTTTAAAACTTCTTGTCTATATTGAGATTTTTCTATTGGTTCCTGAATGTTTTCTTGTTTATTTTTCCTTATTTTGACTAATATTTTTCCTCTTGTTTTCATTAAACTATCTCCTATTTATTCTATCATCTCCAACGCATTCTGTTTCTTTTTTTGCTAATTCCATAAGTTTTAAACTGTTAGAGTCATCTCTTTCTTTATCTTCATCTGTATATTTAGTTCCTAGTTCTTTTATTTCATTATAAAATTCTGTCTTTTTTGCATATTCCCAAAAATATTCTTGATATACTACATTGTCAAAATACCATGGTTTTGCACCTAAGTTATAATGTATTAAATTTATTTTTCCTTCTGTTTTTCCCATTACTGGCATTCTATTCCAAGAATAGTCTAATATCTTAACTCTTCCTTTACACAATCTATTTAAATAGTCTTGATCTTGAGCAACTTCAAATTTTATTTTTTCTAACATATATATGAATTTTTCTTCGAATTTGTAGTCTCTTAATTCTTTTAAATTCATTACTATTACACCTGCATTAAAATAATTGTTGTAATCTGCAACCCCTACCACTCTTTCAACATAATCTTTAAATATATCAATTGCTTGAATTACGCCATCTGGTATTCCTGCTATTAAGTTGTCTCCCATATCAGTATTATATAATTCTGCTATATCTGATAAGCATACTGTGTCACTGTCTATATATACAGCTTTGTCATATTCTGGGTATAGTTCTGGTATAAATAATCTGTAATATGTTGTATTTGAAAAATAATTGCGAGTATATAATTTTTCTTTTATTTCTTCTAATTGTTTATTTAAATCAACAAATTCAATGCTTATATTTTCTGTTTCATATTTTTTTATTTTTATTTTATTTTCTTCTGTTACATTTGTATATAGTATTTTTATTGCATATATATTTTCTTTTGATGTATTGTCTATTAATGATCTTAATGCAACTGATAAGAATGGTATATATCCATTATCTACTGCAAAAAATACTGGTATTTCTTTATTCATTTATTTTTTCTCCTTTTCTACTTTCATATTGTTTTTTTAATTCTACATATTCTTCTAGGTCTTTATCAAATGCATGACATTTTAAAATCTTATGAACTTCTTCTATTTGCCATTGTTTAAAGTTTTCTGTGTGTGGATATGGTCTCCATAAAAGTCTTTTGCAAAAATGACATATTACAGTGTCTTCTTTATTAAATTTTGATTGTTCATTATATATACGTGGTAATAATAATTTTTTTGTTGTTGAGTAATATATTGCGCTTTGGTCTGCAAATAATAATTTTCTATTTTTTATTAATTCTCTTGATTTTTCCAACAAGCCTGTTTCTTTTATTTTTTTCATATTTAATAAAAGCATTCCAGCATTTATATAGTCTGGCCATATAAATACTGAGCCATATTTTTCTTTTACCGCTGCATATTCATATTCTGTTATGTCTGTATTATATAATTCTGATATATCTCCATTTGCCATCATATCAATGTCTAGATATAACAATTTGTCTGGCATATCTGGAACCAAATCCGCTAATAGCCTTAACAAGGTATATGGTGTACAATATGCGTCTTCATTTTTGCAATGTCCAAATTCTTTTTCATAAATATCTGTTATATCTACTTTTATTACTTGGTTTTTTGAATTTTTTGTTTTTACTACTTCATTTAAAAATTCAATTTGTTCGTCTTTTATTGATGTATATTCTGGTTTTATTCTTGATAAATCCATTGTGAATATATATGCCGTTATAGCTTCTTTTGTTTTATTTGTAATTGATATTAGCTCTGTTAGTGCTCCATCAAAAACTTTTCCATTTCCACATAAAAGTATATTCATAATTTTTCCCCTATATTTTAAAATCTTCAACATTATATATTATTTTTTTGTTTTTTTCAACTTATTTCTTCGTTATTTTCAGTATTTTTTTCTTCCATTTTTTGGAATTTAATTGCATTAGTCATTGTAATTACTGCACTTATAACTATTAGTAAATAAAAATTGATTCCCCTGTTTAATATCATCGCTCCATTTATGCTGTTTTTGGGAAATACTGTTTTAAATATTTCAATAAATCCACCTTCAGTTACTCCAACCGCTCCTGGTGATGGTATTCCAGAAACTGTTCCATATAGTACTGATTGTATGCTTATTATTTTTAATATATTATACTCATTTAGACCAAATGAACGATAAACCCAATATGACACACTATAATATGCCAAAAATTGAATATATGTTGTAAATATTGTTTTTAACATTACCAACTTGTGTTCTTTTATATAATCACTGCTTGCTTGATATTTGTTTAATTCATTCTCTATTTTTTCTTGTTTTTTATCTACATTTTTTATCTTTATTTTTTTCATTATTTTTACAACAAAATTGATTAATTTCTGTAATAATTTTTTATGAAATATTGCTATTATTAATAAAGTTAGTGCACTTGCATTTAATAATATTCCAATTACAAAAAAACATATTAGTGCAGTATTCATAATGCTATGGTTTACTACTACACTTATTAGTGCTAAAGATATCGTTACTACCTGCATACTGCTTAAATTTATTAATAAAGAAAGTGTTGAATTTGCTACTGATATTTTGTCTTTATACATATAATATATTTGCATTGGTTGCCCGCCACTTGCTGCAGGTGTTATCCCACTGAAGAAAAAGCCGATTAATGCATATTTTATGTTTTGAAAAAATGTTGTTTTTTCGTTTAGTGCTTTTAGTGTCCTTCCTATATTTATTGATTCTCCTAATACATATATACACATACATAATACTGCTATTAATATGTATTGCAATTTTACTGTTCCTAATATTTGGAACATTTCTCCTATGTTTTGGTCTTTTAGTATTATATAAAATGTTAATATTATTAGCAATATAAATATTATTGCATTTTTGATTATTTTGCTTTTCTTTTTCATTTTTTTACCATCCGTTTTTTTCTTATATTGTATATTATTATGTATTTTTTATTTTTTGTCAAGTGTTTGTTAAAATGTTAAAAGAATAGCAAAAATATAAATCTTCACTATTCTTTAAAAATTATTTTGTTTTATTTTCAACTTCTTCTTTTATTCTTGCTACAAATGTATCAGTATCAATAGTTTCATTTTCTGCACTTTCTCTTGAACGAACAGAAACTGTATTTTCTTCAACTTCTTTTGCCCCAACAACTAACATATATGGAACTTTTTCAAGTTGGGCTTCACGGATTTTATATCCAACTTTTTCATTTCTGTCATCTAAAACAACACGAATTCCGGCTTTGTGTAATTTTTCTTCAATTGATTTAGCGTAATCATGTTGTGCATCTGTAATTGGTAATATTTTTACTTGTGTTGGTGAAAGCCATAATGGGAATGCACCTTTTGTTTCTTCAATTAAGAAGCACATAAATCTGTCAAATGTACCTAAAATTGCTCTGTGGATAACAACTGGTCTATGTTTTTCTCCATCTTCCCCGATATATTCTAGCTTAAATCTTTCTGGTAATAAGAAGTCTAATTGGCAAGTTGATACTGTAACATCATGTCCAACTGCTGATTTTAATTGAACATCTAGTTTTGGTCCATAGAATGCTGCTTCTCCTTCTGCTTCGTAGAAGTTTATTCCTAATTCAGTCAAGATTTCTCTTAATTGTCCTTCTGCTTTTTCCCACATTTCATCATCATCAAAATATTTGTGTGTATCTTTTTTATCTCTTAATGATAATCTAAATTCATAATCTTTAAATCCAAAATCTTTGTAAACTGATAAGATTAATTGTACAACTTTTCCAACTTCATCTTTAATTTGGTCTGGTCTTACAAATAAATGCGCATCATTTTGACACATTTCACGAACTCTCTCTAAACCGCAAACACTTCCACTATCTTCATATCTAAAGTCATGTGCTAATTCTCCAATTCTTATTGGTAAATCTCTATATGAATGCATTTTATTTTTGTATATTAACATGTGATGTGGGCAGTTCATTGGTCTTAATACCATTTCTTCATTATCCATTTTCATAACAGGAAACATATCTTCTTTGTAGTGGTCCCAGTGTCCTGAAACTTTGTATAATTCTGTATTTGCAAGTGATGGTGTATATACATGTTGATATCCCATTTCTACTTCTTTATCTTGAATATATCTTTCTAATAATCTTCTTACTGTTGCACCATTTGGTAAATACATAGGAAGTCCTGAACCAACTAATGGGCTTGTCATAAATAATTCTAGGTCTTTTCCTATTTTTCTGTGGTCACGTTGTCTTGCTTCTTCCAGTTTTTGCATGTATTCGTCGACTTGGCTTGCTTTTGGGAATGATATTGCATAAATTCTTTGTAACATTTTATTATGCTCGTCACCTCTCCAGTATGCACCTGATGATGATAATATTTTAACTGCTTTTACTTTTCCTGTTTTCATCAAATGTGGTCCTGCACATAAGTCTGTATAATCACCTTGTTTATAGAAACTAATTTCCTCTCCATCTGCTAAATCATTTATTAACTCTTGTTTATAAGGTTGTCCGTCCATTAATTTTAATGCTTCTTGTTTTGGTAAAGAAAATCTTTCTATTTCTATATCTTCTTTAATGATTTTTTTCATTTCTGCTTCTATTTTTGCTTTGTCTTCGTCTGTAAATGGTTTTTCTACATCAAAATCATAGTAAAATCCATTTTCAATACTTGGTCCTATTGCAAATTTTACATTTGGAAATAGTCTTTGTACTGCTTGTGCCATTATGTGTGATGTTGTATGCCAATATGCTTTTTTTCCGTCTAGACTACTATCAAATGTTTCTATGCTTAAGTTACAGTCTTCTTGTAATTCATATCTTAGGTCTTTTACTTCTCCGTTTACTATTCCACAAGTTGCAACTCTTGCTAGTCCTTCACTTATTTGTTTTGCTACTTCATATATTGTGCTTCCTTGTTCAACTTCTTTTATTGAACCATCTTTTAATGTTAATTTAATCATTGTTTTTCCCTCCTAATGCACAAATTTGGTTGGAAAGCAGCCAAAATTTTTATTGACTACTCTTCAACCTATTACATTTTTACGCTCTTGGATGAGCTTTTTTATAAATATCTTTTATTCCATCATCTTGAAATTGCATATATACTTGTGTTGATGATATATCTGAATGTCCAAGCATTGTTTGGATTGATTTTAAGTCTGCACCATTTTGTAATAAATGTGTTGCAAATGAATGTCTTAAAACATGTGGTGTTATGTCTTTTGTTATATGTGCTTGTTCTTTATAATATTTTATAATTTTCCAAAAACCTTGTCTTGTTAATCTTTGTCCATTAACATTTACGAATAATGCTTTTTCGTTATCATCTTTTAATAGTATTTCTCTTGCATGGTCCGTATATTCTTTTAATGCTTTTAATGACATTTTTCCTAATGGTATTATTCTTTGTTTATTTGCTTTTCTGCAGTTTACAAAACCTTCTTTAAAATCGATGTCATCTATATCTAATGATATAATTTCTGTAACTCTCATTCCTGTTGCATATGCAAATTCTAGCATTGCCTTATCTCTTATTCCTTTTAAGTCTATGTCTTTTGGTTGTTCTAGTAATAATTCTACTTCTTTAGATGTTAACACACATGGTGCTTTTTTCTCTACTTTTGGTGATTGTATGTTTTTTGTTGGATCTTTTTTTACTTTTCCTTTTTTTAATACATATTGATAAAAAGATCTTATTGAAGCGATACATCTTGAAATAGTTGAAGGTTTTTTTCCTAATTCCTCTAAATATTCAATATAGTTGTGCATGACTTCTTCATCAACTTTATTATATGCTACTTCGCATCCTTCTATATATCTTCTGAATTGTTTTAAGTCTCTTTTGTATGATTGTAATGTGTTGTTTGATAATTTTTTGTCATTTTCTAAAAATTCAAAAAAAAGTTTTAATTGTTTTTCCATTTTTCCCTACCCCTATATTCAAAATATTTTATTTACATAAATTCTTTATATGTTATATCAAACAATTGCAAAAAAGTAAATAGATTTTTAAAAATATTTAATAAAATTTTTCAAAATATTTGTTGATATTAATATCTCTACCATTGCAGAGATACATAAAAAGCATAACATAATCACTGAAAATATTGTGTGTCTAAGTACTTCCACTTTTATATTTTCTTTATTCCTATCTTTTACTATTGATTTATATAATTTAAATCCACTTACTCCTATTGCTAATATTGCTGGAATCAGTATTATATTTTGCAATATTAGTGCTATCAATATAAATATTATTCCTTTTCCAGTTCCTAATGTTGCAATTACTGTTGCTATTGTATACCCTAAGCAAAATCCTTTATACATTATTATTCCAAATACTATTGGTATTCCTATAACTGTTGTTCCAAAAAACCATAATATTATTGCAAGTACTATATTCTGCATTATTGTTGTTTTTAACAATGTTGATGTTTCTAAATTCTGAGTGTTTTTTAGTTTTTCTATAAATTGTTGCATATAGTTTGTTATTTCTGTTAATTGTGTTTCTTTACTATTGTTAATAAACATTACTCCCAAAAATATTCCTACTAAAAATAATAATGTTACTAATATATATTCTTTTTTGTTATTTATTACATGGTTTACTATTGTATCCCAAATTTTTAATCGTTTGTTTCTTTTCATAAAAAATCTCCTTATCTTTTTCACATTTATACATAATGTGTATTCGATAAAGAGATTTTTAGAACTATTATATATAGTGAATTCTTACTATTAGAAACTTAGATTTTTTATAAAATTTTTCCGTAGTTTCCTCCGCCACCAGATTGAACTTTTGCATTTCCTGTTCTTGCTTTTTCTATTGAGTTTGCAACTTTTTCACCTACAACTGCTTCTATATCATCTTTTGATAATTTATGTAATATATTCATCTCAGTTTCAAAATTGTCTAATAATTTTTCTATTGTTTTTCCACCAACACCTGGTATAAATCCTAGTGGAACTTGATAAATATATGGTGGTCTATTTTCTGGGCTCTTAGTTTCTTTTTTGTCTTTGATTAATTCTATTCTATCAAAAACACCAAAAGTTACTTTGTTGCTTCCACAATATGGACAAACTTCTACAGGTTCTTTTGTTTCTATTGTTTGATTGCAGTTATCACAATATGTTCTATGGTATTTTCCAAGTTTAGGGTCTAATCCATAATTTGCAATTATTTTTCTTCCATCCTCATTTTTTAGTGCTTTTACAACTTCTTTAAATGATATATCTTCTACTTGCATTTTGTTGTATTCTCTGGCAATTTTTGGTAATGAATGTGCATCAGAATTTGTTACAAATGTTTTATTTTCCAATTCTGATATCTCGTCTGCCAAAAATGTATCTGAACTTAGTCCCAATTCAACTGCAAATATTTTATCATATTTTTCTTTGAATATATTTTCTAGTCTGTCTGTACAATTTCCATAATAACTTTTGAATGGTGTAAATATGTGTGCAGGTATTAGTATTCCATTATATTTTTCAACAATGTCTATTAGTTCATATCCTGATACGTTTGACCTTTGTGTACTTAATGTTATGTTTTTTATATGATGGCTCATCTCATTTGAAAAGCCTTTTATGTCTTTTAAATGTGGGAAGAAACATACATTATGGGCTGCTCCACATTTTCCGTTTCTGCCTTTTTCTGATGTTTCTACTTCACTTCCTAAAAGGATACATACTTTGTCTTTGTAAATAATTCCTCCGTCTTTTAATTCATATGCATCTCCTGTTTTTAAGAAGTTTTCTATGTCTTCTATTACATATGGTGATGCACAGTCTATTATTCCTACTATGTTTATTCCTTTTCTTTCTGCACATTCTTTTGCTATGTTTGCAAAATTAAGACTTCTTGCTGCTGTTATTTTTATTGGTTTTCCATTTTCTGATCTTCCTATGTGTACATGTAAATCTGCAAATACTTCATACATTTTTTGTTCCTCTTTCCTTTGTTTATTATATTTTGCATTTAAAAATTAACGTTTCAATGTTACTTCTACTAATATCTCTAAAAATTTAGACGACTTTTAAAGCCGTCTGACAAATTAGAATTATCTTAATATTTCCTCTTCTTCCTCTATAATATATGTTTCATTTTCATCTTTAACATTTGAAATATTTTGTTTTTCCACATTATTATTTGATTTATTTTTTATTTCATCTCCTAATAAATCTTTTAATACGTCTTCACCAAACATTGCCTTATTATCAGAAACCTCCTCTACAACTTGTTCTTGTGTTTTTACTTCTTTGACCTTTTCATTAATTATAGTTTCAAATCTTTTCAAAATGCCTCCACCTATTACTGTTGACATTGAATATTCTTCTGCTACTCTTTTTAATGCATACAATGGTTGCATTTTTACGGCCCCAACTTTTCCACTCATATTCATTATACTTCTACCTCCTGCATCATTGTTACAAACTCTTTGAATTGTTCAAAATATCTATTTTTATGTGCTTTAAAAGTTTCCAATTCTAATTGCATAATTGCTTTTTCTGGAGTAAAACCTGCTCTTTCTGGTCTATCTAGCATCATCCCTCCAAAATTATCAACCAATTCTAAAATATCACTTTCTGGTTCTCTAGGTTCACTTCCACTATATCTATTTACTTCTTCACATATTTTACAAAATCTGTTATCAAACCCTAATGTTGATAAAAATTCTGCTCCTTTTTTTGCATAACTATGTAAACTTTCCAAACTTTGTGGTCCATCTATTTTTTTGCAGTTACATAAAAGGCATGCAGTTAATACCAAATTTGAATCTACTTCTTTTCCAACATCTGTATATTCTAAAAACATTCTTGCAATTTCTGTTTTGAATATAACTGTATTGTTAAAAAATATTGATATTCCTCTTTTTTCTCTTAGCATTCTTTGTAACTTGTTTAGAATGTCCATTTTATTTATTAAATCTTGTTCGCCTAAAAGGTAATCCGCAAATGTTTCCATCTTTATCCCCCTACGTATTTCATAATTACTTTTATTATAATGTAAAGTATTTAATTTTGCAATATTATTTCCAAATGTAATATAATTGTAATATTTGTAAAATTATAGTGTCTTTATTGCATTTCTTGCAAGTTCGTCACATCTATTATTAAATTCATTATCCGCATGTCCTTTTACTTTAATGAATTTTACTTTATGTGTTTGAGTCATTTTATATATTTCCTGCCAAATCTCTTTATTCTTTACTGGTTCCTTATTTGACGTTTGCCAATTATTCTTTTGCCAATTATAAATCCACCCCTGTGAAAATCCATTTACCAAATATGCACTATCACTGTATAATTCAACCTCACACGGAAATTTCAACATTTTTAGTCCTTCTAATGCCGCAGTAAGTTCCATTACATTATTTGTTGTATTATTCTTTGCTCCTGATATTTCCTTTTTTGTACCTTTGTACATTAAAACTGCACCCCATCCTCCAGGGCCTGGATTGCCTGAACAGGCACCATCTGTATATATAATTACTTTTTCCATATGCTTACCTTCCTTGTATTTTCTTTTATTTTATGTTATTATATCAATATAGTTTAAAAATAACAAGTATTTTAATATTTTTTGAAAGAAGGTGTTAATTTGAGCACAGTTTTAGGAATAATTGCAGAATACAATCCATTTCATAATGGTCATTTATATCACTTAAAAGAGTCCAAGAAAGCAACTGGTGCAGAATATACTGTTGCAATAATAAGTGGTAATTTTACACAACGTGGCTCAACTTCAATTATAGATAAATGGAAAAAAACTGAAATGGCATTACAAAATGGTGTTGATTTAATTATAGAACTTCCTGTTTTATATTCAATTTCAAGTAGTGAAAACTTTGCAGAGGGCTCTATTAAAATATTGAATTCTTTAGGAATTATAGATTTTCTATCTTTTGGCTCTGAAACATCAAATAGCAAAATTTTAAATAATTTTGCTAATATTCTATATGATGAGCCAAAAGAGTATAAAAAAATATTATCTAATTACTTAGATACTGGTTTATCTTTTCCTAAGGCCCGTGAAAATGCACTGCTTGAATATATAAAAAATTTTGAAGATGTTAATACAAATTTTGATAATTACCAAAACATTCTATCTTCACCAAATAATATTTTAGGAATTGAATATCTAAAGGCTTTAAAAAAATATAAAAGTTCCATAAAACCTGTTTGTATTAAAAGGTCCATAGCAGATTACAATAGTTCTGATATTTCAATTAATACTTCAATTGCAAGTGCAACTGCAATTAGAGAACTTATTAAAAATAAAAATTTCAATACTATCAAAACCGTTATACCTGAAAAATCTTATTCAATTTTAGCAGATTGCATAAATTCAGGTTGTATAATTCCTGATTTAAATTGTTTTGAAAAAGAAATAATTTATGTATTAAGAAAAAAGTCAATTAAAGAAATAGCAAATCTTCCAGATGTATCTGAAGGATTAGAATTTTTAATAAAAAAAGCAGTAAATTCTTGCAATACTCTTACTGAACTTTTGAATACAATAAAATCTAAAAGATATACAATTACTAGGCTTCAAAGGATTCTATTATATGCACTTCTTGACATTTCAAAAAAAGATATGAAACTTTCTAAAGAGGTTGATTCTCCATATATCAGAGTTCTTGGTTTTAATGATAATGGAAAAAAATTAATATCAAAAATTATGGATAAAAATCCAAATCAACCATTAATTACTTCTGTTAAAAAGTTTGTTGATAATAATTCTAATACTAGCCTGCAAACTATGCTTAACAAAGATATTTTTGCAACTAATGTATATTCTTTAGGATTTAAAAATAACTCATTTGCTAATTTGGATTTTAAAAATGGAATAATAAAAGGATAAAAAGTGAACATCAATTATAATGTTCACTTTTTAATATTACAAGAAAGTTCTCCGAACCTCCTATAATATAAATACTATAATATAAATATCTGATTTTCTCTATTTTAATCTGTAATCCATTTTACTAAATTTAAATTTTCTGAATCTAGCAACATTTCATGTTTTGGCATAACTCTAAATGTATAGCCATAATTTCCACCTGTTTTTAGTTCTATTTTTGCAGTATATTCATATGTTTTATTCTCTTCATTTTTTGATGATAATTTCATTGGAATAATACTTACATTTTCAACAATTCCATTATCCAAAATCTTACCATAATAACATTGTGCCATAACATTACTTACATCAACGTTTGGAAGTTGAACTTCACATTTAACATCAATATTATTTCCTGCATCCATTGTAATATTATTTAAATTATTTTTTTGTGTAATTTTTATATCTTTCCAATTTGTATATAAATTCTTTTTCCACAAATTGAATTCCGCAACATTATCAATATTTTCGTAGTATTTTTTGGTTAAATTACATAATGGAATATATAAATTATTTGTATAATCCACAAGCATTCTTGAAGTACTGTATTTTCCGCCTGTTGATGTTATAGAATTTTTCATAATTTTCATCCATTTTTCTGAAATTCCATTTTCATCTTTTTCGTAATATGTTGGTATTATTTTTTCTTCCAATGTACGATACATACTTTGGCTATCAGCAATATCTTGTTCTTCATATGATGTAAATTCTGCATTTGTTCCAATTGTCCATCCATTTTCCTGGTTGTATCCTTCTGCCCACCAACCATCTAAAACACTAAAGTTTATTACACCATTTACAGATGCTTTTTGTCCACTTGTTCCAGATGCTTCCATTGGTCTTCTTGGATTATTTAGCCATACATCAACGCCACTTACTAAATATCTCGACATTGCAATATTGTAGTTTTCAAGTAAGAATATTTTTCCTTTAAATTGTGGCATCATTGATATTTCATGTATTCTTTTTATCAAATCTTGCCCTTCTTTATCTGCAGGATGTGCTTTTCCAGCAAATATTAATTGAACAGGTCTATCTGCATTATTTAAAATTTGTGTTATTCTTTCTAAATCTTTAAATATCAAAGTTGCCCTTTTATATGTAGCAAATCTTCTTGCAAATCCTATTGTTAATGCATTTGGATTTAGTTTTGATGTAATTTCATTTATTTCTTCATAACTATATCCTGATTTTCTTAATCTATTAGTTGTATTTTCTTTTACTATATCAAATAATTTTTGTTTTCTTTTTTGATGTATACCCCATAATTCTTGGTTTGGTATATTGTTAATGTTTTCCCATACTTCATCTTTATAGATATTATCTTGCCA
This sequence comes from Clostridium sp. 28_17, assembly GCA_001916065.1. Lineage (GTDB taxonomy): Bacteria > Bacillota > Clostridia > TANB77 > CAG-508 > CAG-269. Next base: position 23,150 of record MNRS01000026.1, read on the forward strand.
ATATGGAATCAAATATTTGTTATATAATTCCTTTAATGATGGTGCCAACCATGAGCATGTATGAATACCATTTGTTACATATGTTATTGGTGATTCATTTGCTGCAATTTCAGGCCAAACATCTCCAAATAATTCTCTTGAAACCGCTCCATGCAATTTACTTACACCATTTTTCTTTCCCGCAACTTTTAAAGCAAATATTCCCATGTTAAATCCTGGTTCTAACTCTGTACATGGTTTCATTCCTAATTTTAAGAATTCTTCTCTGTCTAATCCCAATCTTGGCCAAAATTCTTTAAAATATTTTTCAACTAATCCTATTGGGAATATGTCATTTCCTGCAGGTACAGGTGTATGTGTTGTAAACACAGTTTTTGAACTTGCTATATCTTTTGCAACTTCAAATGATACTTTTTTCTCTTTTATTATATTTTTAATTAATTCTAATATTAAGAAAGCAGAATGTCCTTCATTCATATGATATACAGTTGGATTCAAACCTAAAGCCCTTGTTAATAAATTTGTTCCACCCATTCCAAGAATTATTTCTTGTTTAATTCTCATTTCTTGATCTCCACCATATAAATGTAATGTGACTTCTCTATCTTTAGGTGTGTTTTCGTCAATATCAGAATCCAATAAATATAATTTTATTCTTCCAACATTTATTTGCCATACTTTTAAATATACTTTTCTTTTTTCAAATTTTACATATATTTTTAGTTCTTCACCATTTTCATCTTTTACAGGATTTATTGGTAAATTACTTAATTCAATATTATTATATTCTGTTTCTTGTTCTCCATTTTCATTTATTTTTTGATGAAAATACCCATTTTTATATAATAATCCTACTGCTACTAATGGAATGCCTAAGTCACTTGCAGATTTTAAATGGTCTCCTGACAATATTCCAAGTCCTCCTGAGTATATTGGTATTGTTTGGTCTAATCCGTATTCTGCAGAAAAATATGCAATTAGGTCTTTTTTGTTTTCTGGGTATTTGTTTGAAAACCATGTGTTTTTGCTTGTTATATAATCGTCAAATTCTTTTGCAAGTCTATCATATTCTCTTAAAAAATCAGTATTTTCTACTACTGCTTCTAATCTGTCTTGAGATACTCTTTTTAAAAATTTGACCGGATTTTTTTCACATGTTTCCCATAAATCTCTATCTATTATTTTAAATAGTCTTAAAAATTCAGTATTCCATGACCACCATAAGTTATTTGCTATTTCAGATAACTTTCCTATTCTTTTTGGTAATTGTGGATTTACCGTTATTTTGTTAAATACATACATTTTAATTTCCTCCTTAGTATTTTAAAGTTTTTTCTTTTTATACATTTTGCTATTATTTTTAGTCTCGTATATTTTCCTCTTGTTTAATGTTAAAATTTTCTTTTTTTACAATGTTTTTTTCTTCTTTTTTTTGTATATTTTTTATTGTTGGACGCGATATTTGCATTTGAACTTTATATGCATCTATTGCTCTTTTTACATTTTGTTGCGTTTCGGTTTTTTCAAGTATTTTTTCTTCATTTTCTAATATTTCTTTGAAATTTTCTTTTTTCTTTTTAGGTTCACTGTACCTATTATTTGATTGGCTGTTTTTTTCCTTATGTTGTCTTTTGGGGATTTTGTTTGTTTGGCTAATTTTAGAAATCTTTTCCAATAACGTCACTCCTTGTTTTTGTTTTTTCTTTATCTATTATAATAATAAATTTAAAAAAGTACAAGGGGTTTTTGTTAAAATTTAATATTTATATTTTTTTACAAATTTGTAATATTATTGTAACATTTAAAATTATTTTTTACATAAGTATTTATTTTTAAACTAATTTATAGTATAATATAAATGTAAGTTCAAAAACAAAGGAGAAATTACTATGTGGAAATTATGGTTAATAATAGCAGGACTATTTTTTGTAGGAGAAATTGCAACAGTTGGATTTTTAATATTCTGGTTTGGAATAGGAGCACTAATTGCAATGATAGTTAGTCTATTTACATCAAACATAATAATTCAAACAACAGTATTTGTAATAACATCAACAATATTAATTTTTGCAACAAAACCATTTGTAAAGAAATTTGTCGATGTCAAAAAAACAAACACAAACGTATACTCAATAATTGGAAAAAAAGCACTCGTAATAAAAACTATTGACCCTATTCATTCAGTTGGTCAAATAAAATTAAATGGTGAAGTTTGGACAGCAGAAAGCGAAAACAATGAAATTATTGAAGAAGGTTCAAAAGTTGAAATTCAGGAAATCAAAGGTGTTAAAGCAATAGTAAAACCTATAAAAGTTGAAAATAAAATTTAGTTTTTAATATTACTTTTTAAGTATTTATATAAAAGAACTACGATAAATAAAATACTATAATCAACAATCTTCATAAATTCAAGTTGAAAATTTAGTAAAAAAATCGTAGAAAAAGGAGGAAATTTAATATGGGATTTTTAATCGTATTATTAGTTATAATTTTAATTATAGCATTTAAATCAATTAAAATCGTTAAACAAGCGGAGGTATATGTAATTGAAAGATTAGGTAAATTCTACAAAGTTGCAGATGCAGGTCTTACAATTATAATTCCATTTTTCGACCACGTAAGAAGCGTAGTTAGTTTAAAACAACAAACAATGGATGTTCCACCTCAAGGAGTTATTACAAAAGACAATGTAACAATTACAATAGACACTGTTGTATTCTATCAAATAACAGACCCAGCAAAAGCAGTTTATGAAATTCAAAGTTTGAAAAAAGGTATTGAATACTTAGCAATCACAACAATTCGTGATATCATTGGTAAAATGGACTTAGATGAAACATTTAGTTCAAGAGATGGTATTAATAATCAATTAAGAGTTGTTCTTGACGAAGCAACTGATAGATGGGGATGTAAAATTGATAGAGTTGAAATCAAAGATATTACACCACCTGCTGATATCAGGGATGCAATGGAAAAAGAAATGAATGCAGAAAGAAATAAAAGGGCTTTAATTCTTGAATCTGAAGCACAAAGACAATCTGCTGTAACTATTGCTGAAGGTAAAAAACAAGCCGCTATTCTAGAAGCTGAAGCAGATAAAGAAGCTAGAATTACTAGAGCAGCCGGTGAAGCACAAGCAATTAAAGAAGTTGCTGAAGCAAAAGCTAAAGAAATTCAAATGGTTTATGAAGCAATTAAGAAATCAGACCCAGACGAAAAATTAGTTCAATTAAAATCACTTGAAGCATTAGAGAAAGTTGCTGATGGAGAAGCAAATAAAGTATTTATTCCTTTCGAAGCAACAAGTGCACTTTCAAGTTTAGGTGCTATTAAAGAAGTTATAAAAGATGAAAAGAAAAAATAAAAAACCAGAATTAAGATTTTTTTCTAAGAGTTGCCAAAGCAACTCTTTTTTTCAATTCACCGCCCATAAAATTATTGACTTTCATTCAAAAAGAGAAAATTTAGATTTTCTAAATTTTCCCTTCCTAATATTTTGTATTTAAATTAAATTTTTGCAACACTTGCAACTACTTTGCTTTCTTCTGCATTTGCTAAAATACTTGGTCCACCTGAAATTACAATTGTATCACCTTTTTCTAAGATACCTTTATCTTGTAATTTTTTAATTCCATTTTCAAGAGTTGTATCAATATTTTCAGTTTTTTCAACAAATACTGGTGTCACATTCCAAGCTAATGCTAATTGGTTAAATGTTTTTCTATTATCTGTTATAGCTAAGATTGGGCATCCAGCTCCAAGTCCTGCTAATTTTCTAGCAGAATTTCCTGAATTTGTGTAGCATACAATTGCATCTGCTTCCATGTTCATTGCTGTAACACATGTTGAATATGCAACTTTTGTTTCGAAATCTGATAAATCCATATTATCATTTTCTTTAAATCTTTTCCAGTAATTGATTTCTGGTTCTACTCTGTTTGCTATTTTAACCATTGTTTGAACACATTCTACTGGGTAATCACCTTGAGCACATTCTCCAGATAACATTATTGCACTTGTTCTATCATAGATAGCATTTGCAACGTCACTAGCTTCTGCTCTTGTTGGTAATGGGTTGTATGTCATTGATTCTAACATTTGTGTAGCTGTTATAGCTGGTTTACAAAGTTTGTTAGATGTTTTGATTATTCTTTTTTGAATTACAGGTGGTTCTGTAAAGTCTGTTTCTGTAGCCATATCTCCTCTGGCAATCATTTGAGCATCTGCTTCTAATAAGATATTGTCTAAGTTTGATATACCTTCAACGTTTTCAATTTTTGTTATTATTTGGATATCTTTTCCACCGTTTTCATCTAATACTTTTCTTACTTGTCTTATATCATCTAAGTTTCTTGCAAATGAAATTGCAACGAAATCATAATCATGTTCACAAGCTGTTTTTAAATCTGCTATATCTTTTTCAGCTAATCCTGGTAATCTGATTACTGTTCCAGGTAAGTTCATTGTTTTTCTACTTCCTAATCCATTTCCATGAACTACTGTACAAACAATATCTTTTCCAGCAACTTCGTCAACTTTTAATTCAATTGCTCCGTCGTCGATTAATATTTTTGTACCTGGTTGTACATCTTTATATAATTCTTTGTATGTTACAGAAACTCCTTCTTCGTTTCCTTCAATATCTTCATTGAATAATGTGAATTTTTGTCCATCTTTTAATTCAATTTTTTTATTTTTTCCTGTGTACAACATTCCTGTTCTTATTTCAGGACCTTTCATATCTAATAATAATGCTACTGGTATGTCTAATTCTTTTCTTAATTTGATTATGTTTTCTGTTTTTTCAGATTGTTCATCCCAGCTTCCATGAGAATAGTTAACTCTTGTTACATTTAGACCTGCATTAAATAATTCTTCTAATTTGTTTTCACTTGCTGGTCCTATTGTTCCAACTATTTTTGTTTTTCTTAATTGTTTCATTTTTATTCCTCCCTTTTTCTTAACCGACATCTATTATATCACAACTAATTACCATTTTTCAACATTTTTTTAAAATTTTTCGGGATTAAAGACCCGTCCCCAAATCCCGAAAAATTTTAACACTATACATCTATTTCAAAATAACAATTGCATGAGGTCTACTCCCATCACTATTAAAAATAGATACAATATGTTCTCCATCTTTAAAAGTATATCTACATCTAACAACATCACCTAATTTTACCTCTTTTTTATATTGAATTCTAAAATTATCAAAAGGTCTTTGCTCATAAACCTCCTCTGGTAAAGCCTCATATGCAATATCTAGATAATACAAATTATGCATATGTCCATTTAAATCTATATCTCTTCTAGAAACTTTATATTCAATTTCACTACTAAATTCTTCTGGTGCTTTCAGCTTATCCAATTCTTCTATATTAAATACACTTTTTTCTTCAATTTGATATTTTTCATAAATTTCTTCTGTTATTTTTGCAATTTTTCCAGTCTCAATATCTATTAAAACCCATTTTGATGTTCCTATTACACACAAGTTATTTTCTTTGTCATACATCTCAAAATCTCTATATGTATATGTTCTTTTCATTGTTCTGCCCCACGTTGATACATTTAATTTTTCACCATATTTAGGTCTTTTTAGAACTTGAACTTTCCAATCTAGTAATACCCATGTTACTCCCGTTCTTTTTATATCATTTGGTCCATATCCTGCAATATCAGAGTGATGTGTTCCTATGTTTTCAAATATTTCTAATATTGCTCTATTTTTCATATAATTTTCTTTTCCTATATCTTTTAATTGCATTGTAAATTGCTCTTTAAATATCATTTCACTATCCTCTTTTCCTCTCAGTTCTGTTTTCAAGCAACAGAGAGACATTTTTTCAACAAAGGCTTGTCCCGTATTCCCTTTAAAAAGGGATTTAAGGAACTTCCCTAAAACCCTGGTTTCTTTAATAATTTAAACATATTCTTCTTATATTCCTCAACACCTGGTTGATTAAATGGATTAACTCCAAGTATCATTCCAGACATAGCACAGGCTTTTTCAAAGAAATATATTAATTCACCAATATTTTCTTCATCAAGATTCTCTATAGTTAGCATTATGTTTGGAACATCTCCTGTAACGTGTGCCTTTACTGTTCCTTCCATTGCTTTTTTATTTACATAGTCAAGTGTTTTTCCTGCTAAATAATTTAATCCATCTAGATTATCTTCGTCTTTATTTATTGTTATATCTGATTTTGGGTTTTCTATTGATATAACTGTTTCAAATAAATTTCTTCTTCCTTCTTGAATATATTGACCCATTGAATGCAAATCTGTTGTAAAGTCTACGCCTGCTGGGAAGATTCCTTTTTGATCTTTTCCTTCACTTTCTCCGAAAAGTTGTTTCCACCATTCTGTAAAGTAGTGCATTTTAGGTTCATAATTTACTAATATTTCTGTATTTTTATATAATTTGTATAAAATATTTCTTGTAACAGCATATTTATAGCATTCATTATATTTTAAATTTGGGTCATCATATCTTTCTTGTGCATTTTGCGCACCTTGCATTAATTTGTCTATATCTATTCCCGCAGTTGCTATTGGTAATAAACCAACTGCAGTTAGTACTGAGTATCTTCCCCCAACATTATCTGGTATGACGAATTTTTCGTATCCTTCGTTGTCCGCAAGTGTTTTTAATGCGCCTCTTTCTTTGTCTGTTGTTACATATATTCTGCTTCTTGCCTCGTCAATTCCATATTTATTTTCTAGAATTTCTCTAAAAATTCTAAATGCTATTGCCGGCTCTGTTGTGGTTCCAGATTTTGATATTACATTTACTGAAAAATCTTTTTCTCCAATATATTCGATTAATTCATTGATGTAATTAGGACTTAAATTGTTTCCTACATATAATATTTGTGGATATTTTCTTTGTTTGTCTGTAAGCATGTTGTTAAATGTGTTTGTTAATGCTTCAATAACTGCTCTGGCTCCTAAATATGAGCCTCCTATTCCTATTACCACTAATATGTCTGATTCTTTTTTTATCTTTTTTGCTACTTTTTTTATTCTTAAAAATTCTTTTTTGTCGTATTTTGTTGGTAATTCTAACCATCCTACAAAGTCTTTTTCGTCATTTGCTTTTTTGTGTAGTTCTTTGTGTATATTTTCTACTTGTTCTTTATATTCCATTATTGACTTTTGTGGTATTCCTGTGTTTTTTAAATTTAATTTTATTCCTGCCATTTATCTTTACCTTCTTTCGTTTTTTCACATTATATACGATTTATTTTATAAATTCAATACTAAATTTTATTTTATTTTTTGTAACCAATTTTCTATTTTTTCATAATATGTATTATACAAAGGAAACAAGGAAAAACACAAAAAAGAAAATAGTTTTTGCTTGGAAAGGGGGTCTAGACTATGCCAGAGAATAGAGGTTGTGGTGGCGGATTCGGATTTGGTGATGACTGCTGCTGTATCATACTATTAATATTAATAATCTGCTGTTGTTGCGGTGGAAATAGAGGATGTTGCTAATCCTTTATAAGACATATTAAAAAAGTTGGATTGGAAATCATTTTCCGGTCCAACTTTTTTGCAAAAATAAAAATTAAAACTTTCCTAATAAAAAATAGGGATTGTAGACCCGTCCCCTAATCCCTATTTTTTCATATTATCTCCATATCTCTTAATTTTTTGAGTAGTAGTTTTTTCAAATTCTTTATCTCTAACAGCAAAATTCTTAATATGCTTGTAATTTGGTATTTTGCTATTAACACCAGAAACTACATCAGCCATAATTTTCTTAACTTCTTCTTTTGTTGGAACTGTTCCTTTCAAATATTCTTTTATAGCATCCATATTAGGGAAAATTTGGGCATTGACATATGTCTCATCATCATTTTCTTTTTGAATTCCCATAACTAATGATTCTGAAATTAAAGGACTATCATTTAAATATGCTTCAATTTCTTCCGGATATATATTTTTTCCGTTTTTTGTTACTATAACGCTTTTGCATCTACCTGTAATATATAAAAATCCATTTTCATCAATTTTTCCTAAATCTCCTGTATGAAACCAACCGTCTTTTAAAACTTTTTCTGTTTCTTCTGGCATATTGTAATAACCAAGCATTACATTTGGTCCTTTTACTATTATTTCTCCAACGCCATCTCTGTCTGGATTATCAATTTTGTATTCTACATTTGGAATTGGTAAACCTGCACTATCATTCCTTTTAAAGAAGTCTGTGTTTCCTGCAACTAATGGTGCACATTCTGTCAAACCATATCCTTGCAATGAATTTAATCCTAATTTGTCAAATGTATCTGCTATTTCTGGATTTACTGCTGCAGCACCTACTATAAATACTCTTAATCTTCCACCAAGTGAATTCTTAACTTTTCTTTTTACTATTCCTTTTATATAGAATGGCAATTTATCAATTATATTTTCATTTTCTTTTAGATTTTCTGTATATTTTTTTGGCAATGTTTTTTGTATGCTCTTCATTATTTTTTGATACATTTTTTCTAAAAGCAATGGCACACATAGTATAACTGATGGATGATATTCTAGCATATTGCTTGTTATATATCTTAAGCCGTCACAATAGCAAATACTTGCGCCACTGTATAATGGTAATAAAAATCCTATTGTACATTCATACGTATGATGTAATGGCAAAATTGAGAAAAATAAGTCACTTCTTTTTACTTTTACTATTCCATATATTGATAAAATATTTGAGCAAATATTTCTTTGTGATAAACATACTCCTTTGGCATTTCCTGTTGTTCCTGATGTAAATAATAATATTTTTAATTCGTCAGGATTTACTGTTATTTTATCAAATTCTGTATTTCCCTCTTCTACCAAGGTTTTTCCATTTTCCATTTGAACTGCAAATGATAAGGAATTTCCTTCTTGTATTTTACTATCAAAATCAATAAATAATGTTTCCTTATTTTCTAATTTTTCAATATTTTCATTAATTTTCTTTAAATTTTTGCTATCTCCTAAAATACATTTGCTTTCAGAAACATTCATGAAATTAATTACATCATCTGAATGTAATTCTTTATCAATTGGCACAACAACTCCTACTATTGAAGCAGCCAAATATGATATTACCCATTTATATGAATTTTTCCCTATAACTGCAATTCTTTTATTTAAAAGTCCATTTTCAATTAAGCTTGTCCCAAGCACAGTTACATCTGCTTTTAATTCTTCATATGTTTTGTTGTAAATATTTCCATCTTTGTCCTTTAACTTAAACGCTGTTCTTGTTTTATAAATTTCTGCTGATCTGTCTAGTATTTGTTTAAAGTTTGTTACTTCTTCACATTTATGATATTTTTGTTTTAATTCTTCTGATATTTTTAATTTTTCTTTCATTTAAAAATCCTTTCTATTCATATCTATAAAAATTGAAATTTGTTTTCTTTTCTACAATTATGCTTCCATCATTTATTGATTTTTCTTCACTTTCGTATGGTATATCAAAATATATTGTTGTTCTAAATTTTTGATTTTTGTTGTTTTCTATTTCTATATCAAATGATATTGATGTATTTATTGCTTTTACTGAAACTCCGCATCTTTTTAAGAGTTTACCATTATATGTTATTGGATTTTGTGTGTCTGTCATTGTATAATCTGTTTTGATATTTTGATTTACATAGCTTAATGTTATCGGGTTAGCACAATTATTATATAATACTGGTTTACTAAGGTCCACTTCATTTGTCGATGTTGTCTCAAATTGTAATTCGTTTTCAATTTTATTATTTTCGTTTATTTCACTTTTTGCAAAATCATTTACGTTTTTATAATATAAATTTCCTATTCCTAGTTCTGGTTGCTTTGTAAATTTTATATTTGTTATTTTTACATTTTTTAGTGTGTTTTCTGTTGTGTTTTTCTCACTTTTTTGTGAAACATCATTATTTAAAAAAATTGCTATGTCTGTGTATGCATATAAATTTTCTATTGTGAAGTTTGTTTTTGATGTGTTTTTATTTTTTGAATCACAACTACTGAAAAATATTGAAAATATTGTTTCTTTGTTTTTGTTTGAAAATGATGTTAAATCATTTTCAAAATCTTTCTTGCGTCTTAGTTTGTTGTAAACCTGGTTAAATAAAAAAATTAGAATTATTATTAACATAATTATTAATATGCTAAAAATTATCTGCTTTATTATTTTTTCATTTTTTTTACTTGTTTCACTTTTTTCTTTTATACCTTTCTCTTTTTTGTCCACTTTCTTTTTATTTATTTTTTCTTTTTTCATTTTCTTTTGTTCCTCCTACATATATTTTTTTATATTGCACAGAAAATTTATTTTATATATTATATTTTATTATTTAAAATATATGTATTTTTTTCTTAAAATATAATATTACATTTTTCCTTTAAAATCAAGGGATTTAAAAATTTTTTGATTTTTTTTGAAAATTTTTTTGATTTTTTTTAAAAAAAGTATTGACATTTTATTTTAAATCTTGTATACTAATCAATGTCGAAAGGACATGGTCGTTTAGCTCAGCTGGGAGAGCATCTGCCTTACAAGCAGGGGGTCATAGGTTCGAGCCCTATAACGACCACCATTCTTTTACGGCCTGGTAGTTCAGTTGGTTAGAACGCTAGCCTGTCACGCTAGAGGTCGACGGTTCGAGCCCGTTCCAGGTCGCCATTTTTTTATATATAATGTATAAGATTTATTTTTTTGGCTCGATAGCTCAGTTGGTAGAGCAGGGGACTGAAAATCCCCGTGTCAGTGGTTCGATTCCACTTCGAGCCACCACAAAAAGAAGTAGTTTTAAAACTACTTTTTTTATTTTTCATCCATCTTTTTAATAAACTCTTTCCCCGCTTCTTCAATTTCATCCTCATAACCAGTTAAAGCAGCAAAAGGTGCAAATTGTGCAGACCTTTGCTCTATGCTCATTTGTGGTCTCTTTTTAGAAACATAATGAGGCAAATGTATAATATCACTATAATTATCTTTTTTCATTTATAATTTCAATCCTTTCCCAATGCCCAAAACTAAATTCACATTACTTTACCACTTCTATGCTTTATGCCCACCAACTTGATTATTTCTATCAATAGTAGTTCCTGCATCCTGCAAATTCATTCCTTTAATAATAGCATTTTTACCATATTTATTTTTTATATCAATTACCGCCTTTTGCAAGTTTCTTTCCTTTTTTTCTTCTTGCTGTTCTTTCTCTTTTTTATGATAATCTGTAAATAAATCAATTTGTTCAAATGTTTTTTTATTTTCAGCATTTCTCACACTTATTACATTATTCGCCGTAATATTTATTCTTCTAACAATTAGGTTTTTATTTATAATTCTTTCATATAATTTCATTGTTGCATCCATTATAATCTTAGTTGATGATGTTTGATGGTCCAAATTAATAGTTCCGTGTGCATGTTTCGGAATTTTGCGTCCATATCTATCTGTTGTTACTTCTCCATTATAACTAATATTTCTATTTGTTATATTTTCAACATCATAGCCAATTGTTAATACAATTTGATTTGTTACTAAATTTTTTTCAACTAAATCTAATGTTAATAATTCGGTCATCTCTTTTACAATTACTTTTGTATCTTCATAATTATATGGACAATGCAATACTTGCCCTGAACAAATACTATTTGATGCTGGTCTATATGCTTTTATACTTTCTATTGTTACTGGTTCATATCCCCAAGCATGGTCAATTAACAACTCTGCATTAATTCCAAATAATTTATATAATAAGTCCTCATTTTTTATAGATGTTCTTGCCACATCACCCATAGTATAAATCCCATGTTTTTCAAGTTTTTTGGCAGTTCCCTTTCCTACTCTCCAAAAATCAGTAATAGGTGTATGTGTCCAAAGTAATTTTCTATATAACTTTTCGTCCAATCCTGCTATTCTTACTCCATTTTTATTTGGTTGCGCATGTTTTGCAACTATGTCCATGGCAATTTTTGCCAAGTATAAATTGGTTCCCATTCCACCCGTTGCCGTAATTCCTGTATTGTCATAAACATCTTGAATTACTTTTGTTATTAGTTCTCCTGCTCTCATATTATATGTTTTTAAATAATGTGTTACATCAATAAATACTTCATCAATAGAATATACATAAATATCTTCTGCTGAAAACCACTTAAGGTAAATATTATATATTTTTGTGCTGTATTGCATGTAATACTTCATTCGCGGTGGAGCTATTATATATGATAGTTCCAAATCAGGATTCTTTTTTAAAGCTGTATCATCATAACTCGTTCCTGTAAATCTACAATTTGGTGCTTTTATTTTTCTTTCTATATTTATTTCTTTGACTTTTTGTACTACTTCGAATAGTCTGGCTCTGCCTCCTATTCCATATTGTTTGAGTGATGGCGTTACTGCTAGACATACTGTTTTCTCTGTTCTACTATTGTCTGCTACTACTAAGTTTGTTGTTAATGGATTTAGCCCTCTTTCTTGGCATTCTACTGACGCATAGAATGATTTTAGGTCTATTGCTATATAAATATGTTGTTCTGTATTTTGCATAATCCACCCCCATTTGTTTATTACATTTCTGCTTATGCAATTTTCTTAATTTGTAACATTTTTGAACTATAATTATTATATCATTTTATTTTCGTTTTGTAAACATATGTTTGTTGATATTTTCATTTTTTGTGATATAATATTTTTAACTTATTATATGAATTTCCTCGCTCCCACAGGAGGATAAATAATTTTAAGGAGGAAAAATTATGATAAAAATTGTTCGGGCATGGTATAATGATGATGTAAAGGGAAATAAGGAGTTGTATCTTTTTTTATTAATACTTCTTCCTACTATTTTAGCATTTTGCTTTGCCATAGCAGAAATAGCAAAGGCTACTAATGGAAATGTTATTTTTACATTTTTAATAACCTTTATTATAGTTTTTGCCATTACTTTTTTGATCCTATTTATCATTTTGATTGTTATATATATTATAAAATTGATTTACGGTAAATAGTCAAAATCTACGTCACCCTTTCTAAGGGTGGCTTTTATTTTATATCTTCATAGGAAGTAACCATTTTCGCACCTTGTTTTATTAAGTCATTTGTACCAACAGAATTTATTGAATTAATATTTCCAGGAACAACAAAAACATCTCTTCCTTGTTCTAAAGCAAAATCGACTGTAATTAATGTTCCACTTTTTTCTTTTGCTTCTATAACAATTATTCCTTTACTTAGTCCACTTATAATTCTATTTCTTGCAGGAAAGTTCATCTTGTCTGGTTTAGTACCACATGGATATTCTGAAATAATTGCCCCTCCGTTTCTTATTATTTCATTTGCTAATTCTATATTTTCTTTTGGATAAATCATATCTAAGCCATTTCCAAGGATTGCAATTGTTTTTCCACAATCATTTTTTAATTTTCCACAGTCATCATTTATCTTTCCACAGTTATTATTTATTTTTCCACAGCTCTCCTGTTTGTTTCCACAGTTTTTAGTACTTTCGCATTCAATATTGGCTCCAACTGAACCCCAATGTGCATAACTATCCACACCTTTAGCCAAACCGCTAACAATATTAACAGATTTTTCTTTTGATAAATTATAAGCAAAATATTTTGCCGCCTTTTTTCCATAATCTGTACACTCTCTACATCCCACAATGCCAATATTTTTTCCATTTAGTATTTCTTTATTTCCTCTAATATACAAACTTACTGGTGCATCATAAATTTGCTTTAATGCCTGTGGATAACTTTTTTCACAGATGTGGATAATATCAATATTATTTTCTTCCATATATTTAATATGATAATTTAATATTTTTTCGTTTTTTGCTTCTATAATATTTGTAACTGTTTCTTCACCTATTCTATCTACTTTTAATAGTTCTCTCTTACTCAATTTATATATTTCTTCTGGCGTACCATATATTTTTAGCAAATTATTTTTTTTTACACATCCTAACCCTTTTATTAGACTAAACCAAATCCAATATTTTTTATTTTCTAAATCTCCCATTTTCATTTTCCTTTCTTTTTACTTTCACTGTTATTTAACAATAATAAATTTTAAACAACTTTCATTTAATAATCTTATTGCTCTAAAACGCAAAAAAGACACAAATATTTTGTGTCCCACTTATTATACTTTTTATTATTTAATGCCTTATTTCAATTAATATTTTAATCTACCATTCCATTTTGTCTTCTAGTAGCCTTAATAACATTGTTCATAAGCATTGCAATTGTCATCGGTCCAACTCCCCCAGGAACCGGTGTAATATAACTTGCTTTTTCCTTTACACTTTCAAAATCAACATCACCTGTAATTTTGCCATTGTCTAATCTATTTATTCCTACATCAATTACAACCGCACCATCTTTTACCATATCTGCAGTTACAAAGTTTGCTTTTCCAATTGCTGATATCAACACATCGGCTTCTTTTGCTTTTTGTGCAATATTTTGTGTTTTAGAATGGCATGATGTTACTGTCGCATTTTTATTTAAGCAACAATGTATTAATGGTTTACCCACAATGTTGCTTCTTCCTAATATTACCACATTTTTACCAGTTAAGTCAATATCATATTCTTCGAACATTTTCATTATTCCGTATGGTGTACAAGATACAAATGTGTCTTGATTCAAAACTAATTTTCCGACATTTAACGGATTAAATCCATCAACATCTTTTTCTGGTGATATTGTTCTAAATGCTTCATTTATATCTAAATTTGATGGTATTGGACTTTGTAATAATATTCCATTTATTGTTTTGTCGTTGTTTAATTTTTCTATTAGTTCTATTAATTCTTTTTGAGTTATTTTTGAGTCTAGTAAATATTCTTCGTATTTTATTCCAACATCTTCACATGCTCTGCTTTTATTTCTTACATATACTTTTGATGCAGGGTCTTCTCCTACCATTATTACTGCTAATTTTGAGTTTATATTTTTTTTCTTTAATTCTTCACATTCTATTTTTAAATTTGCTCTTATTTTTTTTGCTAATTCTTTTCCATCTATAATTACAGCCATTAATTTTTCTCCTCATATACATTTTTTATATCTATCTATTAATTTTCAAATATATTTTATAACATTTCTTTTTAATTTGTAAATACTTTTATTAAAATACAATAAATTTATTAAATATTAACATGGATAATGCCCAGTCTATAAAATATAGACTGGGCATACAACTATTGATATTCTGTTTCCATTTCAGTTTGGACACCATCATCTGTTACAGGAATAAGAAACTCATCCAAAACAGATACAACATGATAATACTCTTCATCTGCATATTTAATAAGTATATCATACACAACTTGCATCTTATTTGCATATACATTACCATCTTGAACTAAACTGTTTTCAGTAAGTCTTTTTTGTGATACTGATCCTGTTCCATACTCACCACATACAAACGTCCATCCATCTATCAAATCTTTACTATAACCTTCTATAGCAAATTGATTTTGATATGGATATTTTTCACTTATGAAAAATCCATCTTGTGATGTTCCATGATATGAATCATCCATATTATCTTGTGAAAGGCCGTCAAGCTGAGCAGATGTTGATTTTAAAGACATGTCTATGTGTACATGTTCAATCAACACAGTTGCTCCTTCTGGAGCTCCCGAAACTTTGGCAGTCATATTAACTACTTTGGAATCTGTTATTCTCCATCTGCTTAAATCATAACTACCCGTATCATATGTAGTTATAAATTGAAATCCTTCAAGCTCATGTGTCTTTTCCAAAGTATTCCCCCTGAGAGGATTAAGTTCTTCTAAGTTTTCCTCCTTAACAACTGTCTCCTCCCCACATCCAGCTAAACTTAAAGTTAACGCAATAGCTAAACTTAAAGTTAACACAATAGCTAAAATTACTATCCAATACCGTTTCATGTGTTTCATAGTTGTCTCCTATTATTTTAGTAAAATACCGAAATGTCAGTATTTTATACTAAAATGGCACATTTATTATATTTCGCTGTACCCACGAATACTAAATAAATTTTACCATATTTTTACATATGTGTCAAATTAATCTTTTGATTTAAATAGTCGCTCTTATTATCCCTTAATTTAATTTTCTAAAAAATTATCTTCTATTTTTATTTTGCAATTATCAGTATCAATTTTTGCATTTACGCCTATTGGTATAACACCATTTACCATTTTGTGACCAAAATCATTACACTTTATAATCGGAAATTTATATTCTTTTGTATATTCCAGTAATATATCTTCCATTTGTGGATATACTTCTCCATCTTTTTGTAAATCATAATTATATCCTATAACTATTCCTTTTACTTTATCAAAAACACCAATTTGTTTCAAATGAGCAAATCTTCTTTGACATTCATTTGGTGATGTCCTATAACTTTCAATTAGCCAAATTTTATCTTGCATATCTGGGAAATACTCTGTTCCAATTAAATACATCATACATCCCAGATTTGTTCCAACTAATTCACCATCTACATTTCCACTTCTTATTACTTTTTTTATTCCGGTTTCAAATTTTCCAATCTTTTTATTTATAAAAGTTTGTTCAAATTCCTTATATTTTTCTTCTGCATCATTTTCGCCAAAATGTATAAATGATTCACCATGAAATGTTACTAATCCAGTTTTTTTGTAAATAGCCTGTAATAAAACAGTTATATCACTATATCCTGTAATTATTTTAGGATGTTTTTTTATTTCTTCATAATCTAATAAATCAATAAAAGTATTACAAGTTTGTCCACCTTCTAAGCAGATAATCGCTTTAACTTCATCATCTTTAAACATTTCCATTAAGTCTTCTGATTTTTGTTTATTTGTTCCTGCTGAGCCATAATAGTCTTCTTCTATATATTTTCCTTTTTTTATTTTGAATCCTTTACTTAGTAAAAAATTTTCTGCTTTTTTTAAATCTTCATATCTATTGTTTAGTTTCAAACTATTTGATACTCCTACTACCCCAATTGTATCTCCATAATTTAGTTTTTTTGCTAATATTTTTTTCATTTTTTTTCCTTTTTATTTTATATGATTTTTTCTTTGATTAGTTATCACTTATTATCTTATATTCAATATCTTCCATATCAGGAAACATCTCCTTAACCCTTTTTAATGTAAGCATTGACATTTTAGGTTGTGGATTTTTCTTGTGGTCTGTTAATAACTTTTGTGTGTAGCAATTTGGTGCGGTTTTAAACAATAAATATCTATTTCGTACATATGTGTAAAAAATTTGATACCCATTATTCAAGTCTTCCCACATCATTTCAAATGTATATTTTTCTTCCATAATCTTCTCCATTTCTTTCAATGTAATTAAACAGTCATTTTCTCAAATTCATCTTCTGAAATAATTGTAACTCCAAGGCTTTGAGCTTTTGTTAATTTACTTCCTGCATCCTCACCTGCTAAAACATAATCTGTTTTTTTAGATACAGAACCTGATGTTTTTCCGCCAAGTCTTTCAATTATATTTTCTGCTTCTTTTCTTGTATATTTTTCTAAACTTCCTGTTAATACAAAAGTTTTTCCTTCAAATCGTTTGTCAATGCTTTCTTCTTCCAAGCAATTCATGTTAACACCGGCTAACTTTAATTTATTTAGCAAATCTGCTGTTTGTTCTTGTAAAAAGAATTCTCTTATGCTATTTGCCATTACTTCTCCAATGTCTTTTATTTCACTTAGTTCTTCAAATGTTGCATTTGCTAGATTGTCCATTGTTCTGTATTTTCTTGCTAACATTTTTGATGCTTTTCCTCCAACATGTCTAATGCCTAACGCTGTTATTAATCTATATAAATCATTTTCCTTACTTGCATTAATACTGTCAATTAAGTTTTGTGCAAATTTCTTTCCATTCTTTTTTAGTGATGCAATGTCTTCAAATTTTAATTCATATATATCTGATATGTTATGAATCAATTCTCTGTCTAATAATTGTTGAATTATATTTTCTCCAAGTCCGTCTATATTCATTGCTTCTCTTGATACAAAGTGAACTAAGTTTCTAAATAATTTTGCTGGACATTCTATTCCAGTACATCTTACTGCTGATTCTCCTTCTTCTCTTACTGCTTCTGCTCCACATACTGGGCATACTCTTGGCATTTTAAAGTCTTTTTCTTCACCTGTTCTTTTTTCTTCAACAACTTTTACTATTTCTGGTATTACATCTCCTGCTTTTTGTATTACTACTGTGTCACCTATTTTTAGACCTTTTTCTTTAATAAAATCTTCGTTGTGTAGTGTTGTTTTTGATATTGTTGATCCTGCAAGTTTTACTGGTTCTAGTATTGCCATTGGTGTAATTACGCCTGTTCTTCCTACTTGACAAACTATGTCTTTTAATAGTGTTTCTTTTTGTTCTGGCGGATATTTATATGCAATCGCCCATCTTGGTGTTTTTACTGTTGTTCCTAATATTTCTCTAAATCTTAAATCATCTATTTTTATAACTGCTCCATCTATTCCAAATGTTAAGTTTTCTCTCATTTCTCCAATTTTTCTAATTGCTTCTTTTACTTCTTCTATTGTCTCACATGGTATACGTACAGGATTTACATTAAATCCAATTTTTTCTAAGTATTCAAGTTCTTCAAAATGTGAGTTAAATTCTTTTCCATCTATTTTTTGAACATTAAATATATAGATATCAAGTGGTCTTGTTGCTGTTATTTTACTGTCTAATTGACGAAGTGACCCTGCTGCTGCATTACGTGCATTTGCAAATAGTTCTTCTTCATTTTCTTCTCTTTCTTGATTCATTTGTTCAAAATCTTTTTTAGAAATAAATACTTCGCCACGCACTGTTATATCTATTTTATCATTTATTTCCATAGGAATTGTTTTTACTGTTTTTAAATTTTGTGTTACATCTTCTCCTACAAGTCCATTTCCTCTTGTAGCACCTCTTACAAATTTTCCATCTTTATATTCAAGTGCAGAAGATAAACCATCTATTTTTGTTTCTACTACATATTTTACTTTTTCTATTCCATTTTCTTTTGCCTTTTCTTCCATCTTATGGCAAAATTCTTCTACTTCTTCAAAACTAAAAATATCTTGTAAACTTTGAAGTGGAACCTCGTGTGTTACTTTTTCAAATCCTTCTTTTACATGTCCGCCAACCTTTTGTGTTAATGAATCTTTTGATAAAAATTGTGGGTAACTTTTTTCTAAATTGCGCAATTCTACCATTAACATATCATACTCAAAATCTGATATTTCTGGTGCATCATCATCATAGTATTTTTGTGCATAATAGTCTGTTTGTTTTCGTAATTCTTCTATTCTTTTTTGTGCTTGTTTTTCATTCATTTTGTAACTCTCCTTTTCATTGTGTTCATTGGTATTTTTTTAATAAATTTGCAATTATTTTATTAAAGTTTTGTTTTTTCTTTCCTATTATATACAAAATAATAAAAAAAATAAAGGAGTTTCGTAAAATTCCTTTATCTTTTTTATATTATATATTGTAATTTTGGATACATTTATATTTATTAGATATTTTTATATTCTTGCATTTTTTTGTAAGCATATACTCCTGATATACCTAATACAACTACTAATACTGCAACTGGCATAGAATCTGCTACACCTGTTTTTGGTAATGATGAGTTGTTATAAGTACTTGTATTGTTTGTTGTTAAAACAAGATTGTTTGTTGTGTTATTTAAAACATTATTTGAAGGTTTGCTTGTTCCTGTACCTCCAGTTCCTGCTATATTATTGTCATCTACATTATTATTACCTAATGCTGTTCCTGTTAAATCTGTAATAGCAAATACACTTTTTGCTGTGAACAACATAGCTATTACTATCATTACGATTAAAACTATACTTACTATTTTTGTTTTTTTCATACCATTCTCTCCTTTATTTACCCATATTATTTTACAATCAAAAGAAATTATACCACTTTTTTTATTTGATTGCAACCTCTTAACTACTAATATAATTTTATACTTTCTAATTTAATAAGTCAATATGTTTTTACTATTTTTATTTTACATTTATATCACAAAAATATTACAGAATTATTACAAAGTTTATATATTTTTATATTGCTAATTTTTAGTAATTTTATACATTAAATTTAAATAAAACAATATCTCCATCTTGCATAATATATTCTTTTCCTTCAGAACGAACAAGTCCCTTTTCCTTTGCTGCAACCATTGACCCTTCTCTAATTAAATCATCATATGATACAACTTCTGCTTTTATAAATCCTCTTTCTATGTCTGAGTGTATTTTTCCTGCTGCTTGTGGTGCTTTTGTTCCTTTTTTTATTGTCCACGCTCTTACTTCTGGTTCTCCAGCAGTTAAGAATGACATTAATCCTAACAAGTCATAACTTCTTTTTATAACTTTATCTAAGCCTGATTCTTCTAATCCTAATGCTTCTAGCATTTCTTTTTTGTCGTCATCTTCTAGTCCAGAAAGTTCTTCTTCTATTTTTACACATAATGGAATAACTTCTGCTTTTTCTGTTGATGCATATTCTTTTACTTGTTTTACTAATTCGTCATTTTCTGCATCTTCTAATTGGTCTTCTGATACATTTGCTACATATAAAATTGGTTTTGTTGTTAATAAAAACATGTCTTTTACAAGTACTTGTTCGTCTTCGTTAAATTCAATTGTTCTTGCTGATTTTCCTTCTTCTAGAACTTTTAGTATTTTTTCTAGTAAGTCTATTTCTTCTTGATATTTTTTATCTGCTTTTAGATTTTTTCTTGCTTTGTCTAGTCTTTTATTTACTGTTTCTATGTCTGCAAATATTAATTCTAGATTTATTGTTTCTATGTCTCTTATTGGATTTACACTTCCGTCTACATGCACAACATTTGAGTCTTCGAAGCATCTTACTACTTCTACTATTGCATCTGTTTCACGAATGTGTGATAAGAATTTGTTTCCTAGTCCTTCTCCTCTACTTGCTCCTTTTACTAATCCAGCAATGTCTACAAATTCTATTACTGCATGTGTTGTTTTTTCTGGCTTGTACATTTCTGTTAGTTTGTCTAGTCTTTCGTCTGGTACTGCTACAACTCCTATGTTTGGTTCTATTGTACAGAATGGATAGTTTGCGCATTCTGCTCCTGCTTTTGTTATACTATTAAATAATGTACTTTTTCCTACATTTGGTAATCCTACTATTCCTAATTTCATGGTTTCCTCCTCGTTTTTGTTTGCTGTTCAATATATATTATTATATCATTTTTTTTTAAGATGTCAAATTTAAAATGAACAAAAAATAAAAAGTCTTGATTATAATTGTGTAATCAAGCCTTTTATACTCATTGGCAGGGGTAGAAGGACTCGAACCCTCACAGGCGGTTTTGGAGACCGATGTGCTACCATTGACACTATACCCCTATAATTTAATAAATGTCTTTCCTGAAGACATTTATTATCTTAACATACTTTTTTTCATTTGACAAGTATTATGCAAAAAATTTTTATAGTTCTTTTTATTTTGTAATAAAATTTTAATAGTTTTGTAATTTTTTTGTATAATTCAATTTTCTTATATCCCTTATATCTTCAAAATTTCTATATTTTTCAATTATTTTTCTCTTGTTTTTTCTCCAATTTTGTGTTATAAATATATACGTATTTTATATTCAAGTCTTCAAATCTCAAAATTTCCACAAACATTTTTTTTACAAACACACTTCATTATTTTTTCAACCATACAATATTATACCAAAAAGGATGTGATTTATATTACAAATTTATTTAAAAAAATTCTATTCATAATTATTTTATTTTCAATATTTATATCAATATTTTTTATTCCAATAATCCAAAACAATAACATTAGTTCAGTAGATTCATCAAATAAAGAAATACTTGGCTTTAATCCTGATGGTTTTTTATGGCCACTGCCAGGATATACAATTATAAGTTCTCCGTTTGGGCCAAGGAAGTCTCCGACTGGCGGTACTTCTGGTTTTCATCATGGTACAGATATCCCTGCACCCGAAGGTACAAAATTTGTTGCTATAAATGATGGTGAAATTACCTTCTGTTCGTTCCTTGGAGCAGGCGGTTATACCATCACTCTTTCTTTTGATAATCTCAAAGTTACTTATTGTCATGCTTCCCCTAATTTTATTGTTAAAGTTGGTGATTTTGTAAAGCAAGGTCAAGTTATTGGATATGTTGGACCAAAATATGTTTATGGTGTTCCTGGTAATCCATATAAAGATAGTACTGGAAAACCAACCAATGGCTCTACAACAGGATGCCATCTACATTTACGGTTTTAGAATTGATAATGAATATGTAAATCCATTAAATTATTTTTAGAAAAAAAGATTGTAAGTAACTATATAATTTAACTTACAATCTTTTTATATTATATTAACATTATCCAAATTTTCGATAATACTTTTAATGCTCTCTTATATTCCTATTTTTCTGTATCTTCACATCCTGAACATCCACAGCAGTTTCCTGCACATCCGTCTTCTTCATCTTCATATGGATCTCCAAATTCATATATATCTTCTTGTATTTGGTCTATAATTTGTTGCATTTTATCCATTTTTTTTGTCATCTTTTTTTGATTTTCTTTTAATTCTTCAACTTCTTTTAAAAGTTTTTCAATTTGTTCATTCATATTCTATACTCTCTCCATATATTCACATGTTCTTGTATCAATTTTTAATACATCACCGATATTTACAAACATTGGAACTTGTAACTCTAAACCTGTTTCTAATGTTGCTGGTTTTCCTGATGTTGTTGTTGTGTTTCCAGCAAATCCTGGTTCTGTATATGTTACTTCTAATTCAACAAATGTTGGAGGTTCAACTGCAAATACTTTACCTTTGTATGAAAGAATTGTAACTTCCATATTTTCTTTTAAATATTTTAAGCAATCTCCTAATGTATCTTTGTTTAAAGGCATTTGGTCATATGTTTCATTATCCATAAAATAATATAAATCTCCATCTGCATATAAATATTGCATTGCTTTCTTTTCAATTTCTGCTCCTGGATATTTATCTGATGGGTTAAATGTTTTTTCTAATGTTGCTCCTGTTATTACATTTTTTAATTTTGTTCTTACAAATGCTGAACCTTTTCCTGGTTTTACGTGTTGAAATTCAACTACTCTAAATACGTTTCCTTCCATTTCGAATGTTGTTCCGTTTCTAAAATCTCCTGCTGAGTATACTCCTGCCATTTTTATTTCTCCCTTCTCTTGCTTTGCTATTCATTGCCATCCACTTAGGATGCCAAGTCTTTTTTGCTTTGCTTTCTCATAATTTTTATTTTTTACTTTTTTATTTTACTACATATTCTAAGAAAAATCAACCCTTTTGGGAAAATATCGTTTTGTCCAAACCACTATTGGTTATAATTTATAGTCCATTTTTTAACTTCTTTTAGTAAAATTGTCCCCAAAAAATAGCATTACTAAATAATAACATAACCTTTTTCTGAATTAGTTAAACTTACACATCCAAATTTAGTTATTTGGACTGTATCTTCTATCCTAACACCAAATTTTCCTGGAATATAGATTCCTGGTTCATCTGTAACAACCATATTTTCTTTTAAATTTGTATCATGTCTAATTCCTACATATGGTGGCTCATGTATTTCTAAACCAACACCATGACCTAGGCTATGAATTAAATCATATCCATTTAATTTAAAGTCATTTTCTACCATCTTTGTAACCTGTCTTGTACTTGCACCTTCTTTATATTGGTCTAACGCAAACTCTTGGTTATTTAAAACTAGGTCATAAACTCGTTTCATTTCTTCAGTCGGCTCGCCAACAAAAAATGTTCTTGTCATATCTGAACAATATCCATTAACTTTACATCCCATATCTATTGTAATTATGTCATGTTCTTGTATTTTTCTGTTTGATGGAACTGCATGTGGTTTTGATGAATTTTCACCTGATGCAACTATTGTATCAAATGATGTTCCGTCTGTTCTTTCAATATAATAATCATCAATTTCTTTTGCTATTTGCTTTTCTGTCATCCCTGGTTTTATATAACTTAAAATATATTTAAAGCAGTCATCTGTAATATTACATGCTTTTATAATGTTGCTAATTTCTTCATCATCTTTTATCATTCTTTGCTTTTCAATTATATATTCTGTTTCTACAAAATTATGTATTTTGTACTTTCTTATATATTCTTTATATGTTGCATATGATATGTAATGCTCTTCAAAACCAACATTTTCACAAAACATAAAGATATTCTCATAATCATCTTTTGATAAATCATTTACATCATAAACTATTATTTCGTCAAACAATGTCAATATACTATGTACATATTCTATATATCTTCCGTCTGTTATATACATATTTTCTTTGGGTGTAATAACTAAAGTTCCCTCTGCATCTATATTTGTTAGATATTTTATATTTATCGGATTTGATATTATTATTCCCTGCATGTCTAAACTTGACATTTTATTTCTTAGCCATTGAAGTTTTTGATTCATTTGTAAACTTCCCCCTTTTTTAATTTTTCGGGATTTGGGGACGGGTCTTTAATCCCGAAAAATTTTTTTGAACTTTTTAGGAATTAAAGGTACATCCCTCAATCCTGAAAAGTTTTATTTTGAACTTTTTAGGGATTAAAGACCCGTCCCCAAATCCCGAATTTTTATTTTGCATATAGTCCTAATGTAAAGAACATTAGTAATGCATATTTTATTGTTTCGAATGGTACAAATATACTTACGAATGTTCCTATTACTATAAAAGGTCCAAATGGTATGTATTCATCCATTTTTTTGATTTTTGTTGCTAATAATATTACGCTTAATATTGCTCCTATTAAGAATGAAACAAGTGTTATTGCAATTATATTTGATAAGCCAAAGTATAATCCTAATGCTCCCATTAGTTTTACATCACCAAATCCCATTGCTTCTTTTCCATATATTGCTCCACCTATTAATGTTATAAGTAGGAATATTCCTCCTCCTGCAAGCATTCCTAGTGCCATATTTATTGTTATTGCTACATCTGATAATCCATATAGAAATGCTATTACTAAGCCTATTTCGAACATTGTTAAGTTTAGTCTATTTGGTATTATTTGTAATTTGTAATCTATAACAAATGCAGATAATAACATTGGTGTTAATATTAGATATTTTATTAAATCTAAGTTCGCTATGAACGTGTTTTTTATTCCATAAAAATATAATAGTGCTACATATATTGCCGCAGTTACAAACATTAATATATAATTTGGTTTGAATTCTGCAAAATATTCTGTAAATAATTCTTTTGAAAAGACTTTTTTATAGTCTGGCAATCTTTTGTTCATCCAGTCTACAAACATTCCTACAAAAAGTCCTATTATTGCAAATACTGCATAATATGCTATGTGTGTTTCATTAATATACATCTTTATTTTTCTCCTCTTTTGCTTTAAAAGTATTTTTTATTTTATTTTCTATTGGTCTTTTCCACGCTGTGTACCAGTAGTCTTTTTTTTCGTCTATTGGGTCTACTAATATTGTAAACATGTTACTTCTGTTTCCTCCTAGTACGTCTGTGAATATTTGGTCTCCTACTACTGCTATATTTTCTGGTTTTATTTTTGTTTCTTTTTGTATGTATTTGAATCCTCTTTTTAGTGGCTTCATTGCAAGGTGTTTATATGGTATTTGTAGTGTTTTTGCTACTGTTTCTACTTTTTCTTTGTTGTTTGTGTTTGATAGTATGTATAGTTTTATTCCTTGTCCTTTCATTTCTTTTGCCCATTGTTTTACTTCTTCTGATAAGTTTTTATAGTAGTCTATTAGTGTGTTGTCTACGTCTAGTATCAGTAGTTTTATTTTATTTTTTAGTAGTGTTTCTATTGTTATTTCTTCTACTTTTTTGTAGTAGAGATTTGGATATATTTTTTTCATTTTTATTTTTCCTTTCTCAAGGTACAAACTTGGTTGGGAAAGAATTAAATTTTCCAACCTTCTGCGCTCTTTCTTTTGTTTTTTGGTATCTATATAATATCAATATGGGTAGGATTTGTCAAGAAATTTGAAAAAATTTAAACAATCAAAAAAATCACTCTAAACCCAGTTTTCAATATATTTTCATTGAAATCTTTACTAAATTTTAGAGTGATTTTAATTTCAAACGATTTCTTAATTAAATTTATAATTTTTCTATTTCTTCTTTTGTAAGTCCTGTTGTTTGACTTATTATTTCAATTGATATTTTCTGTTGCAATAATTTTTTTGCAACAGCTTTTATTCCCTTGTAATATCCTGCATCCTCAGTTGCCTTTTGATCTAATATGTATTTTTCCCTTAGTTCCGATAAATATCTTTCATGTTCATCTCCACTAATTTTTTCTAATTCCCTTTGTGCTTTTTTTACTTCTTCATTTTCGTCCATCTTTACCACCTCTGGATTTTCTATAAATTTCACCCAAGAGTTCATTTGTTTTCTATTATTTTCTTTATATTTAATGAACTTCGGTAATTCAATTATATATAATTCCATGACGTCTGTCAATATAATTTGATGGTATTGTTCTTCTCTAATTTGCCATTTTTTGGATATTTAGGAATTTTTTTAATGAACATAAAATAAAAATATTTTTAAAATTAAAAAGATGGTAATATTAATTCGTTTCCAAATATCACCATCCAAAAAAATATTAAAAATTTGCATACTAATCTAGATAAGTTCTTCATTCTGTTTATATATCAAAATACTACTGAGCGACCAACACTGAGCGGAACCCATCAGCGTAACCGCTATTGCCAGTAGTACGAGCGAAATAGAACAAACCG
Source organism: Clostridium sp. 28_17 (assembly GCA_001916065.1). GTDB lineage: Bacteria > Bacillota > Clostridia > TANB77 > CAG-508 > CAG-269. Next base: position 49,984 of record MNRS01000026.1, read on the forward strand.
GCATCACTGGTATTCCAATAACTGCCACCGCGTCTGAAAAACGGACCGTAGGCTCCAACGAAGTAAGAGTAGTCAGAGTACCATGATGTTTGGCCTAAACCGGCTGTTGAAGTTTCACGTATTGCATCTCCATATATTTTTGTATTTGCTGCATAATTAGCTTTACTTGCATCATCTAAAGATTGTCCTTTAGATTCACCAGTTGGATACACAGTTACATATTCAGAGCTTTTTCCATTATTTAAGGCATTCATTATTGCTTTTCCATAAGTATTAAGATTTCCACTATCATTACCATTATTTACTATCGCTGCTGTTCTTTCCCATGTTCCTCCTGACATATCATATATTCCATATATTGTTCCTGTACAACTTGCTGTCTGTCCTTCTTTTTCTGTCCATTTATATACTTTTTCAGTTGAAGAAACTGGTCTAGCATCCTCAAGTTTTGTATCACCCTCTTGTAAAGTCTTTGCAGCATATCCTGTTACTGCATATATTGTTGGTTTACTATTATTTAGTGTTAAATTATTAATTCTTATATTTGTTCCATTTAATCCATATTGACTTTGTCCTAAGTATGAAACTGCTCCCCATTCACTATTTTTTATCAAATGGCTATCTGTTTCTTTATTACTTAATTTATATATATTATTACCATCTGTTAAAGCTCTTGATATACTAAATGCATCACTATGGTTTATATAATTCATTGAGTATGTTAAACCTTGAAATGTTGGATATTTTATTGCTGTTGTTTTAATTTCTTGCCGGTTGTGATGAATCTGATGATGTTCCTGCTTCCCCAGACCATACCCAAGAAGTTGATTGACTATAATTTACATTACTATCTACTTTATCTGCATTATTATTTCCACCAGCATATCCTGCTTCAAATTTTGATACCCAAATACCTGTTAATTCTTTTTTCCATCCGCCATTAACATAACCAATATTACTTTCGTTTGTAAATGCTGGATGTACTACATAATCTTTTGTTGCATCTGGGATATCTGTTTCTGATGTTTGCCTTTTTGCTGTTT
>MNRS01000012.1 GCA_001916065.1 Clostridium sp. 28_17
ATATGAAACAACTATAACAGATGGAACAGCAGACAAAGTAGAATTTATAGTAAAAAATGTTGACTTTGGAATAGTAGAAAGAGCAAGACAAAAATTAGATTTACAAAAACGAGTAAGTACATTTAAAGTAACATTGGCAAATGGCCAAATATTAGTAGATGCTAAAGTTACAGAAGATGGAAAACTAGAAGGAACAACAAACCACATGACATATATGGGACCATCAACAAATGGTAAAGGCTATGTAAAACTAGAAGTTGATAGTGAATTAATCGAAGGAGCAACATTAGAAGTTGGTTACGAAATAAAAGCTATTAACCAAAGTGAAGTAGACTATATGTCAGAAAATTACTATAAATATGGAATTAAGGAAGGAAATATTGCAACATTAACACCATCAGCAGTAGTAGATTATCTAGACAAAAACTTAGGATTTGTAGAAGATAATAATAGAGATTGGAAACAAATTACAAGTGAAGACTTAGAAAAATTAAATGCAGTAAAAGTTGGAGATACAGAATACTTAAATAATAAGAAAATATTATATACAGAAGCAACAGCAAAAGCATTAAAACCAACAGAAAATGTATTAGTAGGATTAAATGTTTCTAAATTGTTAACATCAGCAGAAGACTTAACATTTAATAATGATGCTGAAGTTGCAAAAATAACACCTCCAGGTAATCCACCAGTGGTTCCACCAGAATATCCACCAGTAGTTCCAGCAGAGGACATAATAATTGTACCAAGCACTGGTGCTAATATGAATTACTTATTACCAACAATAGTTGGAATGGTTTCATTAGTGATATTAGGTGTTGGAGTATTTGTTATTAAGAAAAAAGTTATTGACAATAAATAAAAAATAAGCCTAGCTTAGGCTGGGTTTATTTTTTATTTTGTATAGTATAAAAATCCGGTTACATTACGAACATTGTTAAAATTAGTCCAAAAACCAACTTGATTCATATTAGTATTGTACCATAAAGTAACATTGCCTGTAGATGGTACAAAAGAATTATCAGATTGCTGATATGTAATGTCTATTTTTACAGGATATATTTCAGAAACATTAGATTCAAGGTATGTGTCACCAGAAGTTATTAAATCTCGGTGATATATTTTTCTATATAAATTTTTTCCATCTGTCCATTTTCCTATAATTGTTTCATTATCTGTATATATACTGTTATTTTTTAATAAAGTGTAGAATTCTTTATCTATTGTAACAGTATCTCTATTTCCAGTTATTTCGATGATTTGATTTTCGTATTTTGTTAAAGTAGTATTTTCATCTATTTGAACATTTTCGGCTATACTTTTCGCTTTTCTTGCATTTGTGAATAGATTTGTTTGAGTTAGTACTGTTATTGATACACCAGATATAATTAATAAAATTATTATTGTTACTGTCAAAGCTACTAAAGTTATTCCCACTTCATTTGTTATTTGTCTTTTCATATTATTTTTCCTCCTTATATTAAGCTAGAAACTTAACTAAAAAAGGGCAAAAAAATAACACCTCTATATGAAAGTGGTGAAAACATTAATTAATCTAGAAACTTAATTAATTTATTATACTAAAAATATAACATAACCAAAACAAAAAATCAATAGCCAAATTATAAAATATTATATAATTATAAAATTAAAAATGCGAATATTTCAATCTATTTTAAGGATTTGTATTATATTAAGTTTCTAGCTTAATAAAGGGAGGAAAAAATAATATGAAAAAACAAGAGAAGAAAGAAAAAGGAATAACTTTAGTGGCACTAGTAATCACAATAATTATATTATTAATATTAGCAGGAATATCAATAACAGCACTAATCCAAACAAATCTATTTCAAAATGCAAAAGAGGCAAAACAAAAAACAGAAAATGCACAAAATATAGAAAACGGAACATTATCAAGTTATGAAGAGAAAATTGGGGATATAGTAGGAACAAGACAATTTGATGTAAAAGATCTAGAATTAGATTATGATAATAAAGTTGATATAAAAAATTATACTTCTAGTTCAAATTATTATACTGTTCCACAAGCTGGAATAGTTATAGCATCTGGTCGTACTACTAATGGTTGGGGTTGCTGTATTAACATTAATGAAATACCAATACGAATTATAGAAAATTCTTATGGTCAAACACAAACTTCTTCATATAGTCAACTAGTAACAAAAGAAAATAAAATATATTTCTCTTCAATAAATTCTTATGGAACTTATAGTATTCTTAGTGCATATTTCATACCATTTAAATAAAAAAGTGTCGAAAATTGCGATGAAAAGTACAACAAAAATACGATTTTTCATTGCAATATTCGGCATTTTATTGTATTATATAAACATTAGATATCTAATTAATTTTAAATCAAAAATATTAATTCTAAGAAATTTTTATCTTAAATTACAAAAGCATAAGGAGGAATAAAATTTGAAAGTTAATCAAATGATTAATATTGACAAAACAAAAGAAAAAGATTATAATAAAAACAATCTAACTAATGAAGTAACTTTTACATACTATAACTATTTGAAATATAAATTATTTGAAAAGATGCAAAAGGCTAAAAATACTACATTACATGAACAAAAAGAAAAATATGAAATGTTAGAACAACAAGAAAATAGAATAAATAATGAACACGATAAAGTATTTAGAAAAATACTTTCAGACAAAATAGAAGTAACAAAATTCTTGAATGAGCAATTGAAAACAAACTTAAAACCAGAAGATATAGAACAATATAATTCAAGTTATATAAATACCCTAATGCAAAATGAAGAAGCAGATGTAGTATATAAATTAAAAAGCAAAAATGAATTTTTCTTGATAGAGCATCAATCAAAAGTAGATTATAGAATGCCATTTAGAATTTTAAAATATGAAATGGCAATAATAGAAAGTGCAATAGATGAAAAAGAATGTAAAAGGAAAGATTATTTGTACCCAAGAGTAAATGCAATA
>MNRS01000027.1 GCA_001916065.1 Clostridium sp. 28_17
AAGCTGTAAAGAATATTTAAAATATCTTAATACAATTATAAATGATAATAATATTGGAATTAAATTTCATAAAGAAATTGACGAAATTGAGTTAAAAAATATGGAATCGAATTATGATATTTTATCAATTAAGAAAATGAAAAACAAAGAATATTCTAATAAATTTTTAGAAGAATTTATTTCAAAATCACAAGAGCATTTATATATAGACGGCATTGTTAGTTGTCCATATACTGAAGGAAATGTTATTAAAGATATTTTAATATTAGTGCCAAGATTAGTGCCGAAAAATGAATTAATTAACACTATTTAAAGAAGAAAGGAATGATAAAAATGAAAGTTACTTATACAAGAAAAGGAGATTATTTATTACCAGATTTATATTTAGAAAAAGGCGAAAATTATGGAAGGCTTGGAAGATATGGAATATTAAGATTACACTTTATTGCCCAAAACAAGCAAGCACTTTATGAAACATTATTGATGACAAATAAATTAACTCATCATCTTCTTTTAGTCAGTGATTCTTGTGAGAATTATTATGAAGAACTAATGGGAAATTATATTAAAAATGATGAAAGACTATCTGAAAAAAACAAAGAATTAAATCCATTAGAATGGACAAAATTAATGAACAATTACAAAAATACAGCAGAAGAAATTGTCTTAAATGAATATGTTTTTATATAAATAATCTTTAAAAAAGAGAAAAAAATTATCAAAATAATTTAATCCTCTTTTTATGTTTTTCTTAATTTGGGAGTAATATTCTTGTCTAACCAGCACTGAATTTATACTCCCGCATAAATTCTACTATGGGAATTCCCATACCCTTTACTTTAAAAGTATGCCACCATTGACATTAACATTTTCTCCATTGATATAATCAGCTTTATCACTTAATAGAAACAAAACTAAATTAGCAGTATCTTCAACTTTACCTAATCTTTTACTAGGATTTTTTTCTGCAGTTGCTTTTATTTCTTCTTCGGAATAACTTTGCATACCTAAAGGTGTTAAAGTAAGCGATGGACTTACAGTATTAACTCTTATATTATATTTTGCTAATTCTAAAGCACAGCATTTAGTAAGCATTATTGTAGCTGCTTCACAAGTACAATATGCTACTGAATCTTCCATAGGTCTTGTACCTAATCTTGAAGCGATATTTACTACTCTTGGCATTGTAGACTTTTTCATCAATGGTATTGCATTTTTTATACATTGCCATCTAGCAACTACATTTACATCTAATTCATGTCTATATTCTTCAATAGTCAAATTTTCTATCGATAAAACTTTATCGTATGCAGCACAATTGACTAATCCATCTAATACTCCATATTTTTCTGAAATTTTATTAAACATTTCATCTACTTCAGCTTCATTAGATAAATCACATTTTATAAGTAAAATATTATCTTTCCATTCTGATAGTTCTTCCATTGTTTCTTTAGCCATATGTTCATTATGACCATAATTGATAATAACTTTTGCATTGTTTTCTAACAACTGCTTTGCAATTTGCCTTCCCATTCCAGAAGTTGAACCTGTAACTAAAATAACTTTATTTTTAAAATCTATATTCATATTTTTTCCTCCTTATTTATTTTTGTATATAGATTAAATACAAAAATTCTTATTTTTAATAATTGCCCTTGATTATCTGAACTCAAAAATAATTCAATCTCATTTTTATTTATATCGGTTAATGATTTAAATTTTGGAAGCAATTTTAAATTATCTTCTATTGTTTCTATTACTTTAAAGAAGTCCTTGTTGGTCTTTGAAAAAAATACAATTGCTAATTTAGAATCATGCCATGTTGTATAGCTTAGTAACTGTTTTAATGTAGAATTTAATACTTGCTTTCCTTTCCAAAATTTACATTCTGTGACAAAAGCAGCTCTATTATTATATTCTATACATATATCTGTCTTTCCATTATTCCTAAATGCTTCGCCTTGAACCTGTCCTTCATAGTCAACATTTAACTGGGCAACTATAATGTTCCTTAATTCTTCCTCATCTAGTTTAATAAATGTATTAGGTGTTTTTTCGAACGAAGCACCTATATGCCTTATTCTTCTTAGAATTTCCTCATAGTCTTTATCAGGAATGTAATATTCAGTTTCTTTCTCCACCTTAGTATTTAAAGGTTTATTATTTTTTATTACTTTTATTGGTTGAAACGAAGGAGCATTTGGCGATTTTTTTAATGGAATCTCTAATTTTTCACTGAATTTATAAAATAATGATATTTGTTTTTTCTTTTTTTCGACTAATTCATTTATATAGTTTGGCAAACTATTGTTAAATTCATTTATATCTTTATTTGTATTTTTAATAGTATCTTTTAAATTTTTCAAATCGTGTTTATAAGAACTCATTATCTGATTCATCGTGTTGTCAACATTATCATTTAACGCTTCCGAATATTCTAGTACAGCAACATTTTTAGATATATTTAAATTATCTGGATGCCACATTAAATATGTACTTGCATGATATGACAATAAATCTATATTTCCAATTATACTGTGTGAAAATTTAACTGTAAATCCAGGAACATCATAATATTCTTTATCAAAACATGAACCTCTATGATAGAAAGGGTTATACTTTCTTACTGTATTTTCTCTTATATCTCTATCTATTTCACTATCAGATATTTGTATTACTTCTAGCATATATTTTATTTGGATATTGTTAACGATATCTTGCACAGTATTTGCCATTATTATATCGTTATTCAGGTTATTAATTTCATATGAAATTTGCTGTTTCTTTTGCATTAAGAAATCAGATAACGAACATTTAGGATTATTAAAACTCATACTTATACCTCACGCGATTAATTTAATAAATAACATATGAATATTATACTATAAAATAACAAAAATCTCCATACTCCCATTGAAATTAAATAAGATTTCATATATAATATTTTTAGAAAGAGAGCGTTATGGTTCGTAAGTTGTAGCTTAATCGCTCCAATTTAAAAGGTCTTATAAATATTATTTTTCAATATTTATAAGACCCTATTCATTTTTCTATTTTTGTTTTAATCTTAAATATCCAAGTTCTTCCCAACTATTATAAGCAAGATTAATTTTAAATACCAATTTAGGTTTAGCACCTGCTCTGTTCTTATCAACAACACAAGCATAATATCTAACATCAGGATTTTCTGATTTTTCCAAATCAAAAAATTTAGTATCTACTTCTTTTAAAGAATATTCATATTCATCTAAATGTTCTCTTGTTATTTGTTTAAATAAGCATAAAGTATCTAAAACTTCTTTTACAGTTCTACTAACGGCTAAGTCGTTTACATCCAAATTAATAGGTGATGTTGCATTTTCTGCTAACTGTAGCGAAGAACATATAAAAATATTAAAGTTTTGTGCTAAGTTTGAAAGTATTGTTGCTGTTTTCTTGATTTCTTCTGGGTTTCCAATATTGCTTGTATCAGTTTTTAGTGTATCATAAAATACATATTCAATATGTTCTTTGTAGTAATAATTTATAATTACTTTTTTTAGTTCGTCATTTGTATGGTCTGTAATATTAATAAAATATATTGAATTATCTATTTGCTTACTAGCCCAGTCTATCGCTTTTATTGTTTTGTTAAATTCTGTTGATATTTCAGATAATCTTTTTATAAATTGTGTTTGTGTTTCTCCTTCTTCTTTTAGAACATATCCATGTTCATCAAGTTTGGCATCTTTTTTATGGTCAGGTCTAAATTTGAATTCTAGTAATTCTGTTTCTGAAACATGTACATCTTGTCCATGAATTTTTTGAATTTCTGGGTTGTTTATAATTGTTGTAATTAAACATAATTTCATTTTTTCTTCTGACATTTCATTTGATATTACTAGAACTTTCTTTTTGTGTACAAGTGCTGTGTATGCTGCAATATCAATTGTTAACCTACTTTTACCATTGTTTGATGGCATTGCATATGCCATTGTTTCGCCTTTTCTTATTCCTTTAAATACCTCAGTTAACACTGGGAATGGATATGATAAACCATTTGCTAATTCATTTTCTCCACTTTCTAAGAAGTTTACAAGTCCATCACTTAAAACTGCAGATTTGAATTTTTGTGTTACTCTAACTTGTTCAATTGTGTCTTCAATTTCTTCGGGTGACATTTTGTCATATAGAGTGTAATCTGTAATTTCAACTATTTTTTCTTGTACATTTCTTTCAGGTGTTTCAGTATATGCTTTTCTAAGTATAAATAATTTCTTTAATTCATCATATACTTTTTCAATATTGTATTCTTTTCCTTTTACATCTTTTCTTAATTTATTTTTTAACTCATATACCGCTTCTGAGTCTTTTGCAAAGTTAAATTTGTCCTTTGCTTTTTCTGATGAATATTTTGACCCTTCGTTAAATAATACACTCTTATATATATTTAACATTTCTGGATCTTCAAAAAAACAGTCGTCAAATACAAAATAATATTTAGAAATTAGTTTTGGATTGTCTAATAACATTCCTATAAAAATTGTTTCTAATTGAGGATTACTTAATTGTTGTGGATATGTTCCGTCTTCTTCTTCCTCTTCTGGTCCAAATTCTAGAAATTGTTGTTCTTCTATTTTGGCTTTTTCTTCTTTGTCTTTTAATTCTCTCATTCTGCTAAGTGCTTCTAAAAAATTCTTTTTTGCTAATAATTGTCTTATATTTGCTATTTCTATGCTGTTTTCTTTTGTTACTTCTATACTGTCAAGTAACTCATATATTTTATCAATATTTTCCATTATTTTTTCTCCTTTCGCTCACTTCGTTCGCTCATCGTCATCCAAAATTTTTCAAATTTTTATTTTAGTCTTTCTACTACCTTAGCAAGCATATCCTTGTATTTCTCTAGTTTGTCTTTTTCTTCTTGTATTTTCTTTTCTGGTGCTTTGTTTACAAATCCTGAATTTGAAAGCATTTTTTCACATCTTGCAACTTCTGATTCAAGTCTAGTTTTTTCCTCTTCTAATCTCTTTCTTTCTTCTTCCATATCAACTAAATCTTCAAGTGGCATATAAAGTTCAATTCCGTCTTTTAGGATACTTATTGCATTTTCTGGTATTCCAGCTTTGTCTTTTTGAACTACTATTTTCTCTCCAAGTCCTAGTTTTAAGATAAAGTCTTTTGCTTCCCAGATTTCATTTTCATATTTTTTTGTTACAAATATTAATTCTGATTTTTTTGATGGATGTATGTTCATGTTTGCTCTTACGTTTCTTATTTCTGTAATGATTTCTTTTATTTTTTCAACTGTTTGTTCCTCATCATCAAATGCAAATTTTTCTCTTATTGTTGGCCATTTTGATACTATTAAGTCTGCTTCATTGTATTTTACTAGTTTGTCATAAATTTCTGATGTTACAAATGGCATAAATGGATGTAATAATTTTAGTGATGTTCCAAATACATGGTTTAATATGTCACTTACAGCAACTTTTGTTTCTTCATTTTCGCTATAAATTCTTGTTTTAACCATTTCGATATACCAGTCACAGAATTCGTTCCAGATGAAGTTATAAATTTTGTCAATTGCAATTCCTAAATCATAATTTTCAATATTTCTTGTGATGTCTGCTACTAATTTGTCTAATTTATTTAGTATCCACTTGTCTTCTATTGTTAATAAATCTGGGTTATATGTTTTTGTTTCGTGATTATATACTTTGTGACAAAATTCTTTTACTTTGTTTTCGTCTGGTGTATTCATTATTATGAATTTAGCTGCATTCCAAATTTTGTTTGCAAAGTTTGATGCTTGTTCTAGTTTTTCTGGCATATATCTGATGTCATTTCCCATTGTTGTTCCAGAAAGTACTGAAAATCTTAATGCATCTGCACCATATTGGTCAATTATTTCAATTGGGTCAATTCCATTTCCTAATGATTTTGACATTTTTCTTCCTTGCGAATCTCTTACAATTCCATGTACTACAACATCTTTAAATGGATTTTTGTCTGTTAATTCTAATCCTTGTGTCATCATTCTTGATACCCAAAATGTTATGATATCATATCCTGTTACCAATACATTTGTTGGATAAAATGTTTTGTAGTCTTCTGATTCTGTATTTGGCCAACCTAATGTTGAGAATGGCCATAATGCTGAACTAAACCATGTATCTAGTGAATCTTCGTCTTGATGTAATTTGCTAGAACCACATTTTTCACATTTTTCAGGCATTTGTTTTGCTACATGTATATGTCCACATTTGTCGCAATAATATACTGGAATTCTGTGCCCCCACCATAATTGTCTTGATATACACCAGTCTTGGATATTATCTAACCAGTTAAAATACATTTTTTCGTATCTTTTTGGTACAAATTTTACTTGCGTCTTTCTAACTGCATCTGCTGCTCTTTTAGCTAAATCTTTCATTGATACAAACCATTGCTCTGAAATTCTTGGTTCTATTGTGCTATGGCATCTGTAGCATTTTCCAACATTATGTGTATAATCTTCAATTTTAACTAAGTTTCCTAGCTCTTGTAATTTTTCTACGATTAGTTTTCTTGCTTCTATTGCTGGCATTCCTTTATATTCAGGAACTAAATCTCCCATAATTGAACTATCGTCAAATACTTCTATAATTTCTAAGTTATGTCTTAGTCCTGCTTGATAATCATTTGGGTCATGAGCTGGTGTGATTTTAACACATCCTGTTCCAAATTCTTTTTCAACAAATTCGTCTGCAATTATTGGAATCTCTTTGTTCATAATTGGTAAGATACATTTTTTACCTACTAAATCTTTGTATCTTTCATCATCTGGATGTACTGCAACTGCTGTATCTCCAAGCATTGTTTCAGGTCTTGTTGTTGCAACTATAATATATCTGTCTGCTTCACCTGCAATTTGATATCTAATATGCCATAAGTGTGATGGTTCGTCCTCATATTCAACTTCTGCATCAGAAATTGTTGTATGACATGATGGACACCAGTTTATCATTTTTTTACCTTTGTAAATTAATCCTTTATTATACAATTGGATAAATTGTTCTAAAACTGCTTCTGATAGTCCCTCATCCATAGTAAATCTGTCTCTATCCCAGTCACATGAACATCCTAATCTTCTTTGTTGTTTTTTAATTGTTCCACCATATTCTTTAGTCCAAGCCCATGCTCTTTCTAAGAATTGTTCTCTTGTAATATCAGCTTTTGTTAAGCCTTCTTCTTCTTTCATTTTTGCAACAACTTTTACTTCTGTTGCAATTGCTGCATGGTCTGAACCTGGAAGCCATAGTGTGTTGTATCCTTGCATTCTTTTAAATCTTATTAAAATATCTTGAATTGTGTCATCTAATGCATGTCCCATGTGTAATTTTCCTGTTACATTTGGTGGTGGCATCATTATACAGTAACTTTCTTTTGTTTTGTCCATACTTGGTTTGAAGTATCCTTTTTCTTCCCATTCTTGATATAGTTTTTCTTCAAAATCTTGTGGATTGTACTTGTCATTTAATTTCTTATCCATTTTTAATTCCTCCTTATTATTTTAAAATTTAATTGAATATTTACATTCAAACTCTTTATCTTTTGGTAATTCAATAATACCTTCTTTATCTTTATAAATTTGTGTACTATCTATTCTATCAGCCGTATTCTGCCAAGGCTCAATGCAGACAAATGGAGCTCCTTTTTTTGACCATAATGCTAAATATGGAAATCCTGTAAAATCAAGTTCTAATATCTTTTGATTTGTTTCATGATTTTGCAAAACTACTTTATTTGATTTTAAATTTTTCATAATTACTGCATCATTATCAAAAGTATCTTCTTTTAAATAAATTTTATTATCTTGTAAAATATTTTGTGCTTTTTCTGTATCTATTAAACCATTTTTTAATTTAAGGAACTCAATTTTATTTTCATTTTCTGAAAATAAAATTTCGTATTCACCATTACTATAATCACAATTAAATGCCGGATGTCCACCTAATCCAAAATATATTGTTTTATCATCAATGTTTTTTACTTTATAGGTTACTGTTAAAGTATCTCCTATTATTTCATATATAACATGTAATTCAAATTTATATGGATATTTTTTTAATGTTTCCTCATTATCTTTTAACATATAGTGATGCTCATTTTCTGTTTTTGATATCTCTTCAAAGTCCATATCTCTTGCAAATCCATGTTGTGACATTTCATATATTTTATCCTCTATTTGAGTTTGAGAATTTTTAAGTTGACCTACTATTGGAAATAGTATTGGTGCTTGTCTTTTCCAATATATATTGCCATTACTATCTAACACTTTTGCTCCTTGAAATAACATTTCTTTGCCATTATATTTGATACTTGTTAATTCCGCACCTGATTTTTTTGTTTGAATTTTTAGCATTTTTAACCTCCTTTTTATATTTTATATGACACAATTCGAACTTTTTTAGGGATTGGGGGACGGGTCTTTAATCCCTTTTTTTTACAATGAAGAATTGAAATTTAAAAATCTCTCTTTTTGTACACAAAAACTCGCCAATATGCTATTGTTTAGCATAAGGGCGAGTTTATATCTCACGGTACCACCTTAATTATTATTCAAATTTATATTGTTAACATTTTGTGTCAATTACTTTATTTTAAATAATATCTCTTTTACTTTAACGCAGTATTACGGATAATCTTGAGTTTATTTTCGGATTATCAACTCCAAAGTTACTTTCCATTTATCTTTATTTTAGAAGTTTCCAGCCTTTGACTTCTATTCTCTTTAAATTAGTTTTAAATGTACTTCTCTTTTTCTTTGTTTTTATTTTGTATTTCATTTTTTATGCACTTATTATATATCTTTTTGTTATTTTTGTCTAGTGATTTTTTTAATTTATTACGGTTGTTTACAAAATATTGTTACAATTAATAGCATATAAAATTATTGATAGTATTAATTTTATTAAAATAAAAAAAATCATAACTACCCATTTTGTAGGTAATTATGATTTTCCTTTCACTAAAGATCTGATAATGATATCATTTCACATTCTTTAGTAGATGTATGTTTATTATATTTATTAGAAACTTTATATTCTCCATTTCTTTTTCTTGAAAAAATATAATACCGTGAAAAATCTTTGAAGTATTTCCCTGCCAAATATATTGGTACTTCTTCTTCAGTTTTTAATTTTATTTCTAATAAATAAACATTTGATAAAAAAAAGCCCAGATCTACTTCCATATCAACTAAACATATTTTTCTCAAGACTTTTATTTTATCTTTTTCTGCTACCGGAACGAAAACATCATCCGGTGCTATTTCCCGGCTTCTAAGTAATGCATACATGCATTTTTCATTTTTATTATTATTTCTAATGCAATATACATTTTTATTAAATTTTTTTAATGATATATTATCTAATAATATATCTTCTTGGTTCATTGATGCGGTTTGAAATAAAAATTTTATATCTTCATATTTTCCTTTATCTTCAAGATAATTATGAATTACTAATTCTATCTCGTGATTTTCTATTTTTTTTATTTCACTGCATTCTTCCCGTAATATTGCATCATTAATAAAAAACTTCATTTTTTTACCTCCAATTGTAGATAATATTTACTGCTAATTTATCATATTTTTTTGTTGCATGTATATTATATCATCAATCAACATAAAATGTCAATTTTTAATACCAATATGCTAATTTCAAAAATGAATTTACTAATTTTGTTTGTTCCTCAAGATCTTCTTCTTTTGACACACCATATTTTTGTGCTCTTATATTTCTTGAATCCAATGTCCATAAAAATGCCTTTAATTTAGGAAATCTTTTAACATTATTTTTCATAAATTCCATTAAATCACATAATTTTTTATATAATTCACTTTGTTTTTTTTGTTCTTTATTGTATTTATCTATATCTACTAGTAATTCAAATGGTTTTGAAATTTGTAATCTATAATTATCTCCATCCATTGATTTTATAAAATTTTCATAGCTTTCACAAAAAATTCTATACATTGTATTTCTCCCTAAAAATTTTTATTCCAAATACTTCTTCAAAAACTTACCAGTATAACTTTGTTCATTCTTACAAATCTGTTCAGGTGTACCAACAGCGACAACCTGTCCGCCACCATCTCCACCTTCTGGACCCAAATCAATAATATGATCACAAGTTTTTATTAGGTCAAGATTATGTTCAATAACAATAATTGTATTTCCAGTATCGACTAATCTTTGTAAAATATCAACTAATCTATGAACATCAGCAATGTGAAGCCCTGTAGTTGGCTCATCCAAAATATACAAAGTTTTTCCTGTTGCTCTTTTTGAAAGTTCTGTTGCAAGTTTAACCCTTTGAGCCTCACCACCAGATAATGTTGTTGACGGCTGTCCTAGTTTGATATATCCTAGTCCTACATCATATAAAGTTTGAATTTTTTGTTTTATTTTTGGTATTTTATCAAAAAATTCTAATGCTTCTTCAACTGTCATATCAAGCACGTCCGCTATGTTTTTTCCTTTATATTTAACTTCTAGTGTTTCTCTATTATATCTCTTTCCTTTACACACTTCGCATGGTACATAGACATCTGGCAAAAAGTGCATTTCTATTTTGTGAACTCCGTCACCGTTACAGCTTTCGCATCTTCCACCTGCTACATTGAAACTAAATCTACCTTTTTCAAATCCACGCAATTTGGCTTCATTTGTTCCTGCAAAAATGTCTCTAATTAAATCAAATACTCCTGTATATGTTGCAGGATTTGAACGTGGCGTTCTTCCTATTGGTGACTGGTCTATGTTAATTATTTTGTCTATATTTTCTAGTCCTTTTACTTCTTTGCATTTTCCTGGTTTCTCTGATGAACCGTTTAGTTCTTTTGCTATTGTTTTATATAGTACTTCATTTACAAGTGTTGATTTTCCTGAGCCTGAAACCCCTGTAACACATGTAAATACTCCTAATGGGAATTTTACACTTATATTTTTTAAGTTATTTTCTGTTGCATTTTTCACTTCAATTGCTTTTGATTTTACAATTTTTCTTCTTTTGTTAGGAACTTCTATTTTCTTTCTACCACTTAAATATTGGCCTGTAACAGAATCTTTTACTAATTTTACTTCTTCTGCTGTACCTTGTGCCATAACATTTCCACCATGAACCCCTGCACCTGGGCCAATATCAATAATTTGGTCTGCTGCATACATTGTGTCCTCGTCATGTTCTACAATTAATAAAGTATTTCCTAAATCTCTCAACTTTTTAAGTGTTGCAATTAATTTATCATTATCTCTTTGGTGTAGTCCTATACTTGGTTCATCCAAAATATACATAACCCCTGTAAGTCCTGAACCTATTTGAGTTGCTAAACGAATACGTTG
Organism: Clostridium sp. 28_17; assembly: GCA_001916065.1. GTDB lineage: Bacteria > Bacillota > Clostridia > TANB77 > CAG-508 > CAG-269. The sequence continues at coordinate 11,373 of MNRS01000027.1, forward strand.
TGCTTCTCCTCCTGATAATGTTCCAGCACTTCTTGAAAGTGTTAAATATTCAAGCCCTACATCTATTAAAAATTGAAGCCTTTTATTTATTTCTTTTAAAATCATGTCTGCAATCATTGCTTCTTTTTCTGTTAATTTTAATGTACCTAAAAATTCTTTTAATGCCTTGATTGACATATCTGTAACTTCATTTATGTTTTTACCATTTATTTTGATACATAATATTTCTTTCTTTAAACGTGCTCCATTACAAGTATGGCAATGAGAGTTTGTCATATACATCTCATAAAATGCTCTCATTCCTTGTGATTTTGTTTCACTATGACGTCTGTCAAGTGTTGGCAAAACTCCCTCAAATGGTGCAGTAAACTTTCTTACACCGGCAGCAGATGAATATTCAAAGTCAATTTTTTCGTCACCTGTACCATATAAGATTTTTTCCATAAACCATCGTGGTAATTTCTTAATTGGAACTCCTTTTATTTCAACACCATAATGTTTTCCTATGCTTTCAAAATACATTTTGGCCATTGTATCGCCCTTTTTCATTGTACTTGAACCAAATGCTTTTATTCCATCATATAATGTTTTGTTTTTGTCTGGGACTATTAAATCTTCGTCCATTTTCATTAAATATCCTATACCCATACAAGTAGGACAAGCACCATATGGATTATTAAATGAAAACATTCTTGGTGTGATTTCTGGAAAACTGAAACCACAGTCAGGACATGCATAATTTGAACTGTATAAAATTGTTTTGTTTTCCTCTTTTGTTATAACATTGACTAACACCAAATTATCAGCATGTTTTAACGCAATTTCAACAGACTCTGTAAGCCTACTTCTTATTTCTGGTTTTACAACTAATCTGTCTACAACTAATTCAATTTCGTGTTTTTTATTTTTATCTAATTTTATTTCATCTGATAAATCATAAACTTCGCCGTCAATTCTTGCTCTTACAAATCCATCTTTTTGATATCCCTCTAATTGCTTTACAAATTCACCTTTTCTACTTCTTACAACTGGTGCCAAAATTTGTATTTTTGTACCTTCTTCTAATTCCATAATATTATCAACAATTTGGTCAATTGATTGTTTTTCAATTTTTTTACCACAGTTTGGACAATACGGTACACCTATATTTGCATATAATAGACGAATGTAATCATATATTTCTGTTACTGTTCCAACTGTTGAACGTGGATTTTTTGATGTTGTTTTTTGGTCTATTGATATAGCAGGTGATAGTCCTTCAATTGACTCAACATCTGGTTTTTCCATTATTCCCAAAAATTGTCTTGCATATGAAGATAAACTCTCTACATATCTTCTTTGTCCTTCTGCATATAATGTGTCAAATGCAAGTGAAGATTTACCAGAGCCTGAAAGTCCTGTTATTACTACCATTTTATCTCTTGGTATTTCTAAATTTATGTTTTTTAAGTTATGTTCTTTTGCGCCTTTTATTATTATTTTATCATTCATTTTTATTCCCCCATTTTTGATGTCCTCAAAAGGATATTTTTATTATACTATAATTTTAAAACAAAAACAAGAGTTTGGTAAAAGTTTTTATTGGCAAATTTTTAAAATAATGTAATATGATTGCATTTTTATCAAAACGTTCTGTAGATGATATAAATCGTCTTGTTAATAATGCAGAGTAGTCAAAAAGGAGCCACAAAATGGGGCTCCTTTATTTTGATTTTTCTGGTAATTTAGGAAAATCTTCAAAAATATTATTTTTTGCACTCTTAAGTAATTCACCAACTGCTTTCCAAATCATATCTTTGGTTTCGTTATCTATATTTTTATAAGAGGCCATCATAGTTCTGGCACTTGTAAACCAATTGTTTTTTATCTCTTTCATGGTTTGAGCATCAGTTGCATTTAAAATGTCAAAAACAACATCTATTACCTGCTCTCTTTTTTCAGGTTCAACATTTTCAAGCCATTCTTTAATTGTTTTATCAACAAATTCACTTCCATTTGTAACTTCCTCTAATGTAATAAATTTCGTGCCAAGCACCTGCCAACTGTACAAATCGTGTTGCATTATTCCCTTTTGAACACTTTCTACAACTGTATATTTTTCTCTATGGTTCATTAGTCTTCCTATAACAGATGACTGTGGAATATATGTATGAACCTTTTTTATCATTTCATGATATTCTGGTGTTTCTATTACATCATCACAAAATCCAGGTCCATCGTTGTTATACACATTGATTATTCTATCTTTTATTTCTTGGCTTACAAATGTTGCGGCATATACTGCTATATTTCCACCTTTTGAGTGTCCACCTATTCTTATTTTTTTATCCGAATATTCTTTTGCTATCATTTCTAAATATTTTTTTGCTGATAATTGTGAAGCTATATGACTTTTAAAACTCATATTTAGATCTTCTTTCCATCCTACTATTGTATTGTCTGTTCCTCTATATGATATGAATATTGTGTCATCTGGCATTAATACTGTTATTGCTGCAAATTGTTTTTCTTGTTCTGGATCTATTTTATTGATGTATTTTGTTGCTAATAATTCTCCAAATCTTTTTGATTCACCTATTAACGGAAATAAATCTACATCATCTTTCCATAAAATTGGAAGTTTTGTTACGTCTTGCTTTTGGAATCTTTTGCTTAGTTCTTTTATTGTTACTATTTCATTTTCTTCTATTATTTTGTCAAATGGAAAGTATGAAAATCTTGATAATATTAGGTTGTCTATTTCATTAAATTTTGATTGTTCTAATGTTATATCTCCTCTCCATTTTACATAATCGCATACATTTGCCATCTTGAGTTCCTCCCTTTAATCTGCTTTTAGGTATTTTTTTCTTTATTTTAATTTATTTTATTGAAAATGTAAAGATAAAATGGTAAAAAACCAGAATTAAGATTTTGTATGCAGTGAAAACTGCTACAAAATCTAATTTCTGCCATATTTATCTTCTACGGAAAGTTATCATACTATGATAACTTTCCTAGAATATAAAAAAAAGAGTAGCTCTTTTGCTACCTTTTGTTGACTTATGCAAGTCCATATTTCTTTTTGAATTTGTCTGCTCTTCCACCTACTGTTTCTTGTCTTAAGTTTCCTGTCCAGTATGGATGGCATTTTGAACATACGTCTACTTTTATATCTTTTTTTGTTGAACCAACTTCTAAAACGTTTCCACATGCACATGTGATTGTTGTTTGGTTGTATTCTGGATGTATTCCTTCTTTCATTTCTATTTCACCTCTTTTTCGTTTTTATAACATGACTGTTTTTTATAATAACATATTATCTGAAATTTTTCAAGTATTATTTTTGAGTATTTGTATTTTTTTCATTATATACATATTGTGCTGATTGCAGCATTTCTTTGTTTAATGATAATTTATGCACTAATTTATTCATAACATTGAAAACACATGCGATTATTAGTATTAACATTCCTATCTTTTTCCAATATTTTTTTAGCATAATTTTACTTCCTTTCAAAATAATACATTACTATTATACTGGTTTTTGGGTAAAATGTCAATGTTTTTTTAATTTTTTGTGTTGCTCGTTTTTACGATTTTTTATTGTAATTTAACTTTAATCTTCTCCACCATTAATTTTAAATATCTTAAATATCTCAACAATAGCAATTGGAGCAAGAACTAAACATACTAATTCAATAATATTTTCAGTTGGTAAAACTGGAATACTAAATATTTCTCTTAAACCAGGAATTAATAAAATAACAAATACAAGCAATGCAGACGCAACAACTGCTCCTATTAATTTCATATTATTAAATATTCCTGTTTTAAATATTGATTTTCTATTATCCCTTACATTAAATACATGTGTTAATTCTGAAAGTGCCAAAGTTACAAATGCCATAGTTTGCCCAACTTCTATTTTTGACTGGTCAAGTGTTAAACCATTTATAGGTGTTTTTGTTGTTCCAAGCCCTATCATAAATGCAGCAAGTGTAAGTCCACCTATCATCATACCTTGATATATAACTCTCCATGTCATTCCTTTTGTGAATACGCCTTTACCTGGTTTTACTGGTTTTCTCTCCATTATATCTTTATTTGCTGGGTCAAACGCTAAAGCTAATGCAGGTAATGAGTCTGTTACTAAATTTATCCATAAGATATGAATTGGTAGTAATATTTCCAAACTATTGATGTCTGTTATTCCAAACCATTTGCTAAATAATGGTGTTAATAATGTTGCAAAAAATAGTACTATTATCTCTCCAACATTGCTTGAAAGCAAGAATTGAATTACTTTTAAAATATTGTCATATATTCTTCTTCCTTCTTCTACTGCTGATACAACTGTTGCAAAGTTGTCATCTGTTAAAATTACATCTGCTGCTTCTTTTGCTACATCAGTTCCAACAATTCCCATTGCACAACCAATATCTGCTTTTTTAAGTGCAGGACTGTCATTAACTCCATCACCTGTCATGGCAACAACTTCACCATTTTTTTGCCATGCATTTACAATTCTAACTTTGTGTTCTGGAGAAACCCTAGCATAAACTGAATATTTTCTAACATTTTGTATTAATTCTTCATCTGTCATTTGTTCAAGTTCTGCACCTGTTATTGCTTCGTCATCATCCTCAAGAATTCCCAATTTTTTAGCAATTGCTGTTGCAGTGATTTTATGGTCACCTGTAATCATTACAACTTTTATTCCAGCTGTTTTACATTTTTCAACTGCAACTTTTGCTTCTTCTCTTGGTGGGTCTATCATACCAACCATTCCTATAAATATCAAGTCATTCTCTATTGTTGCCATTTCTTCTTTTGTTGGAATATGGTCAATTTCCTTGTATGCACATCCCAATACTCTTAAAGCATCTTTTGCCATTTCTTCATTTTTTTCTCTAATTTTGTTTACATATTCACCAATATTTTGATGTATTTCATTACTGATTTCATATGCTGAGCATCTTTTTAATAATTCATCTATTCCACCTTTTGTAAACACTATATATTTTCCATTCAATTCATTTACAGTCGTCATTAATTTTCTGTCTGAGTCAAATGGTATTTCTTGAACTCTAGGTGCTCTGTCATATAAACTTGGGTCAAAACTTAATTTAAAGGCCATATCAACTAATGCTGTTTCAGTTGGGTCACCTGTTAAAGTTCCGTCTTGTGATATTTTTGTGTCATTACATAGCATATTTGCATATACTATTTTTTTTAATTCTTCATCAATTTCATCTTCTTGTATATTGTCCATGTTTCTGATTGCTTCATTCCAGTAAATTTTTTCTACTGTCATTTTGTTTTGTGTTAATGTTCCTGTTTTATCTGAGCATATAACTGTACTGCTTCCAAGTGTTTCAACTGCAGGTAGTCTTTTAACAATTGCATTCTTTTTTACCATTTTTTGAACACCAATTGCTAAAACAATTGTTGATACTGCTGCCAACCCTTCTGGTATTGCTGCAACTGCCAATGAAACTGCTGTCATAAACATTTGAATTGGCTCTTTTCCTTGTATTAAACCAACTACAAATATTACTACACAAATTATTAATGCTGCAATTCCCAATGTTTTTCCTAATTTGTTTAATTTTTGTTGTAAAGGTGTTTCTTGTTTTTCTGTTGAATTTATCATTCCAGCTATTTTTCCAACCTCTGTTGTCATTCCTGTTTCTACAACAATTCCTTTTCCTCTACCATATGTTACTAAACTTGAAGAAAATAACATATTTTTTCTATCACCAATACCGATTTCTGCCTCTTCAATAATTTCAGAAGTTTTTTCAACTGGTACAGATTCTCCCGTTAATGAACTTTCTTGTGATTTCAAATTTGCTTCTTCTACAATTCTCAAGTCTGCAGGAATATAATCACCTGTATCAAGAATTACTAAATCACCTGGTACTAGTTCTTTTGCAGGAATAACTTGTAGTTTCCCATTTCTTACAACTTTTGATGCATGGTCACTTAATTTTTGTAAAGCCTCTAATGATTTTTCGGCCTTGCTTTCTTGTGCTACTCCTATTATTGCATTTACAAGAACAACTATTAAAATTATTATTGTATCAGTCATTCCCTCTCCTTGTTGTATTCCAACTACGCCTGATACAATTGCAGCAATTATTAATACTATGATTGAAAAGTCTTTAAATTGGTCTAAAAATCTTTGCAATATTGTTTTCTTTTTACCTGCTTGTAGTTCATTGTATCCTTTTTTCTCTCTTATTTTTGCAATTTGGTCTTCTTTTAGTCCTTTTTCTCTGTGTGTTTCCAACTCTTTTTCGATTTCTTCTACTTCTTTGTTAAACCAGTTTTTCTTCTCCATATTACTACCTCCAAATTTCGGGATTGAGGGACGGGTCTTTTAATCCCTATTTTTTTCGGGATTGAAGACCCGTCCCCTTATCCCTATTTTTTACCAATTTTGTTATATTTATGCATATATAAGAAATGAGACTTTTAAAAGAAATCTTATACATAACCTTTTATGCTAAAATTTCTTTTAAAAGTCTCACTTACTTATTTTTTTAAGTTTACTAGCCAGATAATTTCTTATCGCGACTGTTGACTAGTAATTAAAAGCTACTCCCTTTTAAATTATTTTGTTGGTGACCCCTACGGGAATCGAACCCATGATTCCACCTTGAGAGGGTGGCGTCTTAACCGCTTGACCAAGGGGCCACATAAATTACATTAATATTTATACCATTTTTTTTAACTTAAGTCAAGAGCATTTTTAATATTTTTAAGGCTAGAATTGTAACTGAGATACAGTTCACAACCCGTAAAATTATTGTTTATAGGTTTCTAAACTGTAACTTATAACATTATAACAAAAAAAAATTATCTTTATTATGCAAAAAGAGACAAGAATTAAATTCTCATCTCTATTTATATTTATTATTCTTCATCTTTTTCTTCTTTATCATTAGATAAAATGGCTGTTAAATTTACTCTTCCTTGGTCGTCTATATCTGTTACTTTTACAGTTACTTTATCTCCAACATGAAGAACATCTTCTATTTTCTTAATTCTCTCTTTAGAAATTTTAGAAATATGTAATAATCCTTCTTTTCCTGCAACACCTAAATCAACAAATGCTCCAAAGTTCATTATTCTTGTAACTGTTCCAAGATAAATTCCACCAACTTCTACATCTCTGACAATGTCTTCTATCATATCTAATGCTTCGTTTGCTTTTTCAGAATCATTTGAGTAAATCATTACTTGTCCATCTTCTTCGATGTCAATTTTAACACCTGTTGCATCAATTATTTTGTTTATTGTTTCTCCACCTTTTCCGATTACATCTTTGATTTTTTCAACTTTTATTTTTGTTGATACTATTCTTGGTGCATATTTTGATATTTCTTTTCTTGGCTCTGAAATTACTGGTGCCATTACATCTTCTAAGATATGTTTTCTAGCGGCTCTTGTTCTGGCAAATGCTTCTTCAATAATTTTGTATGATAATCCGTCAACTTTGATGTCAACTTGGATTGCTGTTATTCCTTTTTCTGTTCCACCTACTTTGAAGTCCATATCTCCGAAGAAATCTTCTAGTCCTTGGATATCTGTTAACATTACATAGTCATTTTCGTCATTAGGATTTGTTACAAGTCCTGTTGATATACCTGCAACTGGTCTCTTAATTGGTACACCTGCTGCCATTAATGATAATGTACTTCCACATATACTTGCTTGTGATGTTGAACCATTTGATGATAATACTTCTGATACAACTCTTATTGCATATGGGAATTCTTCTTTTGAAGGTTCTCTTCTTCCTGGTCCTCTTGGTGGTCTTGCTTCACCTACGCTGTAACTTGGGAAGTTGTATTGATGCATATATCTTTTTGATTCTTCTGTATCAATTCCATCTAATGTTTGTTCTTCACTTATCATTCCTAATGTTGTAACTGAAAGTACTTGTGTTTGACCTCTTGTAAATAATGCACTTCCGTGTACACGTGGTAATAAGTCTATTTCACATGATAATGGTCTGATTTCGTCTATTGCTCTGCCATCAACTCTTTTATGTTCATAGAATATCATGTCTCTTACTGTCTTTTTCTCTAATTTGTAAATTGCTTCTCCAATGTCAGCTTTGTGTTCTTCTGCAGCTTCTTCTCCAAATTTTTCAGCATATGCTATTGCTATTTTGTCAGATACTGCTGCTACATTGTTGTCTCTTGTTTCTTTGTCTGCTTCTTGAAGTGCTTGTTTTACATCTTCTGCAAAGTTTGCTTCTATAAATTCATATACATCATGGTCAACTGCAAATGATTTGTATTCAAATTTTGGTTTTCCGATTTCTTCTTTCATTTTTTCAATGAATTTACAAATCTTTTTGATTTCTTTATGACCTTCTTTAATTGCTTCTAACATAACATCATCTGGAACTTCGTTTGCTCCTGCTTCTATCATAGCTATTTTTTCTTCTGTTCCTGCTACTGTTAATGTTAAGTCAGATACTTTTCTTTGTTCTTCTGTTGGGTTTATAACTATTTTACCGTCAACTAATCCAACGTTTACTGCTGCTGTTGGTCCACCAAATGGGATATCAGAGATTGATAGTGCTGCTGATGCACCTATCATTGCTGCTACTTCTGGTGAGTTGTCTTGTTCTACTGAAAGAACTGTTGCAACAACAACTACATCGTTTCTGAAGTCTTTTGGGAATAGTGGTCTTAGTGGTCTGTCTATTGCTCTTGATGTTAATATTGCTTTGTCACTTGGTTTTCCTTCTCTTTTTTGGAATGAACCTGGTATTTTTCCAACTGAATATAATTTTTCTTCATAATCTACTGATAGTGGAAAAAAATCTATTCCATCTCTTGGTTCTTTTGATGCTGTAACGTTTACCATTACAACTGTGTCCCCATATCTTACTGTTACACTTCCATTTGCTAGTCCTGCAAATTTTCCTGTTTCTATTGTTAGTTTTCTTCCTGCTAATTCTGTTTCGTATACTTTAAACATACTATTTTTCTCTCCTTTTTCTTCTTTTTTGCACCATTTTTTAATAAATTCAAACATTATATTTTCCTCCTTCTAGGAATTGATGGATTTCAATGCCTGTATACAAATTTCCTTCTTTTATTAATTTTTTAGACGGTTTTGCTATGTTGGCACCATATTTTTTTTGAACCGCATTTAGATTGTAACCTCTATAATATTCTGGATTTCATTTCTAGTATTCTGGGCCTTTCCAGTACATTATACAAGCTACTTACCTAAATTCCGGTCTCTTTTAATTTTCCACAAAAAGCCTATGCTAAATCTTTTGTTTTGCATAGGCTCCTGTATGAAATTATTTTCTTAATCCTAATTTTTCAACGATGTCTCTGTATCTTTGTACATCTTTTTTTGCTAGGTAGTTTAATAAGTTTCTTCTTTTACCTACCATTTTTAATAATCCTCTTCTTGAGTGATTGTCTTTAACATGTACTTTTAAGTGTTCTGTTAATTCATTAATTCTTTCTGTTAAAAGAGCAATTTGTACTTCTGGTGAACCAGTGTCTTTTTCTTCTCTTTTATATGTGTTAATGATTTCTTGTTTTCTTTCTTTTGTCATTTTTTACACCTCCTATTTTTCTTATCTCCTTTAACTGAGCTTTTAGCGTTGGTGCTTTGCTTTAAAAGCTAAGTAAAAGGTTTACCTTGAATAGTATACTATATTTTTGGGGATTTATCAAGGGGTTTGAAGAAATTTTTGGAAATTTGTTACAATCGATGTTACAGTTCACATTATTATAATATTTTATTTTCTAATACGCAAATGCATGCTTTGTACAATTTATGAAATTAGATATAACATAATTTCCCCAAACATCAGTATCTGTAAAAACTATAATTTTTTGTCCCCCTTTCAAGTAAATATAAAATTCTGTATCTTCATCAGATTCGATTTTTTCTATTTTATAAATATTTATTTCTAATTTTTCTCCAAAAAAATTTCTTTTGCTTCTATCATATATTATTTGTATAACATTTCTATATATTTTAACCTCATTTAATTTTGTTTTTATTTCTCCCCTAATGTCTCCTTCAAGTTCTATATATATTTCCTCATTATAATACTTTTTTATTCTTTCTAAAAATTCTTCTATTGTTATTACTTCTTTCATCTTTATTCCTCCCATCTTTTATTTTATATTTAATCTTATAATTTTTATATTCAAGCCATTGATGTATACATTTATTTATTAGTTAAATATATCTTGTTTTAAAAGTATTGCTTTGTTTGCAATACTTTTAAAAAATTAATTTAGCCTGCAAATGCTTGCTTGATTATTTCCATTCTTCGTGCTTCTCTACTTTCATGTATTTTTAATAATGCTATTATTTCATTATGTTTATTATTTTCAAGTCTTGTAATAGAATCACATAATGATTTAATATTATCAGATACATCATCACATATTTTATTTTCTGTAATTGTTAATCTGTCATCTAATTCTTTTCTTAGTGTTGTTACAATTTCATCTTTTGTGTCATCAATTTTTTGATTCATGTTTTCAAGGCTTTTGTCAACTTCCTCAAATCTTTGATCTATTCCATCAAACCTTTGGTCCATTCCATCTAGTCTTTGATCTATTCCATCAAATCTTTGGTCCATTCCATCTAGTCTTTGATCTATTCCATCAAATCTTTGGTCCATTCCATCTAGTCTTTGATCTATTCCATCAAACCTTTCATCCACTTTATCAAACCTTTGATTCATTGTTTGAAGCTGTCCATTAATATTAGTAAGCTCATTTAAGATTTTTTCTTCCATTCACACTCCTCCTCTCTGCAAAAATTCAACTATATAGTAATAGCTATTTTTAAAATAAAAATATTTTTTATATTCAAAATCATATTGTAAAATTATTATAATATTGTAGAACCAAAATGTCAATATTTATTTAAAAGTTTTACAAAAAATTTTAGTTCACTATTATGTGTAAAATTAATTTTAATATATGGAAATCTATTCGAAAATTTGAATTAAAAATTTGAATTAAAAAACTATATTCTATATAGCCATATTATGTATATCACAATATAGAAAATTTGTAAATATTTTATCAAAAAAAATCTTAAAAATCGGTCGCAAAATTCGACAATAAATGACAATAGGAAAGCCATTTAACTTTCCTATTGTCATTAAATTTTATCCTAATTCTGCAAAATATTTAATTGTTCTAACCATTTGACTTGTATATGAATTTTCATTGTCATACCAAGAAACAACTTGAACTTGATATAATCCATTTCCAATTTCTGTTACCATAGTTTGAGTTGAGTCAAACAATGAACCATATCTCATTCCTATAACATCTGAAGAAACTAAGTATTCGTCTGTATATCCAAATGATTCACTATTTTGAGCTTTCATTGCTGCATTTATTGACTCTTCTGTTATGTTTTCTCCTTTAACAACTGCAACTAATATTGTAGTTGAACCTGTTGGTACTGGAACTCTTTGTGCAGACCCAATTAATTTTCCATTTAATTCTGGAATAACCAATCCTATTGCTTTTGCCGCTCCTGTTGTATTTGGAACAATGTTAACTGCTGCTGCTCTTGCTCTTCTTAAATCACCTTTTCTGTGTGGTCCATCTAATATCATTTGGTCACCAGTGTAAGCATGAACTGTTGTCATTATTCCTGATTGAATTGGCGCATAATCATTTAATGCTTTAGCCATTGGTGCTAAGCAGTTTGTTGTACATGATGCGGCTGATATTATTTTGTCTTCTGGTGTTAATATTTTCTCATTTACACCAAAAACTACTGTTGGTAGATCTTTTCCTGCTGGTGCAGATATAACTACCTTTTTAGCACCTGCAACGATATGTGCTTGTGCTTTATCTTTAGATGTGTAGAATCCTGTACATTCTAGTACTACATCTACTCCTATTTCTCCCCATGGTAGATTTGCTGCGTCTTTTTCTGAATATATTTTTATTGTTTTTCCATCTACTGTTATTGAGTCTTCTCCTGCTTCTACTGTTTCAGCCTTTTCATATCTTCCTTGTGCTGAATCGTATTTTAATAAATGAGCTAACATTTTAGGACTTGTTAAGTCGTTGATTGCAACGATTTCATATCCTTCTGCTCCAAACATTTGTCTAAATGCTAGACGTCCTATACGTCCAAATCCATTAATGGCTACTTTTACTGACATAATAAAATTCCTCCTTTAATTTAGCATTGGTTTCCACATGCTCTTTATTTTCAGTATTCCCTTTTATTCTTTCATATAATCATCAATTTTTTTCATAAATATTATTCTGTCTATTATATCGAATATTCCATAAATTATGATGATTACACCAACTGCTGTTAATACTATTTGTTGATTTATTAGTATAACAATTCCTGCAAATATCATAAGTATTGTTAGTAGTAATGATACAGTCCAATATGGTGATTTTACTTGTTTCCATACTAAAACTGTTTGTAAATCTATAATTCCTGTTACTATGATCCATATTCCTAATATTACTCTAAAAAATGCTAATATTGAATCTGATGCAAACAAAACTATTATACCAAATATTACAGATACAAGTGCAACTGTTAATAACCAGTCTTCTTTTGTTTTTGATGTGTAATATTCTATTAATTTTAGAGCCCCCATAGCAATAAATAGTACTCCCAATATTATAGATATTGCTCCTACTGTTTGAGTTGGTTTGGCTACAAGTAATACTCCTAATAATATGAATACTAGTGATATTACTATGTCTGTCCAACTTGATCTTTTGAATATTTTTTCAAACATGTTTATCCCTCTCTTTCTTTTGTATTTTTATACATAATATCACATTAAAACAAAAAAGTATACAAAATCTCAAAAATTTTTTAAGAATTTTAAGGAGCAAGTTACAGTTCACAGCCCATAAAATTGTAACGCAAAAAATAGCACATTAAAGTGCTATTTCTATAATTATGCATTTTCAGTTTCTTTTTTTACTACTACTTGTTTTCCGTCATAATATCCACAGTTTGAGCAAACTCTATGTGGCATTACTGGTTCGTGACAATTTGGGCATGTAGCAAATTTTGGTTCTTCTTTTTTCCATGTTGATCTTTTTGCATGTGTTCTTGCTTTAGACCATCTTCTTTTTGGTTGTGCCATTTCTATTCCCCCCTTGCTTAAAGATATATTGTTTATATCTATTTGAAATTTTATCGATTTTATTTGCACTATAAAATTATACAAGTATTTTTGATTTTTGTCAACCACTTTTGTTCTATTTTTGTTTCAAAAATTCTATTTTTATATTTTGAGGATTATTTTTCCCTTTTTTATTCTGTATTTTATTATATGAATTCTTTTTTATTTCAAAATTCTAAGTGTATTAAATATTGTAATTAAAGTAACACCAACATCAGCAAAAACCGCTTGCCACATATCAGCAACTCCGAATAAACTTAAAACTAAAGTTAATACTTTAACACCTATCGAGAAAATTAAATTTTGTTTAATAATTTTATTTGTCTTTTTGGAAACCTCAATTGCATCAACAATTTTAGAAAGTTCATCTGTCATAATTACAACATCAGATGCCTCTATTGCTGAACTTGATCCAATTCCCCCCATTGAAATTCCAACATCTGCTCTTGCTAGTACTGGACTATCATTTATTCCATCACCAACAAATGCAACTTTTTGTTTTTCATCTCTTTTTGCAATTATTGTATCTAATTCATTGTATTTATCTTGTGGCAACATTTCTGATTTTACTGCTTTTATGCCAACTTCTTTTGCAATTTTTTCTGCAATTTCTTTTTTGTCACCTGTAAACATCTTTGTATTTATTCCTAATTTATGAAGTTTTTCCATTGTTTCTTTTGTTGCTGGTTTTATTTCATCTGTTAAAATTATTTTTCCAACAACATTTCCGTCTATATTTAGGTATAGAACTGTTCCAACAATATTTTCTTTGTCTGCATTTGTAAATTCTGCATTTCCTATTTTGATTGTTTTTCCTTCATATTGATATTGAATTCCTTTTCCTGAAACCTCTTCAAAATTCTCAACATTCTCTATTTTAAAGTTGTTTGCTTGATTATCTTCATTATCTTTCATAATTATATTGCTATTCTGGCTAAATACTTCTTCATATTTTTTTAATATTGATTTTGCTATTGGATGATTTGAATTTTTTTCACCCATTGCAAAATATTTTAAAACATCTTGTTCTGTAAAGTTTGCATCAATTGCTTGTATTTTTGATACTGCAAAATTTCCTGTTGTGATTGTTCCTGTTTTATCAAAGATAATTTCTTTGATATCTTTTATTCCATCTAGATAATCACTACCTTTAATTAATATTCCCTTTTTAGATGCCTTACCTATTCCTGAAAAATAACTTAATGGAACTGATATTGCTATTGAGCATGGACATGAAATAACTAAGAATATTAGTGCTTTATAAATACTTTCTTTGTAAGTAACTCCTGCTATAATTAGTGGCATGAATATTGCTACTAATAATGCAAGCCCCATTACAACTGGTGTATAGATTTTTGCTGCTTTTGATACAAATGTCTCTGTTTTTGCCTTTTTATCTGTTGCATTTTCAACCAAGTTTAATATTTGGCTTACTGTACTGTTTTCGTATGTTTGCTCAACTTTAACTTCTATTAATCCATTTGTGTTTATACTTCCTGATAGAACTTTGCTATTTTCTGCTACTTCTAAAAGTTTACTTTCACCTGTTAATGCAGAATTATCAATTTGAGCATTTCCTTTTATTACAATACCGTCTAGTGGTATTTTTTCTCCTGTTTTTACAAGAATAACATCACTAATTTTCACTTTGTCTGGTGTTACTTGTTTCCATTCTTCACCTTGCTTCAAATTTGCATATTCTGGTTTTATATTCATTAAATCTGATATTGATTTTCTTGTTTTATTAACTGCTTTTGATTCTAAGATTTTTCCTATTTCATATAATGTGATTACCATTAGACCTTCTGAGTTTTTTCCAACTAAATATGCTCCAATTGCTGATACTACAATTAGCATATTTTCGTCTAATACTTTATTTTTGAATAATTGTTTAAATCCTTTTTTGGCAGTTTTATATAGCAATATAGCAAATGCTATTATTGTTAAAACACTTGTTACTGTTGTATTAAATTTTCCAATTATTGCTATTAAATATATTGCAATTCCCACAACAATTCTTGCTATATCATTTCCATTGTGTTCTTCTTTATCGTGATTTTCTTCCCCATCTTCTAGAACTTCTACATCTGGCTCTAATTTTTGGACTAATTTTGTTATTTCCTTTTTTGGATTTGGTTTGTTCGTTTTAAATGTTAATTTTAATGTTGAAAAATTTACGACTACATCCTTATATCCTTCTGTGTTTGCTATTTCGTCTTCTACTTTTTTTGCACATGCTGCACAGTCTAGTCCCTCTAATGTATATTTATAACTCTTCAATATGTTCACTTCCTTTCTTTACAATTTGCTCGATGTGTTCATCGTCTAAACTGTAAAATATTGTTTTCCCTTCTCTTCTGAATTTTACTAATTTTGATTGTTTTAGTAGTCTTAATTGATGTGATATTGCTGATTGTGTTGTTCCACAAATATTTGCTATATCACACACACATAGTTCTTCTTCTAGCAAAGCATATATTATTTTCATTCTTGTTGAATCTGCAAATACTTTAAATAACTCTGCTAAGTCATATATAAAGCCGTCTTCTGGCATTTTTTGTTTTACTTTTTTTACTGTTTCTTCATGTAATACGTTGCATTCTAAAAAATTTTCTTCCATGTTTTTTTCCTCGCTTTTCATTTGATTTTTTTCTCTTTGTCATCCATTTTTGCTAACTCTTAAATACTGATTTTATATGATTGTATGAATAATTGTTCATATGTAATTTTATTATATGCTTTAGAAATTTCTTTGTCAACACTTTTAAAAAAAGTTTTAAGACATTTTCAAAAAAAATATTGACTCACTTTTAAAAAAATTTTAGAGATTAAGGAAGGGTGTGTTACTATTCCTCAATCTCTAAAATTTTATTTCAAAATCTCATTTAAAACTGCAGATAAATACTTCATGCTATTCAAGCACTGGTCCAAAGTATTCCCAGTAGAACCAATTTCCATAATATTAGCATACTTTCCTGTATGTTGATTATATCTGGACTTTGTAAGCATAATCGGTTTAAACAACCCAGGATACATCTCCTCTGCCTTTTGCTGAACCTTAACGGCAAACTTCAAATTTTGTTGCCAATTCGGATGCCATAAGCCGCCTTCGTTTGTACCAATAACAAACATAATTTGTGCAGCATAATCTTCACCTATTTTAACAGTTGGTGCATAATCAGGTCTTGAGCCAACTGCATCTCTGTGTAAATCAATTATAATATCTGACTGATTTGTTTTCAAAATATTTTCTACAGTTTGTAATGAACGTGTATATGATCCTGTATATGATGGATAATCATGGTACGAAGTGTCATGTATTACATTTATATTATACTGTTTAAGATAGTTTTCTAATTCATTTCCCACTCGTATTACTGAATAATTTTTATCTGTTGTTCTATAATTACCTGTTTGTGAATATTGATATTTTTCACTTGGTGTATAACTTTCACAACTGTGTGTATGAAATATTAAAATATTTTTATTGTCAATTTTTATATTTGGATTTAGTATATCTTCTGTCAAATTATATGTTGTTTGATTTTTTATTTTTACATTTCCATATTGTACATTTGCATTTTCTGCTATCGGATTTGGCGTTACCACTTCAGTTTTTATACCACTATTACTTGCCAAAATTATTTTTTCATCTTCTGTGATACTATTATTACTATCACTTTTATTCTCATCGCTTGTATTTTTTTTATTATCACTTCCATTAGAATCCTCAGTTTGATTTTTTTCTTTTTCTGTTTCTTCCATTCCTTTTATACTACTAATTTCGGTTTCAAGGAAACTTTCAAATATTTTATTTTCGTTATTTGTTGTTTTTTTTGATTCTTTCTCTTTTTCCAGTTCTGCCATTACTGGTATTGTTTTATTTAGACATTTTTTTAATGTATTACTTCTTATTTTTAGTATTTCAGTAATACTTACTTTTTCTTGCTTCTTTTCTATTTTCTGTTCATTTGGTTTATATGCAAAAAATCTTGTAGTATATACAATAATTCCAATTAATATTATTGTTCCTACAAGATATTTTACTATATCTTTTATTTTTAACACAGTTACATTAAACATACATACTCTCCTTGTTTCTTTAGTCTACTATATATATGTATATTCAATGTTCTATATAAAAATAACTATTTTTTAATTATTTGTTTCTGTTGATGTATTTTCTTCTGATTTGTTTTCGCTTGTTGTATTGTTGTTTGTTTCATCTGAACTGTTTTTTGTTATGTTTGGGCTTTGTTCATCCAAGAACTCTATTATGTCAATTTTTCTATCACTAACATTCATATAATAATATTTCTTACCTGAACTTATTGTCATGTATACATCATCTAAAACAGGTCTAATTACCATATCACCTGTTGAACTAACTAAAGCATATTTTTTATTTTGGCAAACAACCATCAAATTATAGTCAGGTATTATCAATAAGTTTATTGCCTCCCTGTTGCTTGTTGCAGTATATCCAAAACTATCATATTCAAAATTTAATACTGTTTTACCATTTTTATCAAATGCACCCCAATACTTATCTTTTTTTGCTGGAATCATTCCATTATCTAATAAGTATTTGTTTTTGATGTTGTTTTTTTCAAATTTTGTATTATCAATTCCTATTTGATCATATTCTATATAAACTTTGATATTTCCTTTAGAATCTATTATTCCATATTTATTGTCTTTTTTTGCTATAAATAATCCTGAGTCACTATCTACTAATTCTAGGCTATCATATAATAATTGTACTTTTGTTTCTCTTTTTGATGATATTATTCCTACTTTGTTGTTACTTGTTACAAGAAAATCTCCTGTGTTTTCTAAATATTCAATATTGTCATATTTGGCTTCTATTATTGCATTACCTTTTAAGTCAATTACTGCATATGATTTTCCCTGATTTTTTGTAACAACTAGCATACTATTTAAAACTGCTTTTTGATTAATAAAATTATCACTAATTGAGTCATAACCATAATCTAGTACTTTTGCTGAATAAGATTCTATTAAATATGGCATTGTATAAATATACACTCTGTTGCTATCTGTATCATATGTAAATGAAAGGTTAAACGCATTTGCTAGTGCATCTGATGAAATATATAATTTCCCATTTATTGCTTTTACAGGTTTATTTGCATAGTAATAATTATAATTTCCATCACTATTTTCTAATGCTAATTTATAAATTTTATTTGAATTTAATACAAAGTTAGCAATTTCATTATCATTTTGTACATAGCATTTGTTCGCGTCTTCAGATTTATCCGTATATTCTCCGTTATAACTTTGATATCCTAGATATGAAGCAATGTCTTTTACTGGAAAATATACGGTTCCATCTTCATCCACTTCCATCATATTTTTTACTTTGTCATTTACATTTCCATCAATATATAATTTTAATTCTTTATTTTTTATATACATAAGTACCCCTAGTACACTGATAATAGCAATTATAATTAAAGCAATAAATATTAAAATTATTCTTGCTATCTTTTTCGAATTATCCTTTTTCTTATAATCAACACTTTCATCAATTAAATTCATTTTTAATTCTCCTTTTTCTTGAGTATTAGTGATTCAAATTATTGAATATACCCATATTTTTTATAAAATTCATCTCTGAATGTTAAGAGATTGTCATTCTCTATTTCTATTCTAACTCTTTCCATTAATTTAGTCAAGAACCTTAGGTTATGAATTGATAATAAACGTAC
The DNA here is from genome assembly GCA_001916065.1 of Clostridium sp. 28_17. Taxonomy (GTDB): domain Bacteria; phylum Bacillota; class Clostridia; order TANB77; family CAG-508; genus CAG-269. The sequence goes on from MNRS01000027.1 coordinate 30,279, forward strand.
TCCTAATATTTCATTTGTTTTTACTAAATGTCTAATATATGCTCTTGTGTAATTCTTGCAAGTATAGCAATCACATTCTGGATCTAATGGTCCCCAATCTCTTTCATATGTTGCGTTTCTTACAACAACTTTTCCGTGTGATGTTAATGCTGTTCCATTTCTTGCAATTCTTGTTGGTAATACACAGTCACACATATCTATACCTGCTATTGCTGCTTCTATTAAATAATCTGGTGTCCCTACTCCCATTAAATATCTTGGCTTATCTTTTGGCATTTTGGGTGTTGTATAATAAAGTATATCTAAGAATTCATCTTTTGGCTCTCCAACACTTATTCCTCCAATTGCATACCCAGGTAAATCAAGTTCTGCTAGGTCCTCTAAACTTTTATCTCTTAAATCTTTATAAAACCCACCTTGGATAATTCCAAATAGTGCTTGCTTATCTGTAGTTATATGTGCTTCTTTACATCTTTTTGCCCATCTTGTTGTTCTCTCCATTGAATTTTTTGTATATTCATATGTTGATGGGTATGGACAACATTCGTCAAATGCCATTATTATATCTGCTCCTAAATCTTCTTCTGTTTTCATTACAGATTCAGGTGTAAATATATGTTTACTTCCATCTAAGTGTGATTTAAATAAAACTCCTTCTTCAGAAATTGTTCTTAAATCTCCTAAACTGAATACTTGGAACCCTCCACTATCTGTTAGAATTGGTCTGTCCCAATTCATAAATTTGTGAAGTCCTCCTGCTTCTTTTACTATGTCTTGTCCTGGTCTTAAGTATAAATGATATGTATTTGATAATATTATTTGTGCTTTTACTTCTTCTTTTAGTTCTTCTGGTGTCATTGATTTTACTGTTGCTTGTGTTCCTACTGGCATAAAGATTGGTGTTTGTATGTCACCATGTGGAGTGTGTATTACTCCTCTTCTTGCTCCAGATTGTTTGCATTCGTGTAATAATTCGTATGTTACTGCGTGTTTCATTTACTCCTCCTAAAAATCGGGATAAGGGGACGGGTCTTCAATCCCGAAAAAATTTTTCGGGATTGAAGACCCGTCCCCTTATCCCGATTTTTATTTAATAAACATTGCATCTCCAAAACTAAAGAATCTATATTTTTCTTTAACCGCTTCGTTGTATGCTTTCATAATATAATCTTTTCCTGCTAAAGCAGATACCAACATTAATAATGTTGATTGTGGTAAATGGAAGTTTGTTATTAATCCATCTATACATTTAAATTTATATCCTGGATAGATAAATATTTGTGTATCTCCCTCTGTAGGTTGTACCATTCCTGTATTTTCATTTGCAATTGTTTCTAGTACTCTACATGATGTTGTTCCTACTGATATTACTCTTTTTCCTTCTTTTTTTGTTTCATTTATTTTATCACAGTCTTCTTGTTTTATATAATAATGTTCTGAGTGCATTTCGTGTTTTTCTACTTCATCTTCTTTTACTGGCCTAAATGTTCCAATTCCAACATGTAATGTTACATTTGCAATTTTAACGCCTTTTTCTTCTATCTTTTTTAATAATTCTGGTGTAAAGTGTAATCCTGCTGTTGGTGCCGCTGCAGAGCCTTCATATTTTGCATATACTGTTTGATATCTGTCATTATCTTTTAGTTCTTCGTGGATATATGGTGGTAATGGCATTAGTCCAATTTGATCTAATATTTCGTTAAATATTCCTTTATAATGGAATTCCACTTTTCTTGTTCCACCTGGCATTATATCTAATATTTCTGCTTCTAATAGTCCCTCTCCAAAAATTACTTTTGTTCCAACGTGTAGTTTATTTCCCGGTCTTACGATGCTTTCCCAAATATCTCCTTCAATATTGTTTAATAGTAGAAATTCTACGTGTGCTCCAGTTTCTTTTCTACCATAAATTCTTGCAGGTATTACTTTTGTGTTATTTCTAACTAAGCAATCACCTGGTTCTAAGTAATCAATTATATCCTTAAACACCTTATGTTCTATTGTTTGTTTTTTTCTATTTAGAACCATTAATCTTGATTCATCCCTTTTTTCTAGTGGTACTTGTGCTATTAGTTCTTCTGGTAAGTTGTAATTAAAATCTGATACTTTCATTTTTATTTCGTCCCTTCTCAAATGTTTTTTACTATTTTTTTAATTTGTACTATTATTTACTTGCAAATTATTTGTTGGCGTTTTAAATGCTTTTCCAATATTTTTTGCATTATGCGCTAGGTTTTTAAATAGTTGAATTGTTCCTTCTATTATGTTTTGTGGTTCATGAAATTCATCAATACTATATGGATGTGCAAAATCAGAATATTTTGCTGGTTTTAGTGTGTAAATTTCTTGTGGTAGCCCAACATATCCATTTGATGATTTTATTGTTGAATTCATATAATCTTTATACCAATTTTCAAGTCCTATTAACTTTTCGTCTTTATATCCATATTTTTCATTGTCATGTAGTGCCGGGATTGTATAACCATATTCTTGTGCATTTCTTTCCAATGAGTGTAAAAATTCATGTAAAAATACTTCTTCCGGAAATGTGTTTACTCTTGAATTGTATTTATACATATAACTTTTTGATGAGTTTGGTAGTCTTATATTTGAGTATCCAAGTCCATAGTAATCCATAGATCCAAGTCCTATCCAGTCATTTATTTGTATATCGTCCTTGTGTTCATCGTTTCCAAGTCTTATTATTACAAATATATGGTCATATTCATTTTCCTTTATACTGTCTTTTATTGAATTTTCTATGTCTTCTGCTGCTACATAATAGCCAAATTCTTCGTCATAAGATAATTTTTTAATTGGTTCATTTACGATATATGTATCATAATCTGCAGTCATTTTATTTTCTGACAGTGTTCTTACAGATCTTTGGAATCTCTTTAGTGTGCTTCTTATGTCTGAAATGTCGTCATCTGTCATTGATAGTTTTACTTCATTTCCATTTAACACAACATCTGTGTTTTGAAAAATGAAACATGCAAATTTCCAATTATTACTTTGATTTGTTGCACCTTCTTCTAATGTGAAGTCACTAAACCATGCCGTTCCTGTGCATTTGCCTTGATACCCACCTAGTCTAAATCCAATTTCTACTTCTTCTCTGTTTTTTGAATTAAATATCATTTCTATTTTTTGCCATTCTGTTGTTCCTGTTACTGATACTGATTTTTCTGTTGTTCCTATTACTGATATTTGTGCTCCAACTCCTGAGATGTTTTCTTCTGATTTTACATCTGCAGTTTTTACCATGCATGTTACTTTATATGGTTTGTTTTTTTCTACTTTTACTTTTTTATAAAATGCAGCATCATTGTTTTTTTCTGATACTATTTTGTAACTGTTGCTTTTTGAGTATTTTTCTTTACTGTCTCTTTCAAATTTTGATGTGTGTAAATTTTGCTCGCTTCTTGTGTATTCGTTAAAGTTTGTTTTTTGGTATAAATTGATTGCTACAATTATTAAGATTATTGTTATTATCCATGATATTATTGATGATTTTCTTATCCCCATTTTCTTTTTCTCCTGTATTTTTTTCTTATGTGATTATTATAACATTATTCTTGGTGATTTAGCAATATTTTTTTGTTTTTTTGTTGGATTTTAATTTTAGGATTTTTAAGGTTTTTGAGAAATAAATTTTCTGTGCAATGTAATTTTATATATTAAGAAAGTTGTATAACTTTCCTAATATATAAGAGCAAAATAAGACAGAAATTTCTGCCTTATTTGTGACTTATTTTAATGTAATTTTAAAATCATAAGTATTTGCATAATCTAGTGTCATGCTTGTATTAAATTGTGTTTTTTCTCCTGGATCTAATTGTGATATTATTCCACCTACTGTTATTATTTCTTTTCCATCTTTGTCTAATAATGTTATATCTACTAACTGTATATCTGTTTTGCTACTTCCTGTATTTGTAACATCTGCTAATAATACTGTTTGATTATCTTGTGTTGTTAATTGCATATTTTCAAATTTGTAATTTCCTACTTGTTTTTCTTTATTTAATTCCGTACTTGTATTCAATTTTGTTCCATCTTCTAAAACTTGTACAAATTCCTCTGTTTCTGTATTTTCTTGTTGAGTTGTGTTTTCATTTCCATTTGAGTTGTTTTCTTTCTTTAAATTTTTGTTTACTACAAATATTACTATTGCTATAACTAAAATTACTAGTAATATTAGTAGCATTCTTTTTTCTTTCTTTTTCATTTTCATTACCTCTTTCTTTTGTCTTATTTCATATTTCAAGTATATACAAAATCCAATATAAAGTCAATAAATTTTTAAAATATTTTCCTTTTTGTTAGTGTTGAAAATTGCTTAAAAATTTAGTATAATAAGAAAAAAATTTTTTGAAAAGGAATGATTTTAAAATGGCATTTGATGGAATAGTAACAAAAGCAATATCAACTGAAATTTCTAGGCTTGTCGGAGCAAGAATTGATAAAGTTTTTGAGCCAAATAAAAACACTATTGTTTTAGGAATATATCAAAACGGATTAAATTATGCTTTAAATATATGCATTGATGCTCAATATTGTAGGCTAAATTTGACAACTCATCCTCGTGCAAATCCTCAAATTGCACCAAGTTTTTGTATGTTACTTCGTAAAAATCTAATTGGTTTAAAATTAAAAAATGTTATAACCTTTGATTTAGAAAGATTAATAATCTTAGAATTTGAAGGCTTTGATGATGTAGATGATATTATTTCTAAAAAATTAGTAATTGAACTTATGGGAAAACATAGCAACATAATTTTGCTGGATGACACAAATATAATTATTGATAGTTTAAGACACATTAAGGAATTGGACGAAAATTTTAGAGATATATTACCACATACAAAATACAGTTTTCCAACATCTGATAAATACAGTTTTTTGGAATTAAAAAATGTTGCAGATTTTATCCAAAAATTAAATATATATTGTGCTAACAAAAATGAAAACGCCAAAAATTTTGACATATATAGCATTACTCTTTCAGATTTACCAGTTATTATTTCAAATACATTCAACGGTATTTCTAAAAACTTTATAAATGCTATAATAAAAAAATTAGAAATCCAAAAGTCTTCTTCATGTAAAATTAGTAAAAATGAATTAGAAAAAATTTTCAATTATATAAATCAAGTTGTAAATAATATTGGAACAGACAAATTGTCATTTGAATTTGTTGAAAATAGTGATGGTATTAAAAAAGATTACTTTTTAGTCCCTAAAAATTCATCAGCTGAGCCTTTCAATTTAAACTTTTTTGTTGATGATTTTTATTTTAACAAAGAAACAAATGAACAATTTAAAAATTACAGAAATACTATGTTCAAGTTAATCTTAGATACTTTAAAAAAATATAAAAAGCGTTTATATAACATCGATGAAAAATTAAAAGAATGTGATGGAATGGACAAATATAGACTTTATGGTGAACTTATAACATCAAATTTATATAGAATTCCTAACAAAAATGTAGAAGAACTTGAACTTGAAAATTATTATGATAACAATAATTTAATAAAAATCAAACTTGATAAACGTTTTGTTCCAAGTATAAATGCCAAAAGATTTTTTAAAAAATATTCAAAATTAAAAAATGCTTTGGTTGTTGTATCTGAGCAAAAGATTGATACTCTTAAAGAAATCAATTATATTGAAAGTGTTGTTTATGAGTTAGAAAGTTGTTCGACTATTGATGATATTGCCTCTATATATGAAGAAATTGCTGAAAATGATATTTTTAAAGAGAAAACTTCTTTAAATACAAATAATAAAAGGTCTTCTAAAATAAAGAAATCTAAATTGACAAAAAATAAGACAGTTTCTTTTAACCCTATCAAATATACTGTTGATGGTTACACTGTTTTTGTTGGTAGAAATAATAAAGAAAATGATTATTTAACTTTGAAATTTGCAAGTAAAAGTGATATTTGGTTCCATACTAAGGATTTCCATGGTAGTCATACGATTTTAAAAATTGATAATAATTTGCCCTATCCTGGTAATGATGTTTTGATTAAAGTTGCTAAAATTGCTGCTAAACATAGTAAGGCGTGTAATTCTTCTAATGTTCCTGTTGATTATTGCGAGGTAAAATTTGTAAAAAAGCCTTCTGGGGCAAAACCTGGAATGGTAATATATACTAATAACAAAACTCTCAATGTTACTCCATAAAAAATTAGGGATTAGGGGGACGGGTCTCTAAATCCCTATTTTTTATAATTAAGAAAAAGATTAGTATATATTAATCTTGTATTACTAAAAAAATAGGGATTTGGAGACCCGTCCCCCTAATCCCTAATTTTTTATGCTTTATTTTCAGAACCGAAAACATCAACAATTTTATGTTTTACAGTTTCTTTTATTATCTCTCTTGCTTCACCTAAATATTTTCTAGGATCAAAAACATTTGGATTTTCAACAAATGTTTTTCTAATTCCTGCTGTCATAGCAAGTCTTAAGTCTGTATCAACATTTATTTTTGAAACACCAGAGATACTTGCTTCGTGTAATATTTCATCTGGAACACCTTTTGCTCCTGGGATGTCTCCACCAAATTCATTACACATATTTACTAATTCTGGTATTACTGTTGAAGCACCATGTAGCACTATTGGCGTATTTGGTATTCTTGTCTTTACTTCTTTTAAAATATCAAATCTTAATTTTGCTTCACCTTTAAATTTGTATGCTCCGTGGCTTGTACCAATTGCAATTGCTAAAGAATCACATCCTGTTCTTTTAACAAATTCTTCTGCTTGTGCAGGGTCTGTGTACATTGCATCATTTGCTGCTACGTTTACATCGTCTTCGATTCCTGCTAATTTTCCAAGTTCTGCTTCTACTGGAACTCCATGTGCATGTGCATAATCTACAACTTTCTTTGTTAATGCAACATTTTCTTCAAAATCATATTTTGATCCATCTATCATTACAGATGTGAAACCATTGTCAATGCACATTTTTGCAGTTTCAAAGTCTGGTCCATGATCCAAGTGTATTGCTATTGGTATGTTTGGATGCTCTTCTACTGCTGCTTGTACCATTTTCATTAAATAATTTATTCTTGCATATTTTATTGCACTTGATGAAACTTGTAATATTACGGGTGAATTTGCTTCTGCTGCTGCATCTACGATTCCTTGTATTATTTCCATGTTGTTTACATTGAATGCTCCTATTGCATATCCTTCTTTCATTGATTTTTCAAACATTTCTTTTGTTGTTACTAATGCCATATTAATTCCTCCTAACATTTTTATTGTTAACAAATTTTTCTGTTTTATTAACAATTATTTTTCAATGCTATTTTATTTCTAAAATTTTAATATGTCAATAGATTTTAAAAGATTTATTGTTACAATTTACAGCCCCTAGTTACTATTCACAGTTCATAAAATTATTGTTTGCGTGTTGCTTTCCATTCTTCTTTTAAAATAGAATATACATGTTTATTTATTTTCTTTCCTTCATCATTTATTAATCTATTTCTTAAAATTCCTTCTCTTACCATTCCAACATTTGTTAGTACGCTATGAGTTAATTTTGTGTTTTTTTCGTTTCTATCATAAAATTTTGTTATTATTGTTTCATATTTTTCTTTTGAAAAAATATAATCTATTACAGCTTTTAATACCTCTTCTGGCGTACCATCTTCTCTATACCCATTTAAAAAGTAAAATGCTAATTCCCTTTTTTTGTCTTTTATTCCACCAGTTGGTAATTTTATATATCCTATTATATTTTTTGTTTCTTTTTCTTCTATTATCCAAAATAGAATTTCATCTTCGCTTTCTTTTATTACTGATTTAATTATTGCTTTTGTTTCTATTATATTTCTATAAAATTTATGCTCTTTGTATTGGGCTATATTCTCTTTGTCTGTTCCCCATTTTTCATATATTATTTCTGCATCATTTTCAGTTGGTTTTCTTAATATGTATCTTTTTGTTTCTAATTGTTTCATTTATAATATCCCCCTTTTTTTACTTTTTAGGGTTTAAATTATACTATTTTTTTGTCTTTTTGTGTAATATATTTTATAAAAATGTATTTTTCTTTTATGAAAAAATTATTTTATTTTATAAAAGTTTTATGAATTTTAATATAATTTTGTAATAGCACATTGTTTGTAACCATTTTATTTTTTTTCAATATTATATAAAAAAACAGAAAGGAGTTTATTTTTTATGGATTATGAATTAATGATGAATGGAAATGTTAAAATAGGACAAAAAGCGCCAGATTTTGAAGCAATAACAACTTTTGGCCAAAGAACTTTAAATGATTATAAAGGCAAATGGTTAGTATTTTTTAGCCATCCAGGAGATTTCACACCAGTATGTACTACAGAAATGATTGCATTTTCACGAGCATATACATATTTTCAACAAATTAATACTGAACTTTTAGGATTAAGTATCGATAGCAATCCATCTCATTTAGCTTGGATGTATGATATTTATTGTAAAACCGGAATACAACTTCCATTTCCAATTGTTGCAGATAGAAATGGTCAAATTGCCAGAAAATATGGAATGATTTCTAATGATATAAGTACAACAGAAACTGTTAGAAATGTTTTCATAATTGATGATAAAGGTATTGTTAGAACGATTTTTGTTTATCCTTTAAATGTGGGTAGATTTGTTCCTGAAATTATAAGAACTGTTCAAGCTCTTCAAATGGCTGACTGCAGTAAAGGTTCTACTGCTGCAAATTGGATGCCTGGGCAACCTGTTATTGTTCCTGCCCCAAAAACTTTTGAAGAACTTCAAGAAAGGCAAAATTCTATTAAAGAAAATCAAAATGGTATTAATTGGTATTTGTGTTTTAAAGAGCCTCCAACAATTTGTGAAAGTTCTTCTGATGATAATTGTGACTAAATATACCATGTATGATTTTTACATTAATGATTAATTATATTTTGCATAATTTCTATTTTTTTATCCATACTAATATAGAATTTAAAAATAGATTATGATTCAAAAAATAATATAAATTGTAATTCAATTTAAATTCATTTTATTTTTATTGGAGGTCTTGGCATGGAAAAGAATCAAAAAATATGTTGTAGTGTTACAAGTTGTAAATATAACAACTTAGAAAATCGTTGTCAATTAGCCGAAATACAAGTATCGCCTATTCAAGATTGTGATACTCAAAAAGCTGATGAATCAATGTGTTCAAGCTACGAATATGAAAAATAATTCAATAAAAAATTAAAAGGCTATAGTTTTTATAAGTTTTTGTACTTATAATATTATAGCCTTTTAAATATTAAATTTTCATTTTTTATTATAATAATGTCCCAAATAGAACCGTCCCCATAAAGACACTCAAAATGACATTATTCTACTTCATCATTGCAATCTTCAAATTGTGAATTATATAATTTTGCATAGAAACCATCTTTTGCAAGTAATTCCTCGTGTGTACCCTGTTCAACAATATCGCCGTGGTCCATAACTAAAATTAAATCAGCATTTTTTATTGTAGATAATCTATGTGCAATAATAAAACTTGTTCTACCTTCCATTAAATTATCCATAGCGGCTTGAATTTGTTGTTCAGTTCTTGTATCTATTGAACTTGTAGCCTCATCTAAAATCAATATTTTAGGGTCTGCAAGTATAACTCTAGCAATTGTTAGCAATTGTTTTTGACCTGCAGATATATTTGTTGATTCTTCATTAATTTTGGCGTCATATCCTTTTGATAATGTTTTTATATAATGATGTATATGTGCTGCTTTAGCTGCTTTTATAACATCAGAATCTGTTGCATCTGGCATACTATATTTAATATTTTCTTTTATAGTTCCACCAAATAGCCATGTATCTTGAAGAACCATCCCAAACATTTTCCTAAGGTCTCCACGTTTAAAATCTTTGATATTGTGACCATCTAATAAGATTTCGCCACTATTTACATCATAAAATCTCATTAATAATTTAACCATTGTTGTTTTTCCAGCACCTGTTGGACCAACAATTGCAATTTTTTGGCCATCTTTAACTTTTGCATTAAAGTCATTTATTATTGTTTTTTCTGGATCATATCCAAAATGAACATTTTTAAATTCAATGTTTCCTTTTAAACCCTCTGTTGATACTGGATTTTTTATATCTTCAACTTCTTCAGGCTCTTCTAAAAATTCAAATATCCTTTCAGCAGCTGCTATCATTGATTGTATTGTACTTGATATTTGTGCAACTTGACCTATTGGCCCGAGTAAATTGTTTGTTATATTGTATAAAACTTTGGATATTACCAACTGTGATTCTTCCTTTTACTGCAAAATATCCACCTAAAATTGCTACTGCAACATATCCAACATTACCTACAAAGTTCATTAATGGATACATTAAACCTGATAAGAATTGTGAACGCCATCCTGATTTATACAACTCTTCGTTTTCATTTTCAAAATCTTTTATTGCTTGTTCTTCTCTTCCAAAAACTTTAACAATATTGTGTCCACTATAAACTTCTTCAACCTGACCATTTACATGTCCTAAGTATTCTTGTTGCTTTACGAAATATTTTTGTGATTTTCCTATTACTTTTTTTAGTATTACTCCTGATATTGGTAATATCAATAGACTTACAATTGTCATTTCCCAACTAATTGAGAACATCATTACTAATATTCCTATAATGGTGAAAATTGATGTTATAATTTGTGTAATACTTTGGTTTAATCCTGTGCTTAATGTATCAACATCATTTGAAATTATTGATAATACTTCGCCATTTGTCTTTTTATCAAAGTATTTCATTGGCAATTTGTTTATTTTTTCTGTCAATTCATTTCTGATTTTATATGTCACTTTTTGTGCAACACCTGCCATAATGTAACTTTGAATCATTGAAAATAGTGCACTTACACCATATAGTCCTAATGCAAATAGAATAATTTTTCCTATTTTTGCAAAATCTATTCCACCGGTTCTGTTTATTTTATTCATTAGTCCTGTATATATTTCTGTTGTTGCATTTCCTAAGATTTTTGGTCCAACAATACTAAATATTGTACTTCCAATTGCAAATATCATTACAATTATTATTGCTATTTTATAACTTGATAATCTTTGACCTAACTTCTTTGTTGTTCCCTTTACATCTTTTGCTTTTTCTACTGTGCCACGTCCTCCTGGTCCACCGCCCATTGGTCCATGTCCTCTCATTCTTGGAGGTTTATTTGTTGTTTGATTATTACTCATGTTCTTTACCTCCTTCTCCCATTAATTTATTTTTTTCAGTTTTTAAACTAGAATCTTCTAAGTTTAACTCTTTTGCTGAAAGTTGTGATAATGCAATTTGTTTATATGTTTCATTGGTTTTGATTAACTCTTCATGTGTTCCTTTTCCTACAACTTTTCCATCTTCTAATACTATAATTTGGTCAGCATTTAAAATTGTATTAATTCTTTGTGCTACTATAATTACTGTTTTGTCCTGTGTCTTTTTAGCAAGTTCTGCTCTTAAAATACTATCTGTTTTGAAATCAAGTGCAGAAAAACTATCGTCAAATACTAATATTTCTGGGTCAATTGCTATTGCTCTTGCAATTGATAATCTTTGTTTTTGACCACCAGATACATTACTTCCGCCTTGTGCAATTGGTTCTTGATATTTTTCTGGTTTTGATTCAATAAATTCGGTTGCCTGTGCTATTTGAGCCGCCTCAATCATTTGCTCGTCAGACATGTTTGGATTTCCATATTTTATATTAGATTCTATTGTTCCAGAGAACAATATTCCTTTTTGTGGTACGAATCCTATAATTTTTCTTAAATCTTTATTTGATATATCTTTAATGTCAACACCATCTATTAAAAGATTTCCTGATGTTACATCGTAAAATCTAGGTATCAAATTAACTATTGTAGATTTTCCGCTACCTGTACTTCCTATGATAGCAGTTGTTTTTCCTGGTTCTGCAGTAAATGAAATATCACTTAAAACCTCTTCGTCGCTATCTGGATATCTAAATGAAACATTTTTAAATTCAACAAGTCCTTTTTTGTTTGGATTTAATTTTTTAGGTTCTTTACTTTCTTTTATTGTTTCTTCTGTTTCAATTATTTCATTTATACGATTTGCAGATACTGATGCTCTTGGTAACATTATTGAAACCATTGATATCATTAAGAAACTCATTACAATTTGCATTGTATATTGAATAAATGCCATCATATTTCCAACTTGCATCGTTCCATTATCAATTCCATTTGCTCCAACCCAAACGATTAACAATGAGATTCCATTCATAATTAACATTAATGTTGGCATCATAAAACTCATTGCTCTGTTAACAAACAGGTTAGTTTTTGTTAAATCCATATTTGCTTTATCAAATCTTTTTTCTTCTTTTTTCTCTGTGTTGAATGCTCTAATTACTGGTAAACCTGTTAAGATTTCTCTTGCAACTAGGTTTAGTTTATCAATTAATTGTTGTAATTTTTTGAATCTTGGCATTGCAATTATAAATAATGTTGCAACTACAAATAATATTGCTACAATTGCTACTCCTATTATCCATGCCATTGAGTTATCACTTTGATTTAATACTCTTAAAAATCCTCCAATACCTATAATTGGCGCATATACAAGAACTCTAAATAGTATTGCTATCAACCCTTGAATTTGTTGAATATCATTTGTTGAACGTGTTATTAAAGATGCAGTACTATATTCTGAAAATTCTTTGTTTGAAAATCTAAGTACCTTTTTGAATACTTTTTCTCTTAATGTTTTTGCTAGTCTTGCTGCAACTCTTGCAGATAAACACATAATTGAAATTGCAGATATCATAATTATTAATGATATTCCTAGCATTTTTAATCCTGCCATTATTATGTATTGATTTTGTATGCTGTCTGTATTCATTCCTATTGCTTTGTATTCATTTTTAACTTCTTGTATTGCTGCTTGTTCTAATATGCTTTCTTGCATATCATCCAGTTTTTGATTTACTGTTTCTAACATTTGGTCTAGTTGTTCTTTTGGCATTTGCTTTGTAACACTAAGCATCATTAGAGGTTTAGCCATTAAGGAATCCAATTCATCTTGTTCACTGCTACTTATTTTTTTAATTCTATATAAAGATTCATTTTCTAATGCTGGATATTTTTTTACTAATTTTTCATATTCGGCACTATCTAAATTATCTTTTGATATTTCTTCATATGATGCTAAAATTTTGTCGTCTCCCTCTGTAAATATTAGCATATTTTCCATTTCTGATTTTCTTATTACTTCTGGTGCTACATTTTCAATTCCACCATTTTGGATACCTACATTGACTATTTTTGATGTGTAGTCTGGTAATGTTAAATCTCCTGCTGCTTGAACTATTAATAATAGTACTATTGTAATTACTGATATCCATGATTCTTTTAAATTTTTTAATACTTTAAACATGCTTTTCTCCTCTCATAATTCCATATTTCAAATATTCAATTTGTTTTAAGAAATTTTCTCTTGCTTCTTCTTTTGAATCATATTTAAATCTCATTACAATTGCTTTCGTAGTTACTGTAAATAAGATTTTTTCTACAATTTCAAATTCTTCTTTTGAATTTACTCTTAAATTTGAAGTATCAATATACTCATAAAAGTCCTTTATTTTTTTAGGTCTTTCTTCTACAAATTTTTTGAATATTTTACCATCATCACTTGTTTTTAAATTTCCAAATATTTTTCTGTAAAATTCCATATCTTCGTTTTTTATCAGGTTATTATCTACACAGTCATACATTGATATAAAAATTTTGAATATGTCACCTTTAGATTTTATAACTTTTTCCTGCATTTGTGCATTCATTTCTTTAAAATGTATATTTAAAATATACCCGTAATAAATCCTCTTTACTCTCAAAATATTGATAAAAACTTCCTCTTGCAATATCTGCGTCTTCTACAATATTTTTTATTGATGTCTGTTCAAATGGTACTCGCGCAAATTCTTTTTTTGCTGCTTTTATTATTTTGTCTTTTTTTTCTTCCGGCAACTTTACAAATGTTTCTTTTGGCATTTTTTCACCACCTTTTATTATCATTTTTTACTATTGTCTTTTTCTCTTATAGTAACAAACTATTTTTTGTTCATGTCTGTATAAATTATTTCAAAAAATAAAATGACACTGTGTCATTATTATAAGTGACACGGTGTCATTTGTCAATATTTTTATTGTATCTTTTTTGTGAATTCTTTGTGAACATTAATTATAAAATATAAATATATGCTTTATAAAATATTCAAAATCTCATCTATTTTAGATACAGTATAATATTTAATTTGTTTTTGTCCTTCTTCAGTTTCTAATTCACAATATGAACTTTTATTAATCTTCTCAGTTTCTTTTGGATTATAATAAATTGCTTGAAGTCCAGCTTTTAATGCTCCTTCTATATCCCTTGCAAAACTATCTCCTATCATTATACATTCTTCTGGTTTATTTTTCCCAATTGCTTGCATAAACGCTTCTTTAAATGGTTTTCTTTTTGTATTTTCTGCAACATATACATCTTGAAAATATTTTAAAATATTTGTTTTTTTCAATCTTTTAATTTGTTGTTCTTTATACCAATCTGTTAAACAAACCATTTCATATTTCTTGCTCAATTCTTCAAGTGTTGCTAAAATTGAATCCTCTATTTTGTCGGGTACGCAATTTGCCCATTTTTCAATAATTTTATCCATAAATTCTTTAGGATATTTTTTCCCTGTATATTCATTTATATAATTTATCATATTTTCTTTATTGAATGAATAATATACATTTTCATATTCTCCAAAGGCTTGTTTAATTTTATTAAAATCTTCATTTGAACATTCTGTATTTAATTCTTTTAACACTTCAAATATTTCGTTATAATATTCATTTTTCCAAGGTATTAGTGTATTATCTATATCAAATATTACTCTTTTTATCATCTCATCTTGTATAATCAATTTTATAAAGCATTAATCAAAAATTGATTATTCCCTTTCTACAAATTAAATCACTACATTTTTCTAAATACTCCACATACTTTTCCCAAAATCTCACAATTTGGAACTATTATTGGGTCCATTGTACTGTTTTCAGGTTGTAATCTTATGTGATCTGTTTCTTTATAGAATGTTTTTACAGTTGCTTCATCTTCTATTAATGCAACAACAATTTCACCATTATTTGCATTGCTTTGTTTTCTTACTAATATGTAATCACCATCTAAAATTCCTGCCTCTATCATACTTTCCCCTCTAACTGTAAGCATAAAACAGTCAGAATTTCCAACAAAGTCAATTGGAATTGGGAATGTATCTGTTACATTTTCAACTGCTAAAATAGGCATTCCTGCAGTAATTTTTCCAACAACTGGTACTTCTACTAATTCTTTTTGTGTGTAAAAGTCTTTTGTTGATGTTTTTTTTGCTTCTCCATCTGTTCCTTTTAATAGTCTTAGTGTTCTTCCTTTTTTATCTTGCTTTTTAATATATCCTTTATCTTCTAGTCTTGCTAAATATCCATGTACTGTTGCTGTTGAACTTAATCCAACTGCTTTTCCTATTTCTCTTACTGATGGTGGATATCCTACATTCATTATTTGTTTTTCAATATATCTTAGTATTGCTTTTTCTCTTACATTTAATTCTGGTCTTTTTCTTGGCATTTGACTCACTCCATTTCTCATTTTTGTACATAATATCACACAAACAAAAAAATGTCAAACATAAATTTGCTTTTTTTGTAATTTTTTATTTATTTTAAACATTTTGTTTCAATAATTTTTTCTTACTTTCTTTTTCCAATTGTTTTAGGCTTTTTTCGGGTGTTGGCAAATTTTCTGGCATAGTTCCACCATTTTTAGCAATTACTTCTCTAATATTTTTTCCAATATTATAATGAGTTTTATTTGCTTCTTTTTCTGTAGAAATATTATCTCTTTTTAATTTTGATTCAGTCTGCGTAATACGGAATAAATTCGCTGCAAGTTCTTCACTTCCCATATTGTCTAAAATATCTTCTCTATATCTTAATCCTTTTCTTTTGGCAATATCATCTGCAGTTTCTCCATTGTATAATCCCTTATATCCAGAATTATGAAATTTATCAAAATTTTTAACTCCTGCATTTTTTGCAGTTTGATTAAGTGAATAGTTTCCTTTTCTTGTTAAATTTCTTTGATAAAATCTTTTTTCGTCTTCAGTTAATAAACTGTACTCTTTTTCACTAATTTCTTGTTTTCTTGTTTGAATTGCAAAATATGTTTGTGCTAATGCAATTACTTTTTTTCTACTATCTCCATTTTGTGCTATTAAATAGCACGCATAACGTGTTAGTTTGTAATCTTTTTGTTTTCTTTCTGCTCCAGAACCTATTTGCACCATTTTGTCGGCACCGACAAAATGGTCAACTTCACTAATACCAGTATTTTTGCAAGCCATTATTGCTTTTTGAATTACATTTTCAAATTTTCTCCATTCCTTATAATCTAATACCTTTTGTAGTTCTCTTGCATACCAGAATTCGATTCCATTTTCATCAATATGTTTGATATCCTCGAAACTTTGATTACTATAAATTTTCTCATCCATTCTAATCATCTCCTAATCTTCTATTTGAATTTAGACCCATTGTATCAAACACATGTTTATATGTCAAGCACTTTTTTATAAAATTTTACTTTTCGATTTTTTTAATTTTTTATTATTTTACTATTGACAATGAAATATAAAATGTGCTATTATAGGTATTGTTAATACGAAATGCGGATGTGGCGGAACTGGTAGACGCGCTGGTCTTAGGAACCAGTGCCAACGGCGTGGGGGTTCGAGTCCCTTCATCCGCACCAAAGTAAGAAAACAGAGTATAATTAATACCCTGTTTTTTTATTTTTTTATAAGAAATAATGTAATAAATACTCCAATAGAAATTCTATTTTATGCATAAACCATTTTATTTATAATTACCAACATTTATATACGCAACTCTACCCGTCATTCTAACTCTAACCTTATCAACATAAGAATTAACATGTTGCAAAACAACAACAGAAGTATTATCTTTATATTGATATCTATAACCTGTCAAATTAGAATTTGAATACAAAACACAATTTTTTATTATTTTAACCGTTCCAACATTTGAACTTCCAGAAACACTTGAATAATTATTTGTATTTATATAGGCAACTCTTCCAGTCACATTAACTCTTACTTTATCAACATTTGCAGAAACATTTTCAAGAATCGTTACGGTAGTATTAGTCTTATAATTATATCTATAGCCTGTCAAATTTGAATTACTATATAAAATGCTTGCCCTAGCCAATTTTTTTGTTTGTCCAGAAGTTCCTACTACACTACTATTTCCAATATTTGTACTTGTATAATTTAGAGATATCCATCCCCTATCCGTTTTTCCAAAGCCATTTGATTCAGCCAAAATTGTGACGATTGTTCCTTTAGCATATCCACCAACTCTTGGATATGATGTACTTGCTCCCGCTCTAATATTCAAACCACCATTTGCTATTATTTTTACTTGATAATTTGCTTTTGATATTCCCACATTCGCATTATATGAATGATTGTTATTTTCATTTACATTTGTTCTATCATTTTTGAAACAGAAAAACTTTTTATAATTTGCATATTGTCTAAAATCTTGAAGTGATACATATGTTGTATTTCCTTTTACAATTGCTTTTCCTCTTCTACTTGCGACATCATATTTTCCATTATATAAGTATGAATCATATATTTTTATATAATTTCCTTCAAGTCCAACTAAAACAACAAAATGTCCTCCATATGTAAATAGCCCTTGATTACAACTTGCTATTATATAATGATTGTCTTTTAATTTGGCGATTGCGTCGTCTAATTTGTAGTATTCACTATATCCAATATCAAACACATCAGCGGTCCATTTAAATGCACTCCAGTATGTTCCCTGGTTTGCTGAACGATATCCGTATTTCATGTATAAATCTGCCATCTGGTCTGGTGTTATATTACCTTTTATGCTAGATACTACCATTGCTGCGGCTGTTGGTCCGCATCCTGATGTTCCTATTGTTTGTGCTGTATTCCCTACACTTGAATACATTTTATTTTTCCATCTTTTGTCTATTTGCGAATAATATGTTAGCCCAGAATATTCACCTAACTGAACATTTGGAGTTTTTTCTGCACCATTATATGCTATTATTCCTTGTTCTTCAAAACCTTCTGCTTCTGTTTCTTGGACTTCAACAGTCTGCTCGTCTTCTTCTGTTAGTATTGGAATTTCAGTGCTAGATTTATTTGATATGATTTCGTCATTTACTGTGTTTGCACTATCATTTGCCAAATCTTCACCATTTGCATTTTCTACATTTTGAATGTTGTTTTCTGTTATATTATTTTGATTTTTTTGTCCACCTTGTAAATTACATTGTGATAATATCACAAATAAAATTAGTATTAGAATTATTCCTTCTAATACTATTAATTTTTTTCGTTCCTTGTTCATGGCAATGTCCCCCTTGTTTTTAGTACTTATTTAATCATTATTCTACTTTTATTTGATTTAGTACTTTTGGGAGATTTATATTTTTACCTACATAAAAAATACATTGCTATTCCGCCAACTATTGCTATTATAAATCCTATTATTTTTAGTCCTGCAGATCCTTCGTTTTGGTCTCCAAATCCAAAGAATTTTTTTGTTATGATTCTCGCATCATATATTAGTGTTATTCCAAATAATATTAATATCATCATTATTAATCTCATTATTATATTTAACATTTTTATCGACATCCTTTTATTTTTTATACATTTATATTAATATTTTTTTGTAAAAAAGTCAAGAAAAAATGGAGCAATGCTCCATTCTTTCTCCTTTTTTTAATTTTTTTCCTTTTTATATGGAAATACCTCATATAAGAAATATTCATAAAGGTTTTCTATTGTAAAACCAGTATGAAAGATTTCTTTAGGGAGTCTTTTTTCCCTTTCAGCATTCTCGTCAAGGTCATCTTCTAGTTCTTCCAAAAATCTATCTCCTGCCCTTTCCATATACCTTGGATTATTTTTGTGCATCTCTCTTTGGCACTCAGGTGCCAATTCTTTTATGGTTTTTCCCGTGATAGCCTTTTGAATTAATAAAAATTCCAAGGCAGTACTAGTTTTAGCACCTAATGTGAAGCGCATTTTTCTAATCCGCTTCTTCACTTCATTTTTAAAGACCTTCTTCTCGTCTTCTGTCAATGTTTTTTGGTTTGTTGTTTCCATATTTTTCTCCTTTTCTTAAGTGCAACCTTCAATTGAAGGATATTTTATATTAGTTACAAACGTCACCTTTGACGCTACCTATATTATAGCACAATTTACATAACTTTGCAAATTATGTTTTACAAAACCCAAAATATTCTTTATTATCAAAATGTATTCTTTTATAAAACATATTATTATTTTTATATTCTAAAAAAATAAATACAACATATATTTATACAAAAAACAAAACGGAGGTAAAAAAGTGAAAAAAACAATAACAACATTTATATTAATCATAATGTGTTTAACACCAATATCATTAAGTTATGATACAACAAGTTCATACATATGGAGTACAGATATGGAAACATCGCCCGTTTCCTCTTCTATCACTTCAAATACAAATGGTAACAATTCCATTTCTACAAATGAAACTTCCAATAACATATCAACCTCAAACACGGTAGAAACAAATTCACAAGTAGTAGATAATAACTCTTTAAACTTAGAAAGTGGAGCGGCCATATTAATTGAACAATCAACAGGTCAGGTTTTATACTCTCACAACGCACATGAACAATTACGTCCCGCTTCTGTTACAAAAGTAATGAGTATTTTATTAATAATGGAACAAATTGATAGTGGAAACTTATCTTACACAGACACAGTAAGTTGTTCAGAAAATGCGCGTTCTATGGGTGGTTCTCAAATTTGGCTTGACCCCAGAGAAACTTTAACAGTTGATGAAATGTTAAAGGCAATATGTGTTGTTTCCGCAAATGATTGTGTAGTTGCAATGGCTGAACACATTGCAGGTTCTGAAGAGGCATTTGTTCAAATGATGAATGACAAAGCCAGAAAACTTGGAATGAATGATACAACATTTAAAAATTGTCATGGAATAGACGAAGATGGCCATGTTACATCTGCTTACGACATTGCTTTAATGTCTAAAGAACTTTTGACCAAACATCCTAATATTACAAAATATACAACAATTTGGATGGATAGTTTAAGGGATGGAAAATCACAACTTGTAAATACAAATAAATTAATAAAAACTTATAAAGGCATCACAGGCTTAAAAACTGGTTCAACATCACTTGCTTTATATAATTTATCTGCAAGTGCTACACGTGACGATTTGTCTCTAATTGCAGTAATAATGAAGGCTCCTTCTACAAAAGTTAGATTTGCAGAAGCACAAAAATTATTGGATTACGGATTTAATAAATTTTCTTTTAAAAGTTTTGGAAATAGTGGCGATGTAATTCAAACTGTTTCTGTTAATAAAGGTGTTAAAGATCATGTTGAAGCTATATTGGAAAATTCTGCAGGGACCTTGATAGAAAAAGGCAAAGAAAATCAAGTTACACAAACTGTTGAAATTAATGACAATATTGAGGCCCCTATAAAAAAAGGTGATGTTATTGGCAAAGTTGTATTTTCTTTGGATGACTCTGAACTTTCTTCTACTAATTTAGTGGCTTCATGTGATGTTGATAAAATAACATTGTTTTCTATGTCTAAGAAAATTATTTATAGTTGGGTTGATTTATTGAGGAGTTAATTTAAGAACAAATCTGAAAATTTTCAATTTGCAACCTTAACTCTACTTTTTATCATACTCAAAAAAATTGAAATTAAATTTTCTGTGCAATGTAATATTATATATTAGGAAAGTTGCATAACTTTCCTAATATATAATAAAAACGGGATTAAGGGACCACCACCACAAAATCTCGTTTTTTGTTTGTAAAATTGAATTCTTATAATTTGTGCGATAACTTGTAATTTGTAGAGATGATTATAACATAAAAAATTACAAAATTTCAAATAATTCACACTAAATAAGAGTTACTATTTTGAAGTAACTCTTTAAAATAAAAGGGGATGTTTGTGCTAACTGCTTG
>MNRS01000028.1 GCA_001916065.1 Clostridium sp. 28_17
AAAATTTTACTTTTTCGGTACTGATTTTTAGGTTTAAAAATCATACCGCTTCGGTTTATTCTCTAAAGGATTTACTGTTTACTTTTCAATGTACTTTTTATTTGTTCGTTTCTGTAACGAACGTATTTGATTATACTATAAATCTTTTTACTTTGTCAAGAGTTTTTTGAAATTTTTTTGAAAGTTTTTTTATTTTTTGTCAAAATAAAAATTAGTAATTTAATTTGCTATTCGTTGTTGTTTTTTATTACTAATTCTTTCGTTAATTTCTTCTATTTTTTCTTCTTGTAAAGTACTTATTTATAATAGCATATCTTGTCGAATTTTGTCAATAGTTTTTTTAAAAAAAATTTAAATTTTTTTGTTAATTTTTTAACTATTTTCTGTTCTTCCCAAGTGCTTATTTATAATAGCATATTCATAATTCAAAGTCAATACTTTTTTTAAAAAAAATCGAGAAATTTTTTCAATATTTTTTAGCATCTGATAAAACAATTCAAATTTCAACTAAAATGAGGTCATCTCCTATGCATTTTATATTTTTCCATGGTATTACAATATCATTATTAGAAGCAAAAATATTCATAATTTTATTACTTCCAGGCACAATTATAGATGTTATTACTCCTGTTTCCAAATCAGCACATACATCTTGAACATATCCCAAACGCTTTCCATCTGTAATATTAACTACTTCTTTGTGTTTAAAATCCAATCCTTTATCTTGCATTTTCAGCCTCCAAACTTACTAATATTATTTTAATACTAATTATACTACATATTATATTATAGAAATCTTCAAAATATATATACTGTTTTAGAAATTTTATTTATATAACCTTTTAATATGTTCAATTGCTGTTTTTTCAAGCCTTGAAACCTGTGCTTGAGATATTCCGATTTCATCTGCCACTTCCATCTGTGTTCTTCCATCAAAAAATCTTTTAGTTATTATCATTTTTTCTTTGTCATTTAATTTTTTCATTATCTGTTTAATTGTCATACTTTCTATCCATGATTCATCCGTATTTTTAGAATCTTTTACTTGATCCATTATATATATGTTTTCTGCCCCATCATTATATACAGGTTCTTGCAACGAAACTGGATCTTGTATTGCATCAAAACTATATGCAACTTGTTCTCTTTCAACGCCTAATTCCTTTGCAATTATATCTATAGTAGGCTCTTTTCCGTTTTCTCTTATATATTTTTCTTTAAACTGCATTGCTTTGTATGCTAAATCTCTTATAGACCTGCTAACTCTTATACTATTATTATCTCTTAGGTATCTTTTAACCTCACCGTATTATCATAGGAACTCCGATAAGTGCTGAATTGTACGTCTTGGTTTATATCAAAATTATCTATTGCTTTTATCAGTCCTATGCATCCTACTTGAAATAAATCATCTGCTTTTTCTCCTCTCCCATAAAATCTTTGTATTACGCTTAAAACCAGTCTTAAATTTCCTTGTATAAATTTTGTCCTTGCTTCTTTGTCACCATTTTTTATCTTTATTAGTAATTCTTTTTTTTCTTCATTTGATAGTAGTGGTAATTTATTAGTGTTTACTCCACATATTTCTACCTTATTAAACAAATAAAAAACCTCCTTTAAAATTACTTAATGTAAGTATTTCCAAAAAAGGTTTAGTTAATACGACTTATTTTTTTCATTTTATCCTGTTTTGCTCATTATGTCTTTTTTCATTTTATTTATTATTTTCTTTTCTAATCTAGAGATATAACTTTGTGATATTCCGAAGTTCATCTGCAACTTCTTTTTGTGTTTTTTCTTTTCCTGTTTTGAATCCAAATCTCATCTCCATTATGTTTTTTTCTCTTTCATTTAATTTTAGTATTGATGCTCTTAAAAGTGTCTTATCAACCTCGTCTTCTATATTTCTTGATGTTATATCTGGGTCTGTACCTAATATGTCTGATAGTAAAAGTTCATTTCCGTCACAATCTTTGTTTAATGGTTCGTCAATTGATATTTCTCCTTTTGTTTTATTATTTTTTCTTAAAAACATTAATATTTCGTTTTCTATGCATCTTGATGCATATGTTGCCAGTTTTATATTTTTATCTGCATTAAATGTATTTACTCCTTTCATTAAGCCTATTGTTCCTATTGATATCAAGTCTTCAATACCAATTCCTGTATTTTCAAATTTTTTTGCTATGTATACAACCAGTCTTAAATTTCTTTCTACCAATATTTGTCTTGTTTCTAAATTATTTTCTTCTGATAATTTTTTTATCATTTTTTCTTCTTCTGCAGGTTCTAGTGGTGGTGGTAATGTTTGGCTTCCCGCTATGTAAAATATGGGCAAATATTCTATTTCATTGTTTTCATTTAAATATTTAGCACATATTGTGCCTATGCTATCAATTCTATTTTTTAAAAATTCAACAATATTCATTATATCCTCCTAAACTAATACAACTCTATTCCTATGAGTGCATTGTATTCCCCTTTTTTAGTTAAAGATTTGTTATATATTCCTATTATTGCATTTTTATTTTCTTCTGTTTGTTCATTTATAATTTCTATTTTTTCTGGTTTTATTCCTACTAACATTCCATTTTGTTTTCCAAGTGATGCAAATGGTATGATTTTTAGTTTTGGAATATATTCTCTTTTTATGTCTTCTGGTATATTTTTAAAATCACCTCCTAATATTGATTCTGTATTATTCAAGATTTCTTTTGGTAATAAATCATATAATGATGTTCTTTCTACTACTGCAACTGGAGTTCCTGTTATTGGTTCTTTTAGCATATTTCCGGTATCAACCATTGCATCTAAAGTTTTTTCTTTTCCATTTATTTTTATTTTTATTTTACATATCATGTCTTTTTTTGTTATTTTGCTTTTTACTTGTTTGAATGCTATAAATAATATAATTGTTCCAATTATTGCTCCTATAAATATTACTTTTAGTACATATGTTCCTACATACATTCCATTTTTTATTATTATGTTTTGTGGTTTTAGTACATATATTAAGTATGTTGCTATTCCTCCAAAGGTGAAAGTTGTTACGTAAAAGATTATTAATTGTTTGCACATTTTTTTTATGTTTTGTGGATTAAATGCTACATATATTATTATTACTGATAAAATTGTTTTAATTATAATGTTTGAATATATGTTTAATTTGAATGTGTATTCTGTAATGGCATATATTGCTCCTATCAAACTTGAACAAAATATTCTTAAATACGATATTTTGACTTTTGATATTGTTCCTGTTGCATATAAGATTATATAATTCATTATTAGGTTTTCTACAATTATTACATCTATATAAATTGTCATTTTACTCACCTACTTTATGTATTGTACTACAGTTGTTTTACGAAGTCTGTCTTTTCTTATTGTAGAAAAAAAGAAATAATCGAGTGTTTTCGATTATTTCTTTCTAATTTATTTAAAAATATATTTTTCCAATTTGTTATTAGCACCCCATTTGAAATCAGTGTTCCAAATAGAGCTATCCCAAACGCCATATTATTTATTTCTATTTTTTCTTAAAAATGGTGGAATATCTAAATCATTTTGTGATGAACTTACATCTGAACTAGATGGTATTGAGTTGATTTTTTTCTCCCATGTTTTAGATACTATATTGTCAACACCTATACTTGAGATGTTGTTTTCTGGTTTTTCGAATCCTGTTGCAATAACTGTTATTTGGATTTCGTCTTGCATACTTGGGTCTGTAACTGTACCAAATATAATGTTTGCTTCAGGGTCTACACTGCGTTGAACTAATTCTGCTGCAGTATTTACTTCGTGTAATCCTAAGTCTTCTCCACCTGTAATATTGATAATTACTCCTTTTGCTCCTTCTATTGATGTTTCTAGTAAAGGACTTTGGATTGCTTCTTTAGCAGCATCTTCTGCTCTGTTTTCTCCAGATGCTCTACCAACACCCATGTGTGCCATACCTTGATTTAACATTATTGTTTTAACATCGGCAAAGTCTAAGTTTACTAAACCTGGTACTGCTATTAAGTCAGATATACCTTGTACACCTTGTCTTAATACATCATCTGCCATTTTGAATGCTTCTATTATTGATGTTTTTCTATCTATTATTTGTAATAATTTATCATTTGGTATTACAACTAATGTATCTACTTTTCCTTTTAAGCTTTCAATTCCTCTTTCTGCTTGTGAAAGTCTTTTCTTTCCCTCAAATGTAAATGGTTTTGTAACAACACCTATTGTTAATATTCCCATTTCTTTTGCTGTTGATGCAACTATTGGTGCAGCTCCTGTACCTGTTCCACCACCCATTCCGGCAGTAACGAATACCATGTCTGCTCCTCTTAATATTTCTGCTACTTCTGATCTACTTTCTTCTGCTGATTGTGCACCAATGTCAGGGTTTGCTCCTGCACCTAATCCTCTTGTTATTTTTTCTCCTATTTGAATTTTTGTATTTGCTTTTGATTGTTGTAATGCTTGTCTATCTGTGTTTACTGCTATAAAGTCAACTCCTTTTATTCCTGCATCTATCATTCTATTTACAGCGTTGTTTCCTGCTCCTCCAACACCGATTACTTTTATTGTTGCTGTCCCATCCATCATTGTTACATTGTTATCATCATATTCCATCATTTTGTTTTTTCCTCCCTTAAAACTTTGTTTTATTTATATTTTTAAAATTAATAACTATGAAATATTAACTATAAAAGAATTCTTTTATTCTTTCTAATATGTTTTTAAATATATTTTCATTTGATTGTGTATCTATACTACTTGATACTGTTTTTGTAAATGGTCTTGAAGCTATATATCTAACTAGTGCATATGCTGTTCTATATGTTGGCTTTGTTGCTCCAATTAATCTTCCTGTTGATATTTTTACAGGAATATTTAAATTGATTTTTCCTGCGACATCACTTTTACTTATATTTACTATTCCTTGGCCTGTTAGTACAACATTGTTTATTCTTGATTTTATTCCTTGATTTGTTAAGTCTTTATTAATTATTAGGAACATATCTTCTATTCTTGCTTCTATTATTTCTATAAGTTCTGAACTTTTTATTATTTTATTTTTGTTGTTATCTTTACATGTATTTAAAATAATATCGTTGTCATTGTCAATAAATGATTTTAGTGCTAGTCCATATTGTCTTTTTAATTTGTCCGCTTCTTCTTTTTCTATATTTAGTACTAGTGCAATGTCGTTTGTTATGTTTTCTCCACCAACTGGTATAGAGTTTGTATACATATATGTTGTTCCTTCAAACACACCTATGTCTGTGTTTTCTGCTCCAACATCTATTATAGCTATATTGTCATGTAATTCATTTTTATCTAATATTAAATTTCTTTCTGCTAGTGTTGTTGGGACTATTCCGTCTATTTCTAGCCCTGCTTTTTTGAATATACTATTTAGTTGTCTTACATATTCTTTGTCTGCTAAAATGATTTGTGCACTTATTGTAAATTTAGAACTTAAACTTCCAACAGGGTCTGTAACTATTGTTCCATTATCTAGTATTACTTTGTCTGGCACAATGTCTATTAGTGTTTTGTTTTCTGGTATTTCAATGTCTTTTACTTGCATTATGGCATTTTGTACATCTCTTATTGATATTCCTGCATATTTATCCTTTGCGTCTTTTGTTATACTATTTTGTACTATTGTTACATATTTTCCTGGAATTGTTACATATGCTGAATTTATTTTTAAATTAGTTTCATCTTCGGCATCTTTTATAGTTTTTGATAAACTTAGACTTATTTCTTCTTCGTTTATTATTTTACCTTTTTTTAATCCGTTGCATTTATATGATGTATTACATATAGTTTCTATTTGTTCAAAATTGTTGACTTCTCCTACTACTGTTGCTATTTTTGTTGTTCCTATGTCTACACCAACTATAATATCACCTATAGCCAAGTTAATTCCCCCATCTTTTTTTATAAATTTCTTGATGTATTTATATTACATTTTTTTTCAAATGTCAATAGAATTTGTTATATTTCTGTAATAATTTTGTAATGTTTTTGTAATATTTATTATTAAATATATTATTTATCTTTTTTTTCAACTTTTTCAGATTTATTTTTTACTTTTTCCGTCCATTTTTCGACATAATATCTTCTAATTATTCCTAGGTTATTGAACATTCTTCCTACAAATACTACTATGGCTGCTAAATATATATCTACATTTAGTTTTTCTCCTAATACTGTTAATAATATTGCAAGAACTGCATTTCCAAAAAATCCTGAAATAAATATTTTCATATCAAATTTTTTGTTTATTACTGATGCCACTCCTCCAAACACTGAATCTAGTGCTGCAATTATTGCTATTGCTAAGTAACTTGAGTATGTATATGATATTATTGGAGCATTTAGTCCGACGGCTACTCCTAAAATACATGCTATTATCATAACTAAAAAAATCATTTTTATCATTCCTTTTTATTAATTTTATTTAATGTATTTATGCGTCATATCCTTGCTATATTTTTGTATGTTTACTTTACCTTTTGTTATATCAACTTGAAATCCATAATTTCTTAATTCTTCAACATATCCGCCATTTCCTAGTAATGTGCTTTCTAGTTTTGTTGAATCTCCTATTGCTTTTATTGTATATGGTGCTAACACTCTTTGTTGATTTACAAATATTATAGAGTTACTTCCTATATCTACAATCTCAGATGTGCTTATTATTCTTTGGTCATTTATTGATATTGCTTCTGCTCCTGCAAGTTTTAGGTAGTCTACAATTACTAACAAATCTTCTGCAGAAATTGGTGTTACGCTTTCTTCTTCACCATTATTGTTCTGATTTGTATTTTCTTGAATTTTTATTGTTATTCCTTGCCCTTCTACATCAGTTTTCCCCAAATACATTTTTGTTTGTTCTAGTTCTTTTTCTACTAATTTTGAGGATTCTTCTGTTGATTGTTCTTTTTCTTTGTATTCCGCTAGTTTGGCTGATTTCTCGTCATATTGTTCTTGGGCTTCTTTGTACATTTTTTTCCAATTGGCAAGTTCAGTTCTTAGTTCTTCTTCTCTCATTGTTTCTATTGATGTTATGTCTGTTTCTTTTACTACTTTAAATTGCATTGACATTACTATTGCTAGTGCAAAGCACGCAATTGCTATTGTTATACATACAGTTATTTTGCCTTTTTTCATTTTGCTTCCCTCCATTTTTTGATTTGCAAAATTAATTACTATTACTTATATATTTAAAATTCAATACTCCTGTATATTTTGGGATTGTTATTGAATTTGATTTTTTTATTGTACTAACTTTTATGCCTCTTTTTTCTAGTTTGCTTAGATATCCCCCTGGTCTTGATAAATTTGCTAATGCTTCTGGTGAGCCTATTGCTTTTATTTCAAATGGTGAGCCAATCCTTTCTCCATTTATATTTATTGTGTTTCCACCACATATTATTGGTGTCGTTAAAATTATTCTTTGATTATTTATTGATATTGCTTCTGCTCCTGCATTTTTTAATTCGTTTATTACTTTTAATAAATCTAAATCATGTATTAATAAATCACTTACATCTAATACTGAATTAGAGTCTATTTCGCTATCTGCTATTGTTAGTATAATTCCTGATCCTGTTACTTCTGTTAATCCTATCATTTTATTTCCATCGTTTATTTGATTTTTTGCTTCTTCTAATTCCGAGTTATTTGTTGTTGCAGTATCTATTTGTGCTTGTAGTTGTGCATCTATTTTTTCTGTTTCTTTTAAAATATTGTCATATTTTTCTTTGTATTTTAATACTTCTGCTCTTAGGTTGTTTTCTTCATAATTTTGACTTACTTTTGAATTTGTGTTTTTTACAGTTTTTATTTGTATGCATATTCCTGCAGTTAAAGCAAAGCACATAATTCCCAAGACTGTTGCAATTGCTTTCTTATTGGTCATTTATATCGCTCCTTTATTTTTAAACTTTTTCTCTAAATCGTGGTTTAAAGTTGTTGTTTATGTCGCCGTTTAAATATATTGTTCCTTCTTTTCCTTTATTTTCTGTTATAATTGCTGGAACATATAGCATTTTGTTATTTAAGTTTGAGTCATTTCCTAAATGTACTGTCTTTTTTTCTTCGTCCATTTCTAATATATAATCGTTTTTGCTTGTTACATCTATACTTGATACTTTTGTATCTAATTCATAACTTTTGCATATATTCATTATTTGTATTACTGTTTCTAGTTTTTCTAAGTCATCGTCATTTAGCCTGTTTCCTTCCACAATTTGTTCTTGTTCTGTGGATATTCCTCTTATTACTGGCTTTTCTATTTTTTGTTCAGTTTTTTCTAGAATATACCCTTGATTATTTATGTATGCATATCCATTTAAGAATTCAACATTGTATGTTGCTTCTCTTTCTTCTATGTTTATTTCTATTTTATTTGGTATTTTTCTTGATATTTTTGCATTTTCTATATATGCATTTGTTTTTATTTCTTCTACTGTTTTATTTTTATTGAATCTGAATATGTTTTGACCATTTTCTAATTGTGATAAACTTATTATTGTTTCTGAAGGTATTTTGTTGTTTCCTGTCACTTCAATTTTTTCTATATTAAAAATTGGTGATATTAGTGCAAAACATGTTCCTCCTGCTATTAGCGCTATTAATATTATCAATTTTAATATTTTTTTTATTTTCTTTTTCTTTCTTTCTATTTTTGCTTGTTTTTTTGTCATTTTTTTTGGTTGTGTTGTTTTGTTTTTATTGCTATTTTTATTGTTATTTCTATTGTTTTTGTTTGTTATTCCTATTACTGTTTCTGTGTCAAAGTCAAATTTGTCTTTATTGTCTTTTTCTGTTTTTTTTCTTTGTTTTATTCTCTTTTGTCGTTCTTTTGCTTTTTTCTTTTCTTCTTTATCTTTATTGATTATATTTGTTGTCATATCATTGGTTAATTTATTTGTCATATTATATAAATCATCTATTTGTTTTTTTTGTTCTTTGGTCAATTTTTTCACCTCCAAAAATCCTATTATGTATTGTATCAAAAAAAAAACTATATTTCTATAGTTTTTACAAAAAAATCACAAAATGTACTTTTATTGTTGCAGTTCACAGCCAATGAAATTATTCTATGTTAATATTTGCTCCTAAATTTTGCAATTTATAATCTAGTTTCTCATACCCTCTCAAAATATATTCTATATCATCCACCTGTGTTTTTCCTTTGGCTATTAAACCTGCTAATACAAGTGCTGCTCCTCCTCTTAAATCTGTCGCTTTAACATCTGCTCCATATAATTTTCGTGTTCCACGTATTATTGCACTTTTTCCTTCTACTGTGATTTTTGCTCCCATTTTGTTTAATTCTTGTGTGTATTTATATCTATTTTCAAATATGTTTTCTACTATTATTGAGGTTCCTTTTGCTATTGTAAGCATTGATGCAAATACTGATTGCATATCTGTTGGAAAACCTGGATATGGCATTGTTTTTATATCTATTGCTTTTAGTTTTTTAGGTGCAATAATTTTAATTTTATTTTTACTTGTTTCTATTTTACATTCCGCTTCTTCTAATTTACTTATTATCGGAGTAATATGTGTTGCATTTACGTTTTCTAATATTATATTTCCTTTCGTTGCAGCCGCAAAACATAGAAATGACCCTGTTTCTATTCTGTCTGGCATTATGTTATAACTAATATCTTTTAGTTTTTTTACACCTTCTATTTGTATTTCGTCTGTTCCTGCTCCTACTATTTTGGCTCCCATTTTATTCAAAAAATTTTGCAGGTCTATTATTTCTGGTTCTCTTGCTGCATTTGTTATAATTGTTGTTCCTTCTGCTAATATGCTTGCTAGTATTGCATTTTCTGTTGCTCCCACACTTGGAAAATCTAAGTCAATTTTCTCTCCTTTTATTTTTTCTGCATTGCATTCTATGTTTCCATGGTTTTGATTTACTTGTATTCCTAGTTTTTCAAAACTTTTTAGGTGTAAATCTATTGGTCTTGAACCTATATCACACCCTCCTGGATATGAGAATGTTGCTTTTTGGTATCGTCCTATCAATGCTCCTGCTAGTATTACTGATGAACGCATCTTGTGCATTAGTTCTGGCGGTATTTCGAATTTTTCTATTTTTGACGTGTCTATTTTTATTTTTCCGTTTTTCTTTTCTATTTTTGCTCCTAATGTTTCTAGTATTTTATACATCATCTGCGTGTCTTGTATGTTTGGTACATTGTATAGTGTTGTTTTGCCTGCATTTAATATTGTTGCTGCTATTATTGGTAGTGCTGAGTTTTTTGATCCTGATATTTTTACTGTGCCTTCTAGTTTGTGCCCTCCTTCTATTATGTAACTTGACATTTTTCTTCCTCCTTTTTACGTTTTTGCTATATTTTATGTTTTGTTTACGTAAAAAGTGAATTTTAGATTTTTTATAATTAAATTTTTAATCAGTTTTCCATTATAACAACCTACATCTTTAGTTATTTACTATATTATAGCATTTACACTATTTTTTTTTGGTAATCTTGATTTAATCTTTTGAAGTCGTTGTTTAAGTTTTCCCATAAACTTAATACTTCAGTTTCGTTTCTTAATGATGTTTTTTCTATGTTTTCTATATTTTCTGTGTTTAAATTCTTCTACTGTCAATACATTGTTTGTGTCTTGCAATGCTGTTAGGTTTCACAAATTTACTAGTCCTGCTAAGTCATTTTTACACATTTCTATTGTGTAGTTTTCAAAGTTTGGTTTGCCTTGTAGTTCATTCCATACGTCTTCTTTGTATAGCATGTAGTTTATTCTTTCATATTGTTCATAAAAGTATCTTAGTATTGGTCTATATCTTTTTGTGTTTTCTGTTGTTAGATATGCTGTTTCTGTTATTTGTTTTGACATTGTTTCGTTTACTTCCATTGTATCATTCCTTTATTTTCAATTTTTATATTTTTAATAATTTTACCATATTTTTAAAATTTATTCTATACTCATTTTGAGTCTCACTTTAAATTTAACAAATATTTTCCATTACATATTTTTTTCAATATATTTAATGAAATAAGTTCTTTATATATTATGCAAATACTTGATGCTGTAGCTCCTAATGCTTTTGCCACATCCCTTTGTGTTCTTATAACTTCTTTGTTTTCATTTGCAATCAAACATAAATAAATTAGTACTTTGCATTGCTTTGTTTTAAATTTTTTTAACACTTTCAAAAGTGTTTTTTTCTCTGTTATTATAGCATTACATCCTTGCATTTTAAGATTTTGTAATGCTTTATATGCACATTTATGTGCTTTCTTATTCTGGTCTCTTGGAATCCATTGTACTGAAAATTCTTTATTATATGTGTTTGCTTTAACTAAAATCCTTCTATATGTTTCTTTTATTTTGTTATATAATTCAATATCTTGTTTGAATATTCTTCCATTAGTACTTTCCAGAATTTGCTTTGCTCCAGAACAGTCTGTTTTTATCATAATTTTTTTGTTATTAATTTGCTTTATTAAATTACTTTCTATTACGTTCATTGCCTGAAATATAGCAAATATTTCACTTTCTGTTGAGTTTTCTATTTTTTTCTTGCATTGTTTTGAAAATGTTTTTATTATTTTACTATTTTGAATAATTACTATTCCATATGTCGCAAGATTTATATTACTGTCAAAACTAGCATCTGTGTATATTTCACATATATTTTTTGTTTCTATGTTTCTCTCTCCTTTTTATATAACTTCGTAGTTTTTATCAAACTTTTGTTTGATTATACTATCTAACTTTTAGTTTGTCAATACCTTTTTGAATTTTATTTTAATTATATCAATATAAAAAGTTACAATTCACAATCTCAAATATGAATTTTAACGCAAAAAATGCGATACATCAGCTATTCCGTTGTATCACATTTTATAAATTTGATAATATTATTACTTGACATCTTTATATTTAAAATACTTATTATAAGAAATTATTGCTATAATAATTATAGACACTATACTAATTAAATAAATCTTATTTTTCCCTGTAAATGGTAATTTTCCCTGTGCAGTTGTGTTATCATTTGTATTTTGGAATTCTATTAAGTTATTTTTTTCTTCTTTATTTGAATTTTCATTATTTTTTGAATCATCAACTACATCATCTTCTTTTTTGGTATCTTCTTCCGTTTTTGTTCCTGTTACAGTATAAATTCCTTCGTCATAATATGTCCCTTCTGTTGTTACTAATTTTATCCATATTGTATAAGGTTGTTTTCCAGTAAATTCTTTTGTATCTATTGAAATATTGTTATCTGTCGCTTTTACCCAGTCATTTTCAATATACATAGGTGTTAATTCATTTATTTTATTATTTGTCTCTGTAGCTATGTTGTTATATTCATCAACTTTATCATTATATTCTTTTACTTTATCTTGATAATTATTTTTTGCTGTTTCATAATCTGTTTTTAACTTTTCCTTTTCCGTTTCAGTTAGAGATGTATTTTTTAATCCTTCAGCGTATGCATCATATGCTGTATTATATGTTTCTTTTAGTGTCTTAACTTCTGTTTCTAACGCTTTATATTCTTCTTTTAATTTCTCTAATTTGTTTTTACCTTCTGCCTCAACTTGATTTATTTGAGAATATGTTGAATTGTCTATTTTTACCGCTTGAAAGTATAATGTATAGTCTGTAACTGTATTTTTTATTGTAACGGTTCCACTTCCTCCTAATATCATCATTGGTAATGATATTAAAGATTCTGGATCTAGTTCTACATTATGTGCTTGTATTATTTTTAGTGGTGTTAATGCTATTAATAACATTATTAATAATATTAATGCTATTTTATTTTTTTTCATAATCATATACTTTTTCTCCTCTTTTGCATGATTTCAATTATCCATTTAGTTCTTTTGTTATTTTTGAATTTTCTTTAATTGCTGGCACTGATATAACAAAAAATAGTATAAGAAAGACAATTGTTAAAATTATTCCAACTGTTTCTTTATATCTCATAAGTGCAAGTGATTCAAATAATGCAACCATTATTGCATATATTTTTCTTAGGTTTTTTGTAAGTATATTTTTTTGTTCTTCATTTGCTTTTTCTTTCATTTTTTTAGAAAGTAAAATATCTGGTTTTGCTAAACTTACAATAATTATTATAATTAAAATTAAATCAATCATTGTTCTTCTCCTTTCTTATTTTTATTTTACTTTATCATATTAAACTTTATTTTTCAAGCATTTTTTTAATTTTATTTAGATAAATCTTAATAAGTTTTAATGGTATTAAGTTATATAAATTTTATCTTTATAATTTATATATAATTAATTTTTATATTATATTTTTATAAAAAGAATGGAGATGATTTTATGACTTCTATGGAATTGGTTGGACTTAATACTAAATGGTATAGATATAAAAATAGATGGACACAAGAACAGTATGCTAATAAAACTAAATTTAAAATGGCTTATATAAGTGTTATTGAAACTGGTAATGCAAATTTAACTTGTAAAAATATTGATTTTATTGCCAAATCTTTTCGCATAAAACCTGATTTACTTTTTAATGAAGAAACTGCAAAATTAGCTAAAAAGCTACCTGTTAGAGTTGATATGTATAATAAAAATCCCATGAATTAATCATGAGATTTTATTTTTTATTATACTTGCTCTTTTAATAATTCCAATGCTTTTTTTCTTGCACTAATTTGATTTTTTTCTTCTGCAGAAAGTTCTGCTAATGTTCTCCCATCCTCTAACTCAAAAATTTCGTCAAATCCAAAACCATTTTCTCCTTTTGGACATTGAGCAACATATCCATCAATATTTGCCACTGATGTGATAGTTTTTTCACCATCTGAAAGTGCCATTGCTGTTATAAATGTTATTTTTCTTTTTTCATGTGGTACTCCATTTAGTTTTTCTATTAATGCTTCATTTCTTTCTCTGTCAGTTCCTTTATGCCATCTTTTTGTGAATACACCAGGGAATCCATCTAAGTATTCTATTTGAATTCCAGAGTCATCTGCTAAACACATTTTACCTTCTAGTTTTTTTGCTATTGTTTCTGCTTTTTTTCTTGCATTTCCTTCAAATGTGTTTTGGTCTTCTTCTACATCTATTTCTATTCCTATTTCATTCATTGGAATTATTTCATAATTTTCTAATATTTCTTGTGCTTCTTTTATTTTTCCTTTGTTTCCAGAAGCCATTATAATTTGTTTTTTCATAATTTTTCCTCTCTTTCTCAACCTACAAATTTTATGTTTTGATTATTTACATCCATATTATATCATTTATATTTTTTATTTCCAATAATTTTTTAGATTTATTTTTCTTTTTGTAGCAGTATAAAATATCCGTTACATTTCACGCTCAGTAAATAGCAACGTCGTATTCCCTTATTTTTCCATTTTATTTGACATAAGGTTGATTTTAAAACGATTCTGTGTTATAATACTCTTTGTTGAAACATATAAATGTAATTTTTAGTTTAAGGAGGAAAAACATCTATGAGAAAAAATTACGGTGAAACTGCTGCCAATTGGTGGGCAGAAAAAATAGAGGAGTATAACTTTGGGGTTGAACCTAACATTTTAGATGCATTTCGGAAAGTTTTATCAATGAAAATTGATAATGCAGTTTCAAAATATGCACATATAGAACTTTCAAGTTATAAGCCTGGGCAATACAAGAAAAATTTTGAAATACTTGATAACATTGCCAATAGTGTTGGGCTAAATGCTAATATTCCTAATGGATATGAAATGAGCATCGCATATGACACAGGTATTTGTGTTTACGATGATTCAGGTATGCTGATTCCTCTAAATTAAATTTCATTGAGGTGTGTTTGTTAAACACACCTCCTTTACTTTATAAAAATAAAATTATATAATATAGGAAACCAGAATTAAGATTTTGTATGCAGTACAAACTGCTACAAAATCTAATTTCTGCCATATTTATCTTCTATAGAAAGTTATCATACTATGATAACTTTCCTAGAATATAAAAAAATTTGAAAGGATACAAAAATGATAAGAATAAGTAATATAAAAATATATAAAGACATAACAGACGAAGAAGTTTTGCAAACGGCAATTAAAAAACATAAAATTAAAGAAGAAAATATTATTGAATGGCACATTTCAAAAAAATCAATAGATGCACGAAAAAAAGATGATGTGCATTATACATATTCTATTGACATGTGTGTAAAGAATGAGGAAAAATACTTAAAAAATAAAGATATTTCCTTAATTAAAAATTTGAGTCAACCACAATTTGAATTAAATTTAAATAAATCTGTTAGACCTGTAATAGTTGGTGCAGGCCCAAGTGGTTTATTTGCTGCTTTGACTTTTGTTAAGTATGGATACAAGCCAATTGTTATAGAACAAGGTGAACAGGTTGAAAATCGTAAAAAAACTGTTGATAATTTTATAAATAATGGTATTTTGAACACTAATTCTAATGTACAATTTGGTGAAGGTGGTGCTGGTACTTTTTCCGATGGAAAGCTTACATCTGGTATAAATTCGCCTTATTGTAGAACTGTTTTAGAAGAGTTTGTTAAATTTGGTGCACCTGAACAAATTTTGTATTTAACCAAGCCACATATTGGTACAGATAATTTAGTAAATATTATTAAAAATATGAGAAATTATATTATTGCTCAAGGTGGAACTTTCTTATTTAATACAAAATTTATTGATTTGGAAACTACTAACAGTTCTGTTTCTAAAGTTATTGTAAATCATTTAGATACTGATGCAACAGAAAAAATCGATGCAAATGTTGTTATACTTGCAATTGGTCATAGTTCAAGAGATACATTTAAAAAAGTTTATGAAAATGGTCTGTTGTTAGAGCCAAAAAATTTTTCTGTTGGTGTTAGAATTGAACATTTACAAAGTGAAATAAATAAGGCTCAATATGGAACTTTGACTAAATTGAAATTACCATCTGCTGATTACAAACTCGCATATCATGCTCCTTCTGGACGTTCTTGTTATACATTTTGCATGTGTCCAGGTGGTACTGTTATGCCTTCTTCAAGTGAAGAAAAAACTATTGTAACTAATGGTATGAGTTACTTTGCTCGTGATGGCAAAAATGCAAATTCTGCTGTTTTGGTTAATGTAACTCCAGAAGATTTTAAAGATTGCAAAAATCCTTTATCTGGTATTGATTTTCAAAAAGATTTGGAAGAAAAGGCCTTTATCCTTGGTGGTTCAAATTATTTTGCACCAATACAAAGATTTGAAGACTTTGAAAAAAATATAAAAAGTACCTTTATAGGTACAGTTGAGCCATCTTATAAACCTGGTGTTACTTTATCTAATTTAAATGATATTATGCCTGAATTTGTTTCAAC
This sequence comes from Clostridium sp. 28_17, assembly GCA_001916065.1. Lineage (GTDB taxonomy): Bacteria > Bacillota > Clostridia > TANB77 > CAG-508 > CAG-269. The sequence continues at coordinate 16,379 of MNRS01000028.1, forward strand.
AACTTTGAAAGATGGTATTAAATTTTTTGATACCAGATTACATGGTTTTGCAAATCCAGATAGTATTTTAACAGGTATGGAAACTCGTAGTTCTTCTCCTGTACGAATTTTAAGGGATGAAAATTTAGTTTCTAATATCCGCGGAATTTACCCTTGTGGTGAAGGTGCTGGTTATGCTGGTGGTATAATGTCTGCTTCTGTTGATGGTATTAAATGTGCAATTGCAGCAATTGCGAGAAAAAATTTTTAATTTAAAATTTTCTCTAACATTTTTACTAAATAATCTACATCGTCTTTGGTGTTAAAATCTCCAAATGTAAAGCGTATTGCACCTTTTGCTAATTCACTTGGCAAACCAATTGCAGTTAGTACATGTGATGGACTGTTATCTCCTGAAGAGCAAGCCGAACCTCCTGATGCACAAATCCCCATCTCATCCAATTTATACAATATTTCTGTTGCATTTTGTCCTTCAAAACTAATATTTATATTTCCTGGTAATCGTTTTTCCATTGTTCCATTTATATGGATATTGGGAAAACTTTTTTTCATTTTTTCTAGACAATAATTTCTTAAATTTTGTAGTTTATTTTGATATTTTTCCATGTTCTTCTCTGCTATTTTGCAGGCTTTTCCTAGTGCAACTATTTCGGCAACATTTTCTGTTCCAGACCTTTTATTTTTTTCTTGATGTCCTCCATCCATAAAACGTTCAAATTCAATTTCCTTCTTTACATATAATGCCCCTATTCCCTTTGGTGCATATATTTTGTGACCAGATAAAGAAAGCATATCAATATCCAATTTTTGAACATCTATCGGAATATTTCCACATGCTTGAACTGCATCTGTATGAAAAATTATCCCATTTTTATGTGCAATTTTTGCAATTTCTTCTATTGGTTCTATTGTTCCAATTTCGTTATTTGCAAACATTACGCTTATCAAAATTGTGTCTGTTCTAATTGAATGTTCTAATGTTTCTAAATTTACAAATCCATCTTTATCCACATCTAAATATGTTACTTCAAAGCCTTTGTTCTCTAGATTTTGACAACTATGTAATATTGCTGGATGTTCAATTTTTGATGTTATAATGTGCTTTCCTTTGTTTTGATTTGCATATGCTATTCCTTTTAATGCTGTGTTGTCACTTTCAGAACCACAACTTGTAAAATATATTTCTTCTGGTTTGCAATTTATTAATGATGCCACTCTTTTTCTGGCTTCTTCTATTGCTCTTTTTGATTTTCTTCCTATGCTATATAATGATGATGGATTTCCATATTCTCGGCTTAGATATGGGAACATTTCGGTTAGAACTTCTTCTTTTATCCTTGTTGTCGCACTATTATCAAAATACCTGACTTCCATAACTTTTCCTCTTTTCTGTATAATAAGTTTGTATATTATATTCAATTTTATTATATTTGATACTTCTGGAATTTTATATTACGAATTATTAATTATGAGATACTATATTAATTATCATTTATCATATTCTTAATTTTATCAATTTGATTAATAGTCTGCCTGTATCCATATTTATAACAAGCATCCATTTTTTCAGTTTCCAACAAACCTGTTTTATCAGTTTGAATAGTTAAAACCATATCACTATTACTGATATTTTCCTCTGATATTTTATTTCCCATAATATCAATAGTTCTCATAACAATATCCATAATATTGCTATTTTCTTCAATATCATCCGCTTTAAAATTTATTGTCAGAACCTTTTCAACCCCTTGATGTCTAACCTCAATTGTTGGAAAATTGTCTAAAATTCCTCCATCTAGGAATTTATGTTCATTATATTCGCATGGACAAAAAACAACCGGGAAACTACTACTTGCCCTAATTGCTTTTCCTATTTCGATACTATTTATATATTCTGTATTTGGACAAGTTTTTTCTGGTATATTATTTGTAATTATATATTTTCTTGAATTTTGTACATCTACTGTTGGAATTACAATCGGCATTTTTATATCTGATATTTTCTTTATCCCCTTTCGTGAAGCGATATTATTAAAACATTTTTCTATTTCTTCGCCAGAATAAAAACCTTGAAAATTCAATTTTTTATTTGCCATAAAACTTCCTATATTCGTTACTTTTGATATTGAATTTCTATTTACTAAATCTTTTGCATATCTTTTAAACAGTATGTAAATATAATATGGCGAATATCCCATTGCATATAATGTGGCTATTATGCTTCCTGAACTTGTACCTCCTATTGCATCTATTTTTATATTATTTTCTTCTAACGCTTTTAGGACTCCTGCATGTGCTATTCCCCTTATTCCACCCCCTGATAATGCTAAACCTAATTTCATTTTATCACATTTCCTTTCATACTTTTTATGTATTTTTTATTTTAGCAGTACTCTTATTATTTACTATTTTTTATGATTCTAAACTTATTTTTGTTACTCATTCTATTTCATATTTTGAACATAAAAATAAGCCTTACTTATTAAACTTCCTTGTCTAATAAGCAAGACTTATTTACTGAAAATTGAAAATTTTTAGATTTGTTTCCTATTTGGTATAGTAGTTTTCTCCACTTCCATATGTTACTTTATAATATTCCCCAATAAATGTTGGATTATTTTCATTTATCTTATATTTTGGATCTACAATAATTTTTCCTTCACTATTTATAATTCCCCATTCATTGTTAATTTTTATTCCAGCAAATCCATAATCATTTACCTCTGTTACATCATCATATTTGCATTCTACTACTATATTTCCGTTTGCATCTGCAAATCCCCATTTTTTTCCGTTTCTTATTGCAAAAATTTTATTATTTTTTAGTAATTCTGTATTTTTTACTTCCTTACCATCTTTTGTAATATATTTTACTTCATCATCATTATATATTTTTACATATTCTTTGTACTGTTCAATGCTTGAATTTGATAATGCCACAATTTCTTTTAAATCTTGTGTGTATATGTCTATTTCGTTGTTTTCATTTTTTATTGTTTGTAATAAATTCATACCTTCAATTTTTTGAATTGAATTATAATCAAATTTTATTTTAATATTTTCACCATCATCTATTACACCAAGTTTTCCGTTGGAATCACATGCTATAAAATAATTGTCATATAAATATTCCATATATGTATATTCTTTTTTGGTTAATTCTTTGCCGTCTTTATATATTTTGTAGTTTGTTTTGTCTTTTGTTGTATTAATATATATTTTATAGTCTGTGTTTTTTACATTTACAATCGCAGTACTTGATTCAATATTTGCTTCATTTCCTTTGGAATCAAATACTTTTGTAGTTCCATCTGCAGTTGTTCCATATATGTATTCTCCAGATATATCTATTTGTTTATACCCAAATGGAACTATTTCTTTTCCTTCTATTGAAATTACTCCATAATTTTTTCCACTAAGTGCTGTTATTGTGTTATTGCTTTCATTATATGTCAATGCTTGATAATCATTTTTTATGATTTGTTTTCCATTTTTTGATAATCCATATTTTCCATTTTCTGCACATATTATATATGCATCTTCACTGTTTATATCTGTTATTCTATATAATTCGTTGTATTTATTTTCTAATATTTTTTTCCCTTTTGTATTTATATAACCATATCTGTATCCTTCTCCTGTTGTTTCTTTTGTAATATATCCATCTTTTTTATATCCTGTGTTTTCTTCGTAGTATTTATCTGCTTCTATTCCATCATATTGTGATTTTACTAGTGTCGTTCCTTTAATGTTTATTATTCCTTCTTTTCCATCTTGTTTTACTAATAATTCCCCTTCTTTAAATTGAAGTGTGTCTATGTCATCATATATTGCGTCTGTTATTTTTTTTCCGTCTATGTCTATTATTCCGTATTTGTCATCTTTACTATATTTTAATGTGGTTTTTTCATACATTAAGTCACTTAGTACATTTTTTAATTTTAGTGGTTGGATATTTTGATATTGTGTATATATTTCTTCTCCTTTATCATTTAATACTGTTGTTGTATCTCCTTCATAACATATAAATACTGACTTTTCTGGGTTTGGTATTTTTATGTCATCATATTTTGCGTCTATTATTTTTTCGCCTTTTTTATTTATTACTCCATATTTGTTGTCTTCTTTTAGTATAAAATAATTGTATTCTGAAATTTGTGCTATTTCATATTTTCTGTTTTCTTCTTGTATTTTGTTTACTACAAATATTGCTGATATTATTACTATTGCTATTACTATGATTGATATGATTATTTTCTTTTTCATATTTTTCATTCCTTTCCAATGTTCAAATCTTGTTAGATTTGCTTTATTTCTTTTTCTTTTGTCTTTTTAATTATACTTGTTTTATATATTTTTTTCAATAAATTTTTAAGAAATTGTTTAAAAATGTTATAGTTCACATCTTTAAAAAAAACAGAATTAAGATTTTGTACGCAGTGCAAACTGCTACAAAATCTAATTTCTGCCATATTTATCTTCTACAGAAAGTTATCATACTATGATAACTTTCCTAAAGTGGGCAATTTAAATAAAAATAAATTATAAATAAACTTACTAATAAATAATATTGACAAAAATTAATAATATAATTTTATATAAAAAGGTATGATAATATTTTCTTATACAATTATTCTTTTGTTGCTTGTACACATCTTCTGTATTCTGGTTCATTTTCTACGCATGTGATTAATGTTATTTTGTCTTTTTCCGTATCTTCTAATGGCTCCCAATCTGTATCTTTTATTATTTTGTTTTCTGTTACAATATAAGTTTCTTCAAATTCATAATATTTATATATTATTTCGTCTCCTTCAACTAATTGCTTGATATTTGCAAAATAATTTACAGCATACCCTCTATTATGTGCCGCAAGCCCTACATTACCACTTGTTTTTGTTGTCTCTTCAAAATGACCAACAAATTTATCCATTATTTCTTTACTTGTGCCTTCAGATATTTCTGCTTTAAGAGATATTTTGGGAATTGTTATTTTCCATTGTGCTTTTTCAATTCTTTCGTTTCTATTTTTTTCTTCTTCTGTAAGTCCAAAATTTTGTGTATCCTTTTCGTTTTCTTTTGTGTCTTGATTAATATTGTTTGATTTCAATTCTACTAAAATTAAGTCTTTTTTAAACAATTTTTCTATTTTCTGTGTATTCATTGGTATTGTTGGTGTTTTATATTGTTGGGTTATAAAAAAGATAATAATAGTTATTAAAAGACTTGCAATATTAATATGTCGTGTTGTATACTTAGTCATTCATTTTGATCATACACCTCCATTATTCAGTTTCGTTTACTTGAAATTTTTTCGAAAAAATATAAGATTTTTAAAGCACTTTGTGCTGTTTGATTAAAAACTACATTTATAATACTACATTTTTTTCATTTTGTAAATAGTTTTTTCTTAGGAACTCTAACTTTTCATCGCAATTTTCGACACTGTTCGACAAAAAATTGAGACATTAGGTTATCCCCTTTGTCTCAAATCTAATTCAAAGTAAAATTCTACGCCATTTTCTAAATTTTTTACTCCATATTTATTATCATAATTTCCCATTATGGCTTTTACAAAAGCAAGACCTATTCCTGTTCCTCCATCTTCTCTATGTCTAGATTCGTCTGCCTTATAAAATCTATTCCAAATTCTATTTAGATTTTCTTCTGAAATATTCTCTCCTGTATTAAATACCTTAATGCAAACTTTATTTTCTTCTTCTAGAATTTCATTTGAAATTTTTATATATTTTTCTCCATACATTTCTTTAACATTTTTTATAGCATTTGTTAAGTAATTTGTTAATACTTGTTCTATGTAGAAATCATCTGCAAATACAGATATATCTTTAGTTTCGTCAAATTTTATTTCTGCATGTTTTTCTTCTATCATTACATTTGTTTTTCTAATAACTTCTTTTTCAAGTTCTACTATATCAAATTCTTTATTGTTAAATTCTCTTTTTCCATATTCTAATTTCATTAATTCTAGTAATTGTTTTACTAATTTATCCATTTTATTTGTTTCGTCTAAAATGACTTCTGCATAGAATTTTCTACTTTCTTCATCACTATTTACATTTTCTAGTAGTCCCTCGCTATATCCTTGTATTAATGCTATTGGCGTTTTTAATTCGTGTGACACATCTGATATAAATGTTTTTCTCATTTCATCTATTTTTGATTTTTCTTCTATATCTCTTTCTAGTTCTGAGTTACTACTTCTTAGTTGTTTTATTGTTCTTTCCAGTTTGTCTGACATGGTGTTTATGCTTCTTCCTAAGTCATTTATTTCGTCTTTAGCATTTGTTACCTGGTATTTTTGGCTAAAGTCTAAGTTTGACATTTTTTTAGCAATGTTGTTTAGTTCAAGTATTGGCTCTGTGAATTTTCTTGATACTATTGTTACCATGATTGAAGCTATTAATATGGTAAATCCTGCCATCATCAATAGAAAGTTGTTTGATATGCTAACACTGTCTTTTATTGAGTTTAGTGGTATACGTATATATAAAAAATATCCATTTTCTAATTTTCCAGAAAGCATCATATATGATAGTCCATTTTTAGTATCCCTTTGTTGTTTTATTTTGAAATTATCGTTTGATTCTATTTCTTTTCCATCATTTGCTTTGTCTAATATATCGTTTATGCTTCCAATTACTGTTGAGAAGTTTTTGTTTGTTGTGTATAGGTTTATTCCGTTATTGTCTTTTATTAAAATATCAAAATTGTTTTTTATTGATAATTTTTCCAGTTCTGTTTGTATGTCATCGTCTCTGTTTTGTTTTTTATAGTATTCGTTTATTGATTCATACACTGTTTTTAATGTAATCTGTTTTTTGTATAAGTAGAATTGTTCTAGGGCAAAATTGTTTACTAATATCATAAATAGTATAATTAGTAATACTGTTATGCTTAGTGATAAAAATAGTTTTACTTTTACAGATGATAGTACATCTTTTATTTTATTTAACTTCAAATTTATATCCCACGCCTCTCATTGTTTTTATGTATTTTCCTCTTTTTCCTAATTTATGTCTGATTTTTTTTATATGACTATCTATTGTTCTTGAGTCTCCATAATAGTCGTAATTCCACACATTGTTTAGAATTTTATCTCTTGATAGTGCTATGTTTTCGTTTTCTACTAAATATACCAATAGTTCATATTCTCTTAAACTTAGTTCTAGTACCTTTCCATCTACCGTTACTGTTCTTCCTTCTTTGTCTATTTCAATTCCGCCATAGTCTTTTACTTCTTTTGTATCTCCTTGTGTTCTTTTTAGTATGGCTTCTACTCTGGCTACTAATATTTTAGGGCTAAATGGTTTTGATATGTATTCATCAACTCCTAGTTCAAATCCAAATAGTTCGTCTTGTTCTTCTCCTCTTGCTGTTAGCATTATTATTGGCACTTTTGATGTTTGTCTTATTTGTCTTAATACAGACCACCCGTCAAGTTTTGGCATCATTACATCTAATAATATTAAGTCTATTTTTTGTGAGTTTTCTTCATATACTTGTAGTGCTTTTTCTCCGTCTTCTGCTTCTAGTATGCAAAATCCTTTTACTGCTAAAAAGTCTTTTATTAATTTTCTCATTCTTGATTCGTCATCTACAATTAATATGCATTTATTCATACTCTTTCTCCCTTCGTTTTGATTATTGCCATCCACCTTTTATTTTTTTACAAATACTGTTTTTGTATCATATGCCAATTCTACATTTTCTTCTCTTAAAATTTGCATAATTTTAAAATTGATTTTTTCTTTTTCTTCTAAGAAACTTGCATAATCTAATGAATTTGTGTAACTACAAACCATTAAATTCATTCCGTTATCTGTTATATTATCAAATCTAACTATTATTGTATCATCAATTACGTCGTCATGTTGTACTAATAATTCTTTTATTCTTTTTTGAACTATTTGTACTTTTTCTAGCGGAGTGTCTAAGTCTAAACATAGATTTACTTTATTTCTTCTTTTTTCCATTCTACTCCAATTTATTATTGAGTCATTTGCAATAACTGCGTTTGGTATGTTTACTACAGAGTTTTCAAATGTTCTAACTCTTGTACTTCTAAATGTAATATCTTCTACTGTTCCTTCGTATTTATCTACTTCTATCCAATCTCCAACCACAAATGGTTTGTCTAAAAATATTACTAATCCACCAAATAAATTTTTTGCTGTGTCTTGTGCTGCAAGTGTTATTACAACACTTCCTATTCCTAGTCCTGCAACTAAGCCATTTAGGTTAAATCCTAAATCTGTTATTATCATAAATCCTGCAACTACATATACTAAAACTCTAATTGATTTTAATATGAATTTTAGCATTGAGTCTTCTACTTCTGGATTCATTTTGTCTTTTAGTCTATTTACCATTTTGTTGTTTGTTGTAAGACTATTTGCAATTCCATTTGCAGCTAATATGATAAATGATATTTTAAATAACTGGTCTACCCAATTATTTATCCACGCTCCTGTATTTAGTGGTTGTCTTATAAATAATAATGCTAAATATAGACCTAGTATAATATAAAACACTTTTAGTGGTGTATAAAATGCATTATTTTTTATTGCCTTTTTATTTTTTGTTTTTGGTTTAAATATTTTTACTGTAAAATATGCTAAACTCCTACTTAAACATCTAAATAATATGTATATTAATATTGCAATTAATATATCTATTATTTGAGTCATTTGTATTTCTTTTATTGATTCTACAAAACTTCTTATGTTTTCCATATTTAATCTTATCCTTTCTAAAATTGCTAATAAGACTCACCTTTTGGCAACTTATTTTTGTCAAAAAGCGAGTCTATATTGCCAATTTTTATCCCATATAGTCTCTTAATTTTTTACTTCTACTAGGGTGTCTTAATTTTCTTAATGCTTTTGCTTCTATTTGTCTTATTCTTTCACGAGTTACGTTAAATTCTTTTCCTACTTCTTCAAGTGTTCTAGATTTTCCGTCTTCTAGTCCAAATCTTAATTTTAATACTTTTGCTTCTCTTGGTGTTAATGTGTTCATTACTTCTTCTAATTGTTCTTTTAGAAGTGTATATGATGCTGCATCATGTGGTGCTGGGCTATCTTCGTCTTGTATAAAGTCTCCTAAGTGACTATCTTCTTCTTCTCCAATTGGTGTTTCTAGTGATACTGGGTCTTGTGCAATTTTTTGAATTTCTACTACTTTTTCAACCGGGATTTCCATTTCTTTTGCTATTTCTTCTGGGGTTGGTTCTCTACCCATTTGTTGTAATAAGTTTCTTGATGTTCTTATTAATTTGTTTATTGTTTCTACCATATGAACTGGAATTCTTATTGTTCTTGCTTGGTCTGCAATTGCTCTTGTTATTGCTTGTCTTATCCACCATGTTGCATAAGTACTAAATTTAAATCCTTTTGTATAATCAAACTTTTCTACTGCTTTTATAAGTCCCATGTTTCCTTCTTGTATTAGGTCTAGGAATAGCATTCCTCTACCAACATATTTTTTTGCAATACTTACAACAAGTCTTAGGTTTGATTCGGCTAATTTTTGTTTTGCTTCTTCGTCTCCCTCTAAAATTCTTTTTGCAAGTTCTAGTTCTTCGTCAAATGTTAATAACGGTATTTTTCCTATTTCTCTTAAATACATTCTTACTGGGTCATCTACACTTATTCCTTCATAGCTTGTGTCTGTAATTTCATCTAGTTTTAATTCCTCTACTTCTTTTAAGTCTTCGATGTTTGGTTCTTCGTCAAAGTCATCTGGTAATAAGTCTATTCCACCTTTTTCGAATTCATCAAATACTTCATCCATTTTTTCTGGATTTACATCATTTAATTTTGTTGCTAAATCACTGTATGTCATTTTTCCATTTTCTTTTGCTTCTTTTATGATGTTATTTATTTTTTCTTTGTCTGTTTTTTCTTTATTTTCTGGTTCTTTTTTTGTTTTTGCTTTTGTTACTTTTGTTTCTTTTGCTTCTTCAACTTTTTTTACTTCTTCTAAATTTTCTTCTTTTTTATTAGACATGAATTTACCCCCTACTTAATTCTGGCTAACGTAATTATTATATTACTTAACTCTTTTTCTAATTCCCTTTTTTCTTCGATATTCGAAGTTTGTTCTAATTTTTCTAATATTTCAAGTTTTCTATTGTTTAACTTGTCCCTTTTATATGCTTGAATTATATCGTCTATGGCTTTTTCTAAGTCTTCTATTTCATAGTCCTCGGCCATTATCATTGTAATTTGATTTTGTTGGTCTTGGTCTAAATTGTCTATTATTCCATTTATATTACTATTTCCTTTTTCAAATTCTTCATACAACTTTTTGGCTATTTTTTGATTTATTTCATCTTGAAAATCTTCCGGTTTTATATTTTGTTTTATTATTTCATATATTGATAAATCTCCTGTTAGTAATATTGAAATTATTGTATTTTCTCTTCTTCTTATTGCTTCTGATACTTCCTTTGTTTCTACCTTTTTATGTGTTACAACTGGCTTTGGTCTTTCTAACACTTTTTCTGTTTTGACATTTTTATATGTTAGTTTATTAACTTCTGCATAAATCGCTTCTTTTGAAATATCATATTCTTTTGCAATTTTTTCAATATATACTTCTCTTTCCATTGTGTTGTCTACTTTTGAAATCAATTTTGCAATTTCATTTAAGAATTTTATTTTGTCGTTAGTATTGTCTAAATTCAACTCTTTTTTTAGTATTTTTACTTTAAATTCAACTACTGAAAATGCTTTGTCTACTGCATTTTGAAAACGCATATTTCCATATTTTAATATGTATTCGTCTGGATCTTTGGCTCCTTCTAATTGCAATACTCTTAGGTCACATCCCATATTTTGCAATATTTCTATTGACCTTAATTTTGCTTTTATTCCTGCTTCGTCAGAGTCAAAACTTAATATTATTTGTTCTGAATTTTTTCTTAGCAACCATCCTTGTTGTTCGGTTAAGGCTGTTCCAAGTGATGCTACGACATTTGTTATTCCTCTTTGATGTAGTGAGATTACATCCATATAGCCTTCAACTATTAATATTTTCTTTGTGTCTCCTTTTTTTGCAACATTTAGTCCAAATAAATGTCTTCCTTTGCTATATACTATATTTTCTGGTGAGTTTATGTATTTTGGTTTTGAGTCATCTAATACTCTTCCTCCAAATGCTATTACTCTTCCTCGTGCATCACATATTGGAAACATTAATCTGTTTCTGTATCTGTCTATGTATTGACCTCTTTCATTTTTATTAACTAAACCTGACTCTAGTATTTCTTGTTCTTGAAATCCTTGTTTTTTTAACTCTTGATATAGTTCGTCAAATTTGCCTGAGAATCCAATTCTAAATGATTTTAATGTTTCGTTTGTTAGTTGTCTTTTTTTTACATATTCTTGTGCCATTTTGGCTTGTGGTTTATATAAATTTTGATGGTAGTATTCTGCTGTAAATTCATTTACTTTGTATACTTTGTCTTTTAGTATCTCTCTTTGTGTGTCTCCATTGTTTTGTAGTGTTGGTAGTTGTATGTTTGCCCTTTCTGCTAGCATTTGCACCGTTTCTATAAAGTTTAGTCCTTCTATTTGTGATACAAATGTTATTACGTTTCCTCCAACTCCACATCCAAAGCAGTGGAATATTTGTTTATCTGGTGAGACTGAAAAAGAAGGTGATTTTTCGTTGTGGAATGGACATAGTCCAAAATAGTTTCTTCCGCTTCTTTTTAAGTGCACATATTGTGATATGACATCTACTATGTCGTTTGATTGTCTTACTTCATTTAATATCTCTTCACTATATCTTGCCATTTTTCCTCTCTTTCTTTCAAATAAACATACTTATATATAATATTCGACCTATTTTACATAAATCCTTCTTAGTTTTTGAAAAATTCTATAACTAGTGTATTTTAATTTTGCAAAAACATGGGCGGATAAAGTTTTACCTTCGTCCACCCATATTTTTATCTTAATAAATAAAGCAATTGCTTCATTTGTTTTTTTGCCTCCACATACCCTAATTGAGATGCTTCTGCAATGTCTTGCGGTGTTCCAAATGTTCCTAGATGGACTTCTGGCTTTATAACAAAGTCAGCGCACTCTTCCGGAAATTTCCAAGCATTTACATATCTAGATTTTAGATTTTCTTTTTCTTTTTTGAAAGTTGCTAGTAAAGTAAATCCTCCTTCTGGAATCTTCGGATTTTCACACATTCCTCCGTCCCAAAACTTATGGTCTTTTCCATTTATTTGCATATGATAATGTTCATATGCAATTGGAAAACTACACGAAGCTCTGCACGCTTCGCCTAAGGTCACTTCTGGTGTAGTATAATTGCAGAACAAAAATGTTTTTGGAAATAGCAGTCCTCCTTGATTTGCAACAATATAAAGTTCTTTTTTTAAATCTTTAAGCTTCATATTGCCGCAGTAATCATTAACTGTATCTTCAATTATTTGACTACCTCTTCCACCTTTTAATCTACTTGCATTTGAATACTGTATAACAAATTTTTTTACTTGTTCCAATATTTCATTTGATGGTGTTCCAATTGCTCCTAGTGTTGCAATTATTGCACCAATGCTTGTTCCAGAATATGCAGATATTTCTATCTTTTCCTCCTCAAGTGCTTTCATAACACCTATTGCCGGGACTTTTACTCCTCCGCCCCGAATAGCTAAATTAATTTTTTTCATCTGTCTTCCTCCTTTGGTTATAGCTATCCTTGATACACTTCAATTATCTATATTATAATACAATTTATATTTATTTTCAAGTTTTATGTTAATTATGTATTTAAAATCATCATTTTATTATCTAATTTATTTACCATTTTAGCACATTGTACAAGTTCTTTCGATGTTGATTTTGTAACTTCTTTATCTGGTTTATATTTCATTTTGTGTTCAATACTTGCCCAGAAGTCCATTGCTAATGTTCTTATTTGAAGTTCAACTTTTACATATATCAAATTTTGTGACAATGTAATTGGAATTTCCAAAATCATATGATAACTTGAATATCCACTCTTTTTCGGATTTTTCACATAGTCTTTTTCTTTCAGTACTTTTACTCCTGGTATTTTTGTAATTAAATTTCTAATTGAGTATATATCCTTTTGAATTGGGCAGATTGCTCTTATTCCTGCAATATCATTAATGTTTTTAATCATTTCCTTGTATGTATATTGTAAACTTTTGTCTTTCATTTTCTTTGTTATACTTTCTGGTGATTTTATTCTTGTGTTTATGTGGTCTATTAAGTCATATTCGTAAAAGAGTTTGAATTCGTCTTTTAATATTTCTAGTTTTGTATTGATTTCTTTTAGCGCTACTTTATATATAAACATTACTTTTTCAAATTCTTTGCTTTTTGTATCTATTGGTATTTCTATCTCCATTATATTTTCAATTTTCTGTAATTCTTTGTTTTTTTTCATTTGGTTTCCACCTTTCTTTGGTGCTTTTTAATTGATTATTATTTAATTTTCAATTTTTATGCTCCCATATTTTTCATATTTATATTATATGGGTATTTTAATTTTATATTATTCCCAAATGTTATTTTTTTTGTAAATTTTGTGTGAAAAAGATTTTTGTTTTTTTCATACACAAAAGAAGAAAGATAAAATTAAATTTATCTCTCTTCATATTCTATTGATGTTGGATTTCCACTAAATTTTGCACCATTCGTTTTTGGTGTTTTTGTAGCAACTTTATATTTATTTCTTTTCCCAACTGCCTTGTTTACTATATTTATAGTTTCTTTTCTTTTTTCTGTTGGCATAATTGCAAGTTTATTTAATACCCCCTCGTTATAAAGCATCTTTACTGTATCTAGGCTATTTTTATCTACTATCATTTTGTTTAATACATCTATTATCCTGCTTTTATCTTCTATTGGAATTTGTCTTATTAAATTTATAATTTGATTTTCTTTTTTCTGTAATTCTTTATTTCCTTCATTTATTTGTCTTGAAATCTCTAAAATATCCTCTTTTTTTAATTTTGTGTTAACAAGATTTTGAATAGTTTCTACCAAATATTTTTTTTCTTCTTTTTTCAGCTGACTTAATTGCTTTGATTCTGGAATATCAAATAGCCCTGTTTTTTCATATTCGATACTAATTTGTCTTGCCATTTCGTTTAAAATTAGCATTTTAAATTCTCTTTTATTAAACCTGCCTTCTTTATATCCTCTTTTTTCTTCTATTTCTTTATATTTTTCTTGTACTGTTGTTGCTAAATCTCTTTCTATCATTTCCCCTGTTGACATTGCTTTAGACAACTTATATATTGAAGGGTTCTTTCTTGCATCATTATAAATATCTTCTGCCATTCTTTGTGCTATTATATTTTGAATCAATTCGTTTATTTCATTATTCATATTTTCTGGTCCTAATTGTTCTTGTATAGCCGATATTTTATCTCCAATTTCACCATCTTGTATTTCTTTTATATTTGATTTTAATATTTCAATCTTTGTTTTTGCTTCTTTTCTTTTTTGTTCTAACTTTTTTTGTTGTTCCTGTCTTTGAAGTTCTAATTGTTCTTGTTCTGCTTGTTTCTGTTTTTCTTGATCATGCATCTGTTGTATCAATTCCAAATTGTCTCGTATGTTCATTTCTCCCTTGTTTATTATATTTTTAATTGAACTATCTGGAATACTTGTTTCAGCCTCGTCGATTGCCTCTACTATTATATGATTTAGTATATCCTCTTTTTTTGATAATTCTATAGCTGCCCTTTCTACAACTTGATCTGATATATTTTCTCTTTCTATTAACTCTGTTAAAAGTTTTCTTACCTCTAATGGATCTGGATTATTCTGTACAATTTGCATTATCTTTTCTACTGTATCATTTATAGGGTTTTCTTCTCCATTTTCTTTTTTAGTCACATATAATTTTTCTATTTCATTTGCTTTTTCATTTATTTTTTTATCTAACTTTGTCTTTCCTGCTATTAATTCTGGATTGTTTCTATTCATAAATTTTTTTATTCTATCTGTTATCTTCACCTTATCACCTTATTTCCCATAATAACTATCTAATAGTATTTGTTTTATTTCTGAAACTAATGGAACTCTTGGGTTTGCTGTTGTACATTGATCTTCAAATGCTCTGTCTGCAAGAATATCAATTTTTGCCAAAAATTCTTTTTCGTCAATTCCTGCCTCTTTAAAAGATTTTGGAATATTTAAACTTTCATTTAATCCCTTTATTTTCTCTACTAAACTATTTACTCCATCTTCTACTGTGTCTGCTTTTAACCCTAATTTTTTTGCTAAATTGCTATATTTTTCGTCTGCAATATAGTATTCATATTTAGGGAATGACACGAATTTTGATGGTTTGCTTCCATTGTATTTTACAACATATGGTAATAATATTGCATTTATTCTACCATGTGGCAAATGGAACTCTGCACCTATTTTATGTGCAATTGAGTGGCTCACTCCTAAAAATGCATTTGTAAATGCCATTCCTGCAATTGTACTTGCATTATGCATTTTTTCTCTTGCTAGCTTATCACTTCCATCATTATATGCTTTTTCCAAATAATTCATTACTAATTCAACTGCTTTTTCTGCTAAACCATCTGTATAGTCTGATGCCATATTTGATACATATGCTTCTAATGCATGTGTTAGTACATCCATTCCAGTATCTGCTGTTACAGATTTTGGCAGACTCATAACTAGGTCAGGGTCTACTATTGCAACATCTGGTGTTAATTCATAATCTGCAAGTGGATATTTTCTGTCTTTTTCTTTATCTGTAATTACTGCAAATGATGTTACTTCTGAACCTGTTCCTGATGTTGTTGGTATTGCTACCATTTTTGCTTTTTCCCCTAATTTAGGAAATTTATAAGTACGTTTTCTAATGTCCATAAATTTTAATTTTAATCCTTCTATGTCTGCTTCTGGATGTTCATAAAATAGCCACATTCCTTTTGCAGCGTCCATTGGACTTCCTCCACCTATTGCTATTATTACATCAGGTTTAAAACTATTCATTTGTTCTACACCTTTTTTTATTGTATCAAATGATGGGTCTGGTTCTACATCACTAAATATTTCTGAATGTACATATTGCTGCCTTTTTCTTAAATGATATAAGATTTTATCCACATATCCTAATTTGACCATTCCTTGGTCTGTTACTATAAAGGCTCTTTCTATATCTGGCATTTTTTCTAAGTATGCTATTGAACCTGCTTCAAAATATATTTTTTCTGGAACTTTAAACCATTGCATATTAACTCTCCTTTTCGCAACTCTTTTTATATTTATTAAGTTTACTGATGACACATTTGCTGTTGTTGAATTTTTTCCAAATGAGCCACATCCTAATGTTAGTGATGGCATATTTGTGTTATAAATGTCTCCTATTGCTCCATGTGTTGATGGTGAGTTTACTATTATTCTTCCTGCTTTTAAAGTTTCTGAAAATTTTAAAATCGTGTCTTGGTTTTCACTGTGAATTGCTGCAGAATGTCCAAGTCCTCCAAATTCTAGTAGTCTCTCTGCTTTTGCAATTCCTTCTTCTTCATTTTCAACAATGTAATATGTTAAAACTGGACTTAATTTTTCTTTTGAAAATGGATATTCTCTACCAATTCCTTCTTCATATACAACTATTACTTTTGTGTCTTCTGGTATTTCAAATCCCGCTTCTTTTGCAATTGTATATGGAGATTGACCTGGCACGTGTGATTTTAGTTTGTATCCATATTCTTCTGTATATTCAAACATTGAATTTTGTAATTTTTGTTTTTCTTCTGGATTTACAAAGTAGCTTCCAGATTCTCTCATTAATTTTTCAAATTCTTTATATATGTCTTTATCAACTAAAACTGCTTGTTCTGATGCACATATCATTCCATTGTCAAATGATTTTGATAGTACTAAATCATTTACTGATGTTTTTAATTTTGCAGTTTTGTCTATATAACATGGCACATTTCCTGGTCCTACTCCTAGTGCCGGTTTTCCACATGAATATGCAGAACGTACCATTCCTGTTCCTCCTGTTGCTAATATTAAGTTTACATCTGGGTGGTTCATTAATAATCTTGTTGCTGTTATTGATGGTTCTTCTATCCATAATATGCAGTTTTCTGGTGCTCCTGCTTGAACTGCCGCATCTCTTAAAATTCTTGCCGCTTCTGAACTGCATTTTTGTGCAGATGGATGGAATCCAAATATTATTACATTTCTAGTTTTTGCAGATATTATTGATTTGAACATTGTTGTTGATGTTGGGTTTGTTACTGGTGTTACCCCTGCAATTATTCCCACTGGTTCTGATATTTCTAGATATCCTTCTTCGTCATTTTCGTTTATTACTCCAACAGTTTTTTCATTTTTGATACTGTGGTATATATATTCTGTTGCAAACATATTCTTTGTTATTTTGTCTTCATATATTCCTCTGCTTGTTTCTTCTACTGCCATTTTTGCTAGTTCCATATGATGCTCTAGTCCTGCCATTGACATTGCTTTTACAATGTTATTTACTTGTTCTTGGTCTAGTTTTAAGTATTCTTCTGATGCTTTTTTGGCTTTTGCAACTAATTCGTCTATCATCTTTTGTATTTTTTCTTCTTCTAAATTTTCTGCCATGAGACTTCCTCCTTGGTATTATTTTATCCTATTTTATTATATATTATTAGAAGAATTTGTCAACTGATTTTTTAAATTAAAGCGTCTCTTGTTTTATTTTGTCTATTTCTTCTTTTTTTAATCCTGTTACTTCTTGAATTATGTCTTCTGTCATTTTTTTATTTAACATTTTTTGTACTATTTCCTGAATTTGTTGTACTTTTCCTTCTTTTCTGCCCTCTTTTCTTCCAATATTAATGTACCTTTGGTTTTCCTCTCTTATCATTTCAATTACTGCTAGCATACTATCATCTCCTTCATCTAATTTTTTTAATATTTTATTTGTATTCTCTGTACCTATTTTTTCTGCCCATATTTCTTTTATAATTTTTTTGAATGTTGTTTTGTCTTCTTCTTTTATTATTTTTGTAATTTTATAAAGTGTTTCTGCTATTTTCTCGGTATCTTTACACTTTTCTACTAGCATCATTTTTGTTATAAATATATCATCTTCTATCAATTCTTCTTCGCTAAAATTATTAATGTCAATTAAATTGAATTTTCCATCTATTATTTTTACTTCTTCAAATAATTGTTGACTAACTTTTGTGTCTTCATTAACATTCCATTTTGCTTTTCCTGTATATAATACTATTGGTATTACCCTTGGTTCTGTTTTGTATTTTTTATCTTCTATAGCACTTTCCATAATTTCTGTACTATATTCTAATAACCTGATTGGCATTTTCTTGTCAATCTTTGTTTGATGTTCTATTAATAAAAATATATTTTGATTTTTTATTCTGTAAACAACGTCTGCTTCTCGATTTTTAAATCTTTGATTTATATAACTATTGTTATATTTTTCAAGTTCTTCTGTCTTTATTTTTAAACTTAAAAATTTGTTTAAAAATTTTGCTAAATCTATTTTTTTGCTTAACACTGTTCTAAATATTTTGTCGTGTTCATGGTTTACTTTATTTTTTGTAATTTTTTCTTTGTTTTCTTCTTCAATATCTTCACCTGAACATAGAATGTATTCTTCTTTATCTTCCATTACACTTACACATAAATTGCTTTTATATACTTCTTGATTCTTATTTTTTTGGATAGCGTTCCATAATCCAAAAAGTGCTTTATCATATTCTTTTTGTTTTATATAGTCTTTGTATGTAAATATTACCATATGGCATCTTCTCCTTTATTATAATCTGTATTTTAAATTTTGTCAATATTTATTTTGAGGTTAATATATATCTTGAAAAATTTTCTATCACCTCCTGTTTTTTTCAAAATTTAAATTTATCCATGAACTGGATTTTTGAATTGATTTTTGAATGATGTTTTTGTCCGGATTTGGACTTTTTGATTTTTGAATTTAAATTTTTTATCGAATTTTAAAACTTTCTAATTTGAAAGTGAATTTATAATATCATAAAATGTCGAGAATTGCAATGTTTTTTTGTACATTTTGTTGTACTTTTTATCGCAATTTTCGACATTTTTTGACTTTTCTATCAAAACTTTTAATTATATAAATATTTTTGTGGATTTACATGCTCTCCATTAATCCTTACTTCAAAATGTAAATGTGGACCTGTCGAATTCCCTGTACTTCCAACTAATGCAATTGTATCACCTGCTTTTACTGCCTGACCCTCTTTTACAAGCATTTTACTCGTATGTCCATACCAAGTTTCTACCCCATTTCCATGGTCTACTTTTACAAGGTATCCATAAGAACCTCTATATGCCGCAAATGTAATCGTTCCATCTGCTACAACTTTTATTGGAGTTCCTGTAGTTGCCGCAATATCAAGTCCTGTATGTGTTGATACTCTTATTTTGCTACTAACTCCATATCTTGATGATATTGTTCCTGTTACTGGCAATGTTGCTACTTTTATTCCATTTATGTCTGCTATTGATTCTGTTGTATCAATATTTAATTTTTCTACTGTATTTTCTTTTGCAACCTCTAAATCATCAATTTGAATTTCTTCTAGTGCTTTTGTTGTTTTTTCATTTATTGTTAATTCTACTTCATTATTTGATAATTCTTTTATTTCATTTACTAATTTTTCTGCAGTTTCTTCATCTTTAACATTTTCAATCACTTCATTATTTGACGCTATTTCATAATATTTGTAAGTTATTTCTAATTCATTTTGTAATGCTATTATTACTTCGTCTTCATTTTCATCTTGTGACTTGTTCACTAATTTTAATTCATATTCTGGTGTTGCAGTTAATTCTGCACTTTCAATATTTTCTTTACTATAGTTTTCCACATTTTCCTGTATTTTTTCGTTTAATGATTTTTTATTTTCTACATATCCTATAGTTGTTCCTTCTATTTTAACTTCATACATTGGTTTGTATTTTATTAATATTATCGCGATTATAAAACCAATTGCTATTAATGCTATGTTGAAAAATTTTATTGTTTCTTTGGTATAAAATTTTAATTTTTTTATACTAATATACTCCACTCTCCTTTTTTGACGCGAACATTTTTTATTATACTATATATTCTTTCCATTTTCAAATTATGTATACCTTGTTTGACTTTTTTTTCTGTTTTTTCTAGTTTTTAATGTTAATTTTTCCATATTTTACTTATTTTATCTCTGTTTTATTCTTATTTACTTGTAATTTCTCTATTTTTTGATTATGTTTATAGTATTTTTGTCTATTTTTCAGTTTATTTGCCTCTTATTTGATTTATTAGTTTATTTTTCGTTTCCTGTTACTTCCAAACTTATAAGTTAAATGATATATTATTGTTATAAATTTCGATAATATGAACTAGCGAAATGAAAGAAGGTGAAAAAAATGGCTATTGATTACAGTGTAATCGGTTCTAGAATAAAACAAGCAAGACTTGCAAAAAATATGACACAAGAAGATTTAGCAGATAAAATTGATATTTCTGTTGCTTTCCTAAGTAGAGTTGAAAGAGGTAATTCACATATTAACTTAAAAAGACTAAATCAATTATGTGATTTATTAGATGTTTCAGAAGGTTACCTATTAAACGGTGCTTCTAGCAGTTCAGAAAATTACTTAGATAAAGAATTTACAGATTTAATTAAAAGCGTTTCTCCAGAGAAACAAAAATTAATCTATAATGTAGCAAAAACAATTGCAGAAACAGATATGGATGCAGAATAATATTAAAAAAAGTTGTCAATAGGGATGCCCTATTTTGACAACTTTTTAGTTTATTGTTGTACTTGTAGGGCCTGTGCCAACAACTGCTTCTTGTAAAGAACGCCATGTGTTACACCCTACAATTCCATCTGCTGTTAACCCTTTTGACTTTTGATAATTAATTACAGCAGTTTGGGTTGCTGCTCCAAATATTCCATCAAGTCCATTTGTTCTAAATCCTAAGGTATTTAAATCATCTTGTGCAATACAAACATAATTGCTTAAACTTCCTCTTTTTAATTGTGGAAATCCTCCTGTTGAACATGCAGGTGTTCCAAATCTTTTATCAAAATGTACCCATGTTGGTGTCAAACTTATTGGTTCCACATAATACCATACTCCTGAATTTTTTGCTGAATTCCATAATCTTGTTCTTTGTGTTGAACTTAATGTTTGGCCAACATCAAATGCAACTCCTGCATAATGTTGGCTTTGGTTTCCATGTCCACCTTCATATGGCCTCTTAAATGCAAATCCTACTGGTATTGGTGCCCCAAAAATATATCTTTGGCTATTCCAACTTTGCATTGTCCTTTTTGTTGTCCATAATATGTTTGATTTGCTAGAGCCTCTAAATTCTCTAACTTTTAATGTTCCATTCGTATTATATGGCATAGGCTCTGCTTCGCCTCTATAATATGTTTCCATTCTATCTGTATCATTATTAAAAACTAATATTTTTGCCAAGAAAAATCCCCCTCATATAATAATTTTATTTTATTATATGAAAGGGAATATATATTTGTGACTACATTTTTATCTTTATTTTACTTCTTTACATCTTACAATTACTCTTAATTTACTATCATCTGTACATGTAATTAATGTTAATTCTTTTCTTCCTCCAGTCAATTGTGTTGTGTCCTTTGTGTCACTTGGGTCTACTGTATGTTTATCATATACTTCATAATTTATTGTTCTACCTGTTAAGTCTGTTAATTTTACTGTATCTCCTACTGTTAAATTAGGAACTTTGCTAAAGAATTTTGAGTTCCTGTAATTATGTCCTACTATACAGAAATTCCCAACTTCGTTTGGGTCATATCCATGGTATTTTACAGGTGAACTTTTTAATAGTGATTCTGTTTCTTCTATGCTTCCTGATTGCCCTTGTACAACCGTGTATTTTAAACTGATCTTTGGTACTTCTACTGTTGCTATAATTTTATATTTGTATCCTGCTGCAGATGTTTTCCATTCTGCTTTGTTGTTTGCAGTTGTTACACTTGATTGTTGTTCTTGTTGATTTTGTTGCTCTTCTTGTTGTGTTTCTTCTTTTGTTCCATTAAGTACTACTAATAAAACATCATCTTGTGCTATTGTTGTATCTTCTGTTGTTCCCTCTAGTGTTTTATTCATGTCGTCTAATAATTGTTGTGAAACTTCTGCACTTTTGTTTCTGTCATATTCAGCATATATGTAAAATGATGTTAGAATTAATACTATAAATACTGATAATATGAAATAAAATTTATATATTTTCTTTTTTCTTTTTAATTCTGGCGTTATATATAATTTTTCTGTTACTAATATTTGATTCATCCTAACCTCCTTACATATTTTTCACTTCATTTTTATTATAACATATTTGATTTTTATTTTTAAGTATTTTTATAAAATATTTGATATTTTTTCAAATTGTTCTAATGTCAATTCTTCTGGTCTTACGTTTTCCTTTATTCCCAAAGAGTTTAAAATTTCTGTTCCTTGTGTTTTGTTTTTGAATACACCGTTATTTGTTAGTGAATTTAGTAATGTTTTTCTTTTTTGCATAAACGCGTATTTTATTATTTTGAACATTTTTTCTTTGTCTTTTGGTTTAACAGTAGGTTCTTTTCTTATATTTAATTTTATTACTTTTGATGTTACTTCTGGTTCAGGTATAAATGAACTGTTTGGAACTTCCATTATTGCCTCTGAATCTGCATAATAATATACAGAATATGTTATTGCTCCTGTATTTTTTTCTCCGGGTGTTGCTATTAGTCTGTCTGCTACTTCTTTTTGTATCATTACTGTTATGCTTTCTAGTTCTAACTCTTCTTCTAATAGTTTCATTATTATTGGTGTTGTTATGTAATATGGTAAATTTGCTACTATTTTTACATTTTTTATTTTGCCTTCTTCTTTTTCTTTTTCTATTATATTTTTTAAATCTACTTTTAGTACATCATTGTTTATTAATTCAAAATTATTGTATAATGAGAATCTGTCTTCTAGTATTTGTAACATTTTTGTGTCTAGTTCTATACATATTACTTTTCCTGCTTTTTCTAGTAAGTATTTTGTTAGTGTTCCTAGACCTGGTCCTATTTCTATTACTAGGTCTTCTTTTTCTATGTTACTACATCCTACTATGTTTTTTACTACTTCTTCATTTATTAAAAAGTTTTGCCCAAGATTTTTGTTTGCTCTTATGTTGTATTTTTTCATTATAAATCTTGTTTCTTCTAATATATTTTCCATTTGGTGTCCTTTCTTTTTTTATTTTTGTGGTTCGTGTCTTTTATTCGAAAGTCGAATTAAAACGTACCTTGTTGGTTATTATACCAATAATTTTGTTTATATTCAAGATTTTATTGATATTTTACATAATAATTTTATAGACTGTAAATTGTAACCTATATTATCTGTTTTATATGATTTACATTAAACTTTCCACTTTTTATTAATATTTCCACAACATCAAACCTAATAAACTCATTAAACATCTTATTTTTATACAAAAAATATCTAGCAGTTCTGCACAAATGTTTAATCTTTTGTTTTGTTACCGCTTCTGATGGAAGACCATATCCAACATCACTCCTGCTTTTCACCTCCACAAAAACAACTTCATTTTTATCTTTAGCAATTATATCAATTTCACCCTGTTTGCAATAAAAATTTCGTTCTAAAATTATATATCCTTGCTTTTCTAAATATTCAGTTGCAATATCTTCACCTGTATTACCAAACTCTTTTTTTATATGTAATTTCATTTTTTCATTCCTCCTAGGTCCATTTTTGCACCTTATATTTTTAGCATTTTTTATAATTGTTTCCCGGAAGCGACACAATTTTTTCTTCAAGTTCAAGCATCATTAATTTTGCATTTATTTCACTAATTGACAAATTCAATTTTTTAGCGATTTCATTAATATGTATTGGTTCATCATAACTTAAAATATCATAAATTTCCTTAAATTCTGGTTCCACATTTTTCTCTTTTTGTACTTCTACTTTTATTAAATCCAATTCAGGATAATTTTCTATAATATCCTCTACATTTGTTACTAAAAACGCTCCCTCTTGTATTAATTTATTAGGCGTTATACCTTTTGAGTTTTCTAAACTTGACGGAATGCAAAATACATTTTTTTCTTGTTCTTTAGCAAGTCGTGCCGTTACACTTGTTCCACTTCTATATCCCCCTTCCACCACCAATGTTCCTATTGATAGTCCTGCTACAATTCTGTTTCTTTCTAAAAAATAATTGTATTCTGCTTTTTCATTTTCTTCATATTCACTTATAACAAGTCCATCATTTTCCAATATTTGCTCATATAATTTTATATTATTTTCTGGAAATATATTTTTAAATCCACATGGCAAAACTGCTATTGTTTTTCCATATGCTTCTAAGGTTGCACTATGTGCTATTCCATCTATTCCTTCTGCCATTCCGCTTATAATTGTTAATCCATATTGGCTAAGTTCAGTTGCAAATTTTTTTGTCATTTTTTTGCCATATTTTGATGGTTTTCTTGAACCAATTATTGATATTCCGTTTTGTTTTTAATAATTCTATGTTTCCTTTTGCATATATTTTTTTCGGTGGTTTTTTTATATTTTTTAATTGCTCTGGATATCTTGGGTTCTCAATATCTATTTCCATATAACTTCATCTCCATCTGCTTAATTTTTTTATATTTTTTTAAACCTTTACATTCATAGTTCCTAAAAATATTGTGTGTTGTTTTTTCATTGATAGTTGTATGTTTAAAATTTATCTCCATATTTTCTATCTAAATTTCTATATTGAATAGCCTCTAAAATATGTTGTTTTTCAATATTTTCTTTTTCCTCTAAATCTGCAATTGTTCTCGCAACCTTTAAAATTTTAGAATATGCCCTTGCACTCAGTCCTAATTTATTAAAAGCCTGTTCTAATATTTTTTTTGACTGCTCATCAATTTGGCAATATTTTTCGAGCATTTGTGGTGTAAGTTCTGCATTTGAATATATTCCTGTATTTTTATATCTTAAGTATTGAATTCTTCTAGCATTATTTACTCTCTGCTTTATTTTTGCAGATTTTTCTGATTTTATATTAGAGTTCAATTTTTGATATTTCACTGGTTTTACTTCAACATGTAAGTCTATTCTGTCTAGCAATGGTCCACTAATTCTATTTAAATATTTTTGAATTGATGTTTCTGTGCAATTGCAGTTTTTTTCTTCACTTCCATAATATCCACATGGACAGGGATTCATACTTGCTACAAGCATGAAGTTTGCTGGATATTCCACCTTTGAATATAATCTTGATATTGATACTTTTTTGTCTTCTAGTGGTCCTCTTAACACTTCTAATGTTGCTCTATTAAATTCTGGTAACTCGTCTAAAAATAGAACTCCATTGTGTGCTAAACTTATTTCACCAGGTATTGGATTTCTTCCTCCTCCTATCATTGATGTTGGCGATATTGTATGATATGGGCTTCTAAATGGTCTTGTTGTTACTATTCCAACATCATTATCCAAAATTCCAGAAATACTGTGTATTTTTGTTACCTCTAATGCTTCTTCAAATGTTAAATCTGGTAAAATGCTTGGTATTCTTTCTGAAATCATTGTCTTACCACATCCAGGTGAACCAATAAGAACGCAGTTGTGTCCGACCTGCTGCTGCTATTTCTAAGGCTCTTTTTACATTTTCTTGACCTTTTACATCTGCAAAATCTAATTGTTCTTTTTTCTTTTTACTAAATATTTTTAGAATATCAACTTGAACTTTTTCTATTTTTTTATCTCCATTTAGATAATCTATTACTTCTTGTAAATTTCGTACTCCTATTATCTCTAATCCCTGTAATACTGCTGCTTCCCTTTCGTTTACTTTTGGCAATATTACTCTTCTTATTCCTAAATTCATTGCTTCTATACACATAGGTAATACTCCATTTATTCTATTTATTTTCCCATCTAATGAAAGTTCACCTATAAATATGGTGTTTTCTAATTTATTGTTAATTATTTCATTTTGTGCAAGCAATATTCCTATAGCCATTGGCAAGTCATAACTTGTTCCTTCTTTTTTTGTACTTGCAGGTGCTAAATTTATTATAATTCTTCTACTTGGTAATTCTATGTTGGAATTTTTTATTGCAGATTTTATTCTTTCTTTTGATTCTCGTACACTTGTGTCTGGCAACCCCACTATATCAAATGATGGTAAACCTCCTGTTATGTCTGTTTGTACTTCTACTAAATTACCTTCTATTCCAATTAAAGATATTGTTTTTACATTTGATATCATAATTTTTTCCTTTCTTTTTAAATTTTTATTGATTTTTAGACATGTTTAATATAAAATAATGTTATAATTTTAAACAAAAGAGTGGTGAAAATATTGGAGAAAAAAAATAAACCGAAAAAAACAAAAAATATAGATAAAAAAGTTACAAAAATAAATACGGAGTTCAAATCTCAAAACTTTATATATACCAAAAAAATCAAAACAATATTTATAGTAATTATTTTAATTATAGCAATATTGATAGGAAGAATTGGATTTTTGCAATTTGTACAAGGTACTTATTTAAAAGAAATGGCATATAATCAGCAATCTATAAATCAAATAATTAGTCCTAAAAGAGGTGCCATATATGATTCTACTGGGCAAACTCTTGCAACAAGTGCTTCTGTTGACACAATAACAATTAATCCTGAAAAAATTAAAGATTCAAAAAATAGTGATAATACTCAGGCTTTAAAAGAGAAAGTTGCTAAGGCTTTTTCAGACATTTTCCAACTTGATTATGATGAAACTTTGAAAAAAGTCACAAGCAATTCAAAGGTGGAAACCATCGCAAAAAAAGTTGAACAGGATAAAGTTGACCAGTTAAAAAAATGGATGGAAGATAACAAAGTTACTAATGGCATTAATATAGATGAAGATACAAAGAGATATTATCCAAATGGAACTGTTCTTTCTCAAGTTCTTGGTTCTTGTGGTAGTGATAATCAAGGTTTATCTGGCATCGAGAACAAGTGGGAGGATGTTTTGTCTGGAACACCTGGTAAAATTGTAAGTTCAAAAAGTGCAAGTCAAGAGGAGATTCCAAATACAGAAGAAACATATATTGCTGCAGAAGATGGTAGTGATTTAACTCTTACTATTGATTTGAATATTCAAAAAATAGTTGAGAAATATTTACAACAAGCAGTTGATAATAACAATGTTGAAAATGGTGGAAGTTGTATTGTTATGAACCCTAAAACTGGTGATATTTTAGCAATGGCAAATTATCCAAATTACGATTTAAATAGTCCTTTTACACCAAATTCATATCTTGCAAAAACATATGATTCGTTAAATTCGGAGGAAAAAACTAATGCTATTTACAAAATGTGGTCTAATAAGGCTATTTCCGAATTATATGAACCTGGTTCTGTTTTTAAATTGATTACTGCTTCTACTGCTTTGGAAGAAAATATTACTGGTACAGATGTTGCTGGAGATTTCCATTGTTCTGGCTCAGAAACAGTAGATGGCGTAAAAATAAGTTGTTGGAAAACTGATGGTTCACATGGTTCACAATCTTTAAGAAAAGCATTGGAAAATTCATGTAACCCTGCTCTTATCCAATTAGGTTCAAGAATTGGTACTGCAACATTATATAAATATTATAAATCTTTTGGGTTATTCGATAAAACAGGTATTGACCTACCTGGTGAAGCAAATTCAATCTTTAAAGAAGAATCTACTGTAATACCTGTTGAAAGGGCAACTTATTCTTTTGGGCAACGTTTTAGTATTACACCTTTACAAATGATTACGGCAATTTCTGCTATTGCTAATAATGGTGTTCTAATGAAGCCTAGAATTGTAAAATCTATTACTAATACTGATACAGGTGCTGTTACAAATATTGATACTGAGGAAGTTAGACAAGTTATTTCTACTGAAACTGCTTCAAAAGTAAAATCAATGATGCAATCTGTTGTTGAGGAAGGTACTGGTAAAAGAGGGGCAGTTACTGGTTATACTGTTGGTGGAAAAACTGGTACTTCTGAACCAAGAGCCGGTAGAGAAGATATAGATGGTTATGTTGCTACATATGTTGCAATTTCACCTGTTGAAGATACTCAGGTTGTTTTATTACTTAATTTGTATAAACCTCCAAAAAGCAATCACCAAGGTGGTACTTTAGCTGGGCCTGTAGTTTCACAAATGCTAACTGAAATTTTACCTTTACTAGGTATACCTTCTAATGCTGATTCTTCTGACGATGCAGATTTAATTACTGTACCTGAGGTTAGAAATAAAACTATTGCTGAGGCTGAAAAAGTTCTTAAAAATGCTGGTTTTGAAGTGAAAATATCTACTTCTAATGATAAAAATAATACTTTAGTTAAAGATCAAGTTCCAAAGCCTGGAATTTCTTTACAAAAAAGCTCTACCATTATGTTATATGACCAAGATACAAGAACATCTACTACTGTTCCTGATTTAACTGGAAAGAGTAAATACCAAGCAACTAGCGAATTAAAAAATGCTAACCTTAATATTAGTGTTGAAGGCACAGGTACTGTTGTTTCACAAGACCCACCTAAAGGTTCTAGTGTTGATGCAGGTACTGTTGTAAAAGTAACATTAAAGCAATTATAATATAAATTAATATTTATGTAATTTTAAGAGGGATTTTATCCCTCTTTTTATTCCATTTTTTCTTTTATCCAATAATCTTCTGCTTTTTCATCTAATGCTCTTATAAATTCATTTTGTTGTTTTATTTTTTTTAGTGTTTTTTCATCACATCCTTTTAGGTATTGAAGCCATTGTTCTCTTTCTGTCATATTTTCTCTATCATAACATCTAAATTTAGGTAATTCTATTGCTTTCATTTCTATTTCTTCTAACTGAATGTCTCCTTGGTTTGTTTTTATTCTTATTGTTTTTTCACATTCCTTTGATGCAAAATAATTAAAGTCCAATAAATTTATTGTTATTGTTTTAGCAAATTCTCTATTGCCATCATATTCTTGTTGATTTAGATGTATTTGTGAATAGTATAAAAGCATTTTTGTTTGTACATATATTCCATCTATAAATTGGATTCCTACGTTCATTTCTTCGTTTTCATTTGTTTTTATTCTTACATCAGCTATCCCAAACTTTTCTTCACTTGGCAAGTATTTTTCTTTTTTTGTTAAGTATGGATTTAATTCTATTTCTTTTATTTTTATATTTAATATTGCTTCTATAAAATTTTTTAGAATGCTTAAACTTTCTTCAGAATTTAGTATTTTTCTGAATACATAATTACTATTTGATATAAATTTTCGGTTCATTTACTTTTTTCCACCTCCTTTTTAGCTAAATAAATTGGATTTTGAATTAGAACTAATATTTTTGAATTAAAATGTATTACGATTTAAAAAATTTAATTAGATTATAGTATCTTATTTTATCTGTGTCAATATTTTTTTGTTTTTTTCTTAAAAAATTGACCGCAAAATTCGACATTTTTAGAACTTTGCGGTTTGTCTTTTATAATCCCTTTAAATATTTTTCTACTTCTTCTATGCTTTTTTGTGGTGTTGATGCTCCTGCCATTATGCCTATTTTTTCTTCTTTTTTTATTTCATTTTGAAATTTTTCTAATTCTTTGTAGTCTTCTATACATACTGCTTTTTTACAATTTTCTTGTGCTACTTCATACAATTTTTTTGTATTTGAACTATTTTTTCCACCTATTATTATCATCATATCCACTTTTTTTGATAATTCTTTTGTTTCAATTTGTCTTTGTTCTGTTGTTGCACATATTGTATTTTTTATAACTAATTCTATGTTTCTAGGAAATTCATTTTCAATTATTTCTCTTATAATATAAAATTTTTCTAAACTATATGTTGTTTGCGAGATTACTAAAAGTTTCTTTATTTCTGTTTTTTCAAGTTTTTCTAATGCTTTTAGTGCATCGTCTTCTTTTTCTATTATGTATGAATTTTTTGAGCAATGGCTTATTGTTCCTAAGTTTTCTGGATGTTTTTTGCTACCACATAAAAATATAAAATATCCTTTTTTAGCATATTCTTCTGCTATTTTGTGTATTTTTAAAACATTTGGACATGTATAGTCTTTTAATTCTATATTTTTTTGTTGTGCTTTTTCATAAATTTCTTTTGGAACTCCATGTGCTCTTATTATTGTTGTTCCTTTTGCACTATTTATATCTTCTACAAATGTAATTCCTTTATTTTTTAGGTCTTCTACAACTTGTTTGTTATGTACTATTTCTCCTAAGCAATATACTGGTGTTTTAGAATTTTTTATTTCGTTTTCTGCTCCTTCTACTGCTCTTTTTACTCCATAACAGAATCCGGCTGTTTTTCCAATTAATATTTTCATTATAACGCCTCTCTTTTTTAACTGAAATTTCTTTAATTTTTTCGCTTTGTTCTTAAGTAAATCCTTTTATTTATTTTTTATCATTTCTAATATTTCTTTTTTCAATTCTTCTACGATTTTATCTTGTGGTATTTTTCTAATTATTTTTCCTTTTTTGAATAGCAATCCTTCTTTTATACCACCGGCTATCCCTATATCTGCATTTCTGGCTTCTCCTGGTCCATTTACAGCACATCCCATAACTGCTACTGTTATGTCGGCTTCTATTGTTTGTAAAAAATCTTCTACTTCTTTTGCTATTGGGATTAAATCTATTTGTGTTCTTCCACATGTTGGGCAAGCCACTAATGTTGGTGAATTTTTATATAAATTGCAGTCTTTTAAAATTTCTTTGGCAACTTTTATTTCTTTTATTGGGTCGTCTGAAAGCGATACTCTAAGTGTATCTCCTATTCCTTCTCTTAGTAAAATTCCAAGTCCTATGCTTGATTTTATTGTTCCACTAAATTCTGTTCCAGCTTCTGTTATTCCTAAGTGTAATGGGCAGTCAAATGTTTTTGAGGCCTCTTCGTATGCAGATATACATAAGTCTAAGTTTGATGCTTTTAATGATATTGCATAATCATAGAAGTCTAGTTTTTCTAGTATTTCTACGTGTTTTCTTGCACTTTCTACCATTGCTTGTGCAGTGGGTTTACCATCATATTTTTCTAGCAAGTCTTTTTCTAATGAGCCTGCATTTACTCCTATTCTAATTGGTATGTTTTTTTCTTTGCATTTGTCTACAACCATTTTTACTCTTTCTTCTGAGCCTATATTCCCTGGATTAATTCGTACTTTGTCTACTCCTGCTTCAATTGCTTCTAGTGCTATTCTATAGTCAAAATGGATATCTGCAACTATTGGTATGTGTATTTGTTCTTTTATTTGTTTTATTGCTTTTGCAT
This sequence comes from Clostridium sp. 28_17, assembly GCA_001916065.1. GTDB lineage: Bacteria > Bacillota > Clostridia > TANB77 > CAG-508 > CAG-269. The sequence goes on from MNRS01000028.1 coordinate 47,785, forward strand.
CTTCTATGTCTAAACATGCTACTCTTATTATTTCACATCCTGCTTTTTCTAATTCTAATATTTGTTTTACTGTTGATGTTACATCTTTTGTTTTTGTGTTGCACATTGATTGTATTACTACTTTATTTTGCCCTCCTATTTGTACATTTCCTACCATTATTTTTCTTGTATTTTCTCTTTTCATCTTTCATCCTTTTCCTTTTTTATTTGTATTTTTTTGTATTTTTTCGCTTTTATTTAATCACATTTTTCAACAAATTTCAACAAAAAATAGAAAGAATATTTGGGCTATTGTTGCCTTTTTTTATTCTTTCTATTTCTTTTATTTTGTTGCTATATAATATCCAACGCCTCTTTTTGTTATTAGGATTTTTGGACTTGAAGTGTCTTTTTCTATTTTTTCTCTTATTCTTCTTACTGTAACATCTACAGTTCTTATATCTCCATAATATTCGTATCCCCATACTTTTTCTAATAGTGTCTCTCTTGTTATTACTTGTCCTGGTTGGGCTGCTAAGAATTTTAATACTTCAAATTCTCTTAGTGTTAGGTCAATTATTTTTCCTCTAACTTTTACTTCGAATCTATCTAGGTCTAGTTCTAGGTCATTTACTCTTATTATGCTATCTGTTATTTCTTCCATTTTTGGCATTTCTTGTTCTGTTTCTTTTATTATTGTTGATATTTCATTTTTTCTTAGATTTGCTTTTACTCTTGCCATTAGTTCTCTTACACTGAATGGTTTTGTTATGTAGTCGTCTGCTCCTAATTCTAGACCTACTATTTTGTCTATTTCTGCGTCTTTGGCTGTTAGCATTAATATTGGTATATTTAAGTAATTTTTTACTCTTTTACATACTGTTAGTCCGTCCATTTTTGGTAACATTATATCTAATAACATTAAGTCTGGTTTTTGCTCTAATGCTATGTTTACTGCTGTTACACCATCTGTCGCTTCTAATGTTTCATATCCTTCTTTTTGTAAATTATATACTAGTACGTCGATTATTGCTTGTTCGTCGTCTACAACTAGTACTTTTTTTGTTTCTTTTTCTAAATTCTCTTCCACAAAAATTCCGCCTTTCTGTAGCATTTCTTTATACTAGTATTTATATCACAAATTTGGGGAATATACAAGTGTTTTTTTATTTTTTATATTCGAGATTTTGAGATTGGAGATTGCCTCGTTTATTGAGTGTTAACTTGACAATCTCCAATCTCCGTTTATTTTAAGAATAAAGTGGCACGAAACCCACCACCGCTACCCGCACCAGAAGTACCAATGTCATAGCGTTGACCTGCTGGACCAATGTCACCATAAATACCACCGCGCAACACCACCGGCTCGCTAGTACTTGGCATTACTTCTGTTGTAAATTCTGATACATTTCCTCCCATATCATAAATATTACTTTTTGGAGTTGTTTTTCCTGTTGGAAGTAATTCAGCCTTATTTGCTGCTTTTATTATATTTCCTTTTAAATCTTTTACATTCTTATCTACCCAGTTCTCATTATAACTATCTTCTCTTGCTTTTGCATAATTTAGAAATCCATTATTTTGTATAAAATTAATTGCAGTATCCCAAGCATAACTTGAACATAAATATGTTGTTGCACCTGGTCCGCCTCCAATCCCTTTTGCTTTACTATAAGCAGTACTCCAAATAATATTTGCCATAGGAGTTTTATCAGCCTTTATTACTGCTGTTCCATTTTCATCTCCTACTTCATATCTTCCTATATAATATCCACCATTTCTGCGTACACTATACTTCTCTGCTTTTATTTGAGCAACTATCTCATTAACCACTGCATAAGTCAATCCATTGTCACTATAATTTTCTGGACAAGTTAATGTTAGTTCATCTTTTGATGCTTTTGCTCCACCATCATCTTCAACCCACCATTCTGTTCTTTTAAACTGTAATTGAGATTTAGAATCTTCTGTAGTACATGGTATCCATACATATTGATTGCCTTTACTATCTTCTATAACAATTCCTTTTTCTACTGTTAAATCATCTGTGTTTGCTACCTTAAACCCTGCTGGAACTATTATTTTTGCTCCATTTTTATCATGTAACTCAGTATTTTTTTCAAATTTCACTCCTATATTTTCTTCTAAATTATCTGACGTATATTTATTTAATTCTTTTTCATAATTTTTCCGCCACTTCACTTTTTTCTCTTGCATCTTTTGCTTTTTCAAATATCCCAGTATTTGTTAAAGTTGATATTGAAATCCCTGCTAAAATAAGCAAAATTACAATAGTTACAACAAGTGCCACTAATGTTATACCTTTTTTATTTTTCAAAATTTTTTTCATATGTATTCTCCCTTCATTTACTATATTTAAATTATATCCAATTTGTATATATTTTATTTCTTTTACACGTAAAAAGCGTAAAACATCTCACTCGTTTTAAGAATAAATTATAATTTTTTTGGTGATATTAAAAGTATGAAACTAAGAATTAGAGATTTAAGAGAAGATCGAGATTTAACTCAAACTGAAGTTGCAAAAATACTAGGCTGCACGCAACAAACATATTCAAGATATGAAACCGGTGAAATAACTATAGATATTTATAATTTAATAAAACTAGCTAATTTTTATAACACATCTTGTGACTATTTATTGGGAATTACAAATATCTCTAAACCATATAAAAAAAATAATAAATAAGAAATTTATTGTTTTTTTTATTTTTTTATGATATTCTGTAATCATAAATTACAAAAGAAAAAGGGGGTGAAAAACTGATAAAGGACCTATAAAATTAAAGTTATCAACAGTAATTTTATCATTTATTATTTTTATACTTATTATTGGAATGATACTTATGTATTTTTATTTTACTAATTCTAAAAATACTACAAATACTGTAGAAAGTACAACTACAGATTCAACAAAAAATGTATTATCTGGCTCTACAAGTAATATAACAGTTTCAAATACAGAGGCTGAAAAAGTAGATAGTACTGTAAAACAGTTAGATATCAATAGTGATGAAGTACAAAAATTATATAAATATATTGAAAAAACTAATGAGGCTCAAGAAGAATTAGTATATAGAAACACAAAAGTTACAGAAAAAGATTTAAATAATCAATTAAAACTTCTTACTATTTTCGAAAATGTTTCTGAAAGTGCAGCAAGTAATGAAAAAAACATTACAGATGAATATGGTAATACTTCAAACCATATTTATTATAGCAAGGATACAATTGAAAATATGGCAAAAAAAATCTTTGGTAATGGTGTAACAATTACACATGAATCTTGTGAAGGATTATTTGCTAGGGCAAAAGAATATAAAAATGGTGAATATGATTGCTATGAATATCAAGGTGGTGGCGGATATTGGTGGACACTTTCTTGTTCTGATTTAGTTAGTGCTGAACAAAAAGGTGATGAAATATATATATATGATAAATATGTACATGTTTATCAAAATGATAATTCCGGCTCAACTTATGGTATTTATGATTCATCTGATAAAAGTAATATAATTTCTAAGAACGCAAGTTCAGAGACTCTTTTAGATGGTGTAGGAGATTTTTCTGCAAAAGTACTTATAAATAATGCTAATAAAATTACTAATAATAAAATAAAAACTTTTAAACATACATTTAAGAAAAATACTGATGGTTCATATTACTGGTATAGTACAGAGCCTTTGGCATAAAAATAATAAAAACTGAGACGCTTGGTATATCCAATTTTGTCCCAGTTTTTTTACTATATATTTTTATATATCTTCTTTGTTACTATTTACAGTTCAAAAAATTATTGCTTGTGTATTTTAATATATCATCAATTTGTGTTGAAAATTTTATATATTTTTTAGATTTTTCCAGATACAAATTATTTTATTAAATTTCCATTATCAGATTTTTCATCTACTGCGTAATTATTTCGTCTGTGTATTATTATATAGTTTATTTTATTTTCTTCTATATTCTTTAATTTATATCCGAAAATATATGAAATAATATACGCATCTTTACTATAACTATAATAAAATTTTCCTATTTTTATTTTATTTCAAATGGAGTACTTTCAGTTCCATTTCCTGATGTTACTTGGACATTAGAGTTTAGAGTTATACATGGGCGGAAAGCATAGTCGCGAGAGAAATCGCCGTCGCTAGAATAGTACAAGTAGTCGGCATAGACATCGCCTGAATCCACAACGCGAACACGGAAGTCAGTAAGACCGGAGTAAGCAAATACGCAACGAGATGACATCCAATATGCGTTATAATCTTTTTCTCCATTATTTATGAATAATTTATAATACATTTCTTTGCTATCTCCATTAAAGTCATTTGCAGACATTGTTTTATACCAATATGTTTGTGTTATTTTTATTTTTTCTTTTGCCGTTGTGTTTGTTTCATTTATTGGTGCTGTCTGTTCACTAAGACTTAGTTCTGTCCCTTTTATTCCATCTACCCATCCTGTTTTCTCTTTTGCAAATATATTTGGGTAATTTCTATATAATGATGACGTATATTCTTTTGTTTCCCCATATTTTCCTGTATCAACATTTGAATTTGTATACTGTGTATAATCATATGCTAAATGATCTTGTATATCCTCTATTTTTAAATTTTGTACATTACTTGCTAGTTTAGAATTGTTATACAAAGTTTTACATGTTTTATCCAATAAATATACTGCATTATTATATCCTTTTGCACCGGATAATGTTATTATACTTGTTGTTGGTCTATCACTTATCAATCTAACTTTTCCATCTTTTACATCTAACACTCTCCATTTTAATCCTTTTTCTTTATCTATTTCCTGTGTTAATGTTGATGTTGTATTTTTTGTACTATCTGTATTTCCTGAATATGTTGCTAATTCCTGTAAAATATCTTCTGTACTTGCTCCGTTTGGTGTGTATGATATATAATCTCCAACTTTTATTGTTCCACCATTAACTTTATCTACCAATTTTTCTCCACCTTGTTCTGGCAAATACTTATCCAATTCATTTTCATATTCATCTAGTTTTGTGTTTTGGTCTAATGATGCATCTTCTGATTTTTGTTTTGCATCTTTTGCCTTTTGGAATATTCCTGTATTTGTTAATGCAGAAATTGAAATGCCTGCTAAAATAAGTAAAATAACTATAGTGATTACAAGTGCCACTAATGTTATACCTTTTGAATTTTTAAATGTTTTCTTCATTTTTTCTTCACTCCTTCTTTTGTTCTTTATTGTTTTTCTTATGTAAAAATTTTACCATAACATACTTTTTATTTCAATAAATTCTTTTGTATTTCATATGACATTTTTGTTACAATTTTGCCATTATTTTATTTAGTATAAAAACAGGAAATGCGCATACTTTTATATTTTCTTCTATATTCTTTAATTTATATCCGAAAATATATGAAATAATATACGCATCTTTACTATAACTATAATAAAATTTTCCTATTTTTATAAGTATTATGTGTTCAGGATGTACCTGTTTTATATTTTTAACAATATTTATTATGCTCATTTCTTATTGATTTTTATTCGCGTTTTCCCGAGAAGTCCAAAGGCCTTCTTGGTGTGTTGTTTTTCTTATTATCATCAAAATTCCATATTTTTATTTTATTTCAAATGGGGTGCTTTCACTTCCATCTCCTGATGTTACTTGGACATTAGAGTTTAGAGTTATACATGGGCGGAAAGCATAGACGTAAGAGTACTCGTAGCCGCGAGAAAAGCACAAGTAGTTGGCGCTGACATTGCCTGAATCCACACGGCGAACAAAGAAGTCAGCAAAAACGGAGTTAGCATCGACGCAACGAGATGACATCCAATATGTTGGGTAATTACTTCCATTATTTATAAATAATTTATAATACATTTCTTTGTTTTCTCCATCAAAGTCATTTGCAGACATTGTTTTATACCAAAATGTATATTTTACATCTAATGTATCTGCTTGTTTACTTTCTGTTTGATTTTCAAATGTTTTTTGTTCGCTAAAATCTAATTCTGTTCCTGTAGTTGTATTTTGTCCAACAGTTATTTTTTGTTCTTTCTCTTTTGTTAAGATACTTGGATACTGTTTATAACTTGGTGTAAATCTATTACCATAATTTGAATCTATTTTTTTATAATCTGTTTTCATTTTGTCTTGTATATCTTCTATTTTTAGATTTTGTACTTTTGTTGCCAATTTTGAATTATATAAAGTGCTACATGCATCATCTAATAATTTTACAGCATTGTTATATCCATTATATCCTCTTAAAGTAACTTTTGAACTTGTTGGTGCTGCACTTATTAATCTAACAGCTCCTGTTGTTTCATCTACATCAAGTACTCTCCAACTCAAGGTATCTCTAGCAATTGCAGAATTTGTTGTATTATCACTTGCTCCTGAATAGTTTTTTAAATTTGTTTTTAATGTAGTTAATGCATTATTGTCTGGCTCATCTGGTTTATATGCTACATAGTCTCCTACTTTAACTGCTTTTGCTAAACTGTTTTCATTTTGTTTTGGCAAATACTTATCCAATTCATTTTCATATTCATCTAGTTTTGTATTTTGGTCTAATGCTGCATCTTCTGATTTTTGTTTTGCATCTTTTGCCTTTTGGAATATTCCTGTATTTGTTAATGCTGATATTGATATTCCTGCTAATATTAAAAGGATAATTATAGTGATTACAAGTGCCACTAATGTTATACCTTTTGAATTTTTAAATGTTTTCTTCATTTTTTTCTTCACTCCTTCTTTTGTTTCCATTATTGCAGGTTGTCCCTGCATTTTTATTCTACCATAACAAAAAATTTATTTCAATATTTTTGGTTATATTTCTATTTTTAATTTTTTCAGGCTGTGAACTGTATCATTCTTCCAAAAAATATTTTTCAACAATTTTCATTAATACATCTTTATCCTCTATTTTATTAATCTCGCACCTAAACTCACTAGAATTCTGCATATTTTTAGTATACCAAGCAATACGCTTTCTCATTTCTCTTATTGCAGTTACCTCCGGTTTATTTTCTAACTCAAGTTGAATTTGTTCTTTTATAACTCTAAACTTTTCTTCATTTGATATTTCAGGAAGTTTTTCCCCTGTTTCTAAAAAATGCTTAATTCTTGCAAATATCCACGGATTTCCAAAAGTTCCACGACCTATCATAATTCCATCCACCCCGGTGTATTCAAACATTTTCAATGCAGATTCTTCATCTACCACATCACCATTGCCTATTACTGGTATGTTCACTGACTCTTTCACTCTTTTGATAATGTCTAAATCTGCTTTTCCAGAATACATCTCAGTTCTAGTTCTCCCATGAATTGTAATTGCAGATACTCCTGCTTGTTCTGCCATTTTAGCAAATTCTGTTGCTACAATATGTTCGCAATCCCAACCTTTTCTAATTTTTAATGTTACTGGTTTAGTAGAATTTTTTACAACTGCTTTTATTACTTTTTCTGCTTGTTCTATGTTTAGTAAAAGTTTGCTACCATCACCATTTTTTACTACTTTGGGAGCAGGGCATCCCATGTTTATATCGACTATATCTGCTAATTTTGATACATATTTTGCTGCATACCCCATTGTTTCCTCATCACTACCAAATATTTGCATACTTACTGGCCTTTTTTCTCCTTTTGTGTTCATTAGTAGTTTTGTTTTTGAATCGTCATGAAATATTGCTTTACTACTTACCATTTCTGTGCATACTAAACCTGGCCCAAATTCTTTGCATATTTTTCTAAATGGTAAATCTGTTACTCCTGCCATTGGAGCTAATATTAAATTATTTTCTAGTTCTACATTTCCTATTTTTAGTTTTTTTAAATACATTTTTCCCTCCAAATAACAAATTCGAAAAAATTGGTACTAAAGCACTGTCCCTTAATCACTAAAAAAAGGGAGAAAAAGGAACGTCCCTTAATCCCCCGATTTTTATTTTACAAATATTGTTTTTTGCCTTTTACTGCTTATATTTAATAATATTCCAATTAAAATATAACTTGTAATCATAGAACTTCCTCCATAGCTTACAAACAACAATGGTACACCTGTTATTGGTAAAAGTCCCATTACCATCCCTATGTTTTCTGTCATATGAAATAAAAATATTCCAGCTATTCCGGATGCAATCAAGGAACCCTTTGTGTCTTTGGCTGTTTTTGCAATGTAAATCGCTTTTGTGACCAGAAATACATATAGTACTATAATTGTTCCGTCCTATTATAAATCCCATTTCTTCGCCAATTACAGAGAAAATAAAGTCTGTTGTTTTTGGGTATAGATATCCTAGTTGTGTTTGATTTCCTTTTAATAATCCCATTCCTGTTAATTGTCCTGCTCCTATTGCTAGTTTTGATTGAATTATGTTATATCCACTTCCACGTGGGTCTGATTCTGGATTTAAAAATATATCTATTCTTTTCTTGGCATGATCTGGCAGTACAAAATTGTATAATAGTGGTATTGATATTGTTGCTATCAATATTGTTCCTATTATGTACTTTTTGTCTATTCCGGCAGTAAATAGCATCATTGCAAGTGCTATACAAAACGCCATTGCTGTACCAAAGTCTGGTTGTTTTATAATTAATAATAATGGTATTGCTAATGTTACAAATATTATTAGTAGTCGTGTTGGTTTGTTTATATCTTCTGCATATCTTTCTTGTATTTTTGATATTACATATGTTAAAAACAGTATTACTGCTATTTTTGCAAATTCTGATGGTTGGAATGAAAAAAATCCGATGTCAAACCAACTTGTTGCTCCATTTACAGGTTTTGTGAACATTACTGCTATTAGCAGAATTATAAATATTCCATAAAAAATTGGTGATAGTTTTACTAATGTTTCGTAATTTATTAGCATTACTATTACCATTGCTATTAGACTTATTGCTAACCATATTATTTGTTTTTTAAATTCGTCATATTCAGTTTCTTGTGTTGCTGAAAATAGTGCAATAATCCCTATTATTGATAATATAATTGCTACTATTAGCAACCCCCATTCCATGTTTTTTAATTCTCTTCTTCTCATTAAATCAACTCTTTTTCTTTCTTAATTTTTATGATTTAACTTATTGTTCTTCGTTTTTTGCTTTTTCTTTATTGTTTTCTGCGTCTTCTATTACGCCGTCTATTATTTCTTTTATTTTTTCTTGTGTTTCAAAGTCTTTTTTATCTTCTAAATTTTTTGTCTCTTTTTGCTCTGTTTTTTCTGTCTCATCTGCTTTTTTTGTTTCATTTTTTTCTTTCATTTCCTTTGGAGTTTTGTGATCATTTGAGGTCGTTTTTTCGCTTTCTGTTTTCTTGTCTGTTTTCTCTTCTTTTTCGTTTTGTTTGTTGTTCTCTATTTCTGCTGTTTTTTCTTTGTTTTCTTCTAATTCTTTTTGTCCTATTTTTCTTGCATCATTTTTTATATTAAGAATAGGAATATTTGCATATAATGCTGGTGCTCCGTTTGTTCCATCATCATTTTCTTTATTTGTTAATCTTACATCGATTTCTTTTTCATCAACTTCTATATATTTTTTTATTACATCGATTATTTCTTGTTTCATAAGTTCTAAAAAGTCTGCTGAAACATTTGCTCTGTCTTGCATTAGCACTAGATGTAATCTTTCTTTTGCTGCATCTTTTGAACTTTCTTGCATTTTTTTATTTTCTTCTTTCTTTCCTATGTTTTTAAAGAAGTTTACTATGTTTTCAAACATTATTTCCTATCCCTCCGTTTTGCTTATATATTATTTTTTAAAGAATCTTTTTAAACGTGCCCAAAATCCTTTTTCTCTACCTGGTATTGTGATTTCTATTTTTTCTCCTAATACTCTTTTTGCAATTTCTATATATGCTTTTCCTGATGGTGCTTTTTTGTTTTGGATTACTGGCTCACCTTTGTTTGTTTGTGTTATTATGTATTCATCATCTGGTACTACCCCTATTAGGTCTATTGAAAGTAGGTCTACTATGTCATCAACATCCATCATTTCGCCTTTTCTTACCATATTAGGTCTTATTCTGTTTATTACTAATTCAGGATTTTTTATTTCTGATGATTCTAATAGTCCTATAATTCTGTCTGCGTCTCTTATTGCAGAGATTTCTGCGGTTGTTACTACTATTGCTCTGTCTGCTCCTGCAATAGCATTTTTAAATCCTTGTTCTATTCCAGCGGGGCAATCTATTAGTATATAGTCAAATTCTTCTTTTAATTTGTCTGTTAAATTTTTCATTTGTTCTTCATTTACTGCACTTTTGTCTCTTGTTTGTGCGGCTGGTAGTAGGTATAATTCTTTAAATCTTTTATCTTTTATTAATGCTTGTCTTAGTTTGCATTTTTCTTCTACAACGTCTACTATATCATATACAATTCTATTTTCTAGTCCCATTACTACATCTAGGTTTCTTAAACCAATGTCTGTATCTATTAAACATACTTTTTTTCCTTCTACTGCTAAACTTGAACCTAAATTTGCTGTTGTTGTTGTTTTTCCTACTCCACCTTTTCCTGATGTTATAACTATTACTTCTCCCATAATTTTCCTCCTTAGGATTTTAAAAAACACTCATTTTTTTATGTATATATAATACAACGAAAAGGCTTAATTGTCAATTGGTTTTACAGGAATATTTCAAAAATATTACAGAATGATTACATATTGTAATGCCTAAAAAAGAGCCCCTTTTTATACTTACAAGTATACTTTGAGGTTCTTAATTTTTTTATTTATTGTTATCTATATAAAATTTGGGTTATATTTTTACTATTTTCCATCTTCAATTTTTGTATATTGAACTTTTCCTTCTGGATTTCTAAAATATCCTTTATTTGCATTTACACTTTTTAAGAAATCTTCTTTATTTTGGTTTTTGTCTAATTTTATGCTAGTTGGCAAAGTATCCATTTCTACTATTTGTTTTGTCCATATAAATTGATTTGTGCTTTGTCCATCTATTGTATCATCTTTTTTGTTTGAAATTACTATGCTTTCACTTTCACTAACGCTTGGGCTCTTGCCTATATAATAGTAATTCTCTGGAATTAATATTCCATCAATATATCTTAAGTCTACAACTGTTTCATCTGGAATTGTGTAGTCAGTGTAATACATTTTTACGCTGTTTTTGTCTTGTATTGACACACCTTTTGCATAAAAGATATTGTGACTATTTTTATTTATTATATATAAATCTTTGTATTGGTCTGCTTTTTCTGGATTTTCTTTTGTTATTGTTGTATCATTTATTATTTTTTCATAATCGTTTCCGTAATTAAGTGTTATCCCCTTCATTGCCTCTAAGTCTATTACATAAAAATCCCCTGTATCGTTGTTTTTACTTAATACATTTGAAAGTCCACTTGGTTTTGTGTATTTAATTTTTGCTGGTATTTCTCCGTATTCTTCATAGTAGTCTGTTACTTTGGTTCTTAACAGGTCTATATCATTATATAAATTTGTTAATTTTTTTATTCTAGTTGAGTCTTCTACGTTATATATTAGTGTTCCTGTTATAATCATTAGTGTTATTACTGTTATTACTAATATTGTCAATGTTACACCTTTTTCCTGTTTTATTTTGTTTTTCATCATTGGCATTCTCCTTTTTTTCTTTAGTATAGTTTACTATTTTTTTATTTGTTTTTCAAGTAGTTTTTCTTTTTTTATTTTTGTTTTTATTGTTTTTGTGTTACCAGTCACAGTCCGTAAAATTATTGTTCTAGTGCTTCATATATTTTCTTTCTTTGTTGATATTTTTTATCTTCTTTTAAAATGAGATACCATAAATACATGCAAATCAATATAAATGCTATGTTGTGGACATGTAAAATTAATATACTTGCTATTATTGTTAGTATTGTTACTGTTATTTTTGATATTATATTTATATATTTTTCTGCTTTTTGTTTTCCTATGTTTATATGTAAAATTCCTTTTAAAATTCTTCCTCCATCTAATGGATATATTGGTAATAGGTTAAATATCACTATTAAAAAGTTTGTGTATATTATTGTAAGTGCCTTAAATAATTCTATATTTAGATTTAATATAATGACAATAACTATAAAGTTTGTAATTGGTCCTGCAAGTGCTACTAATATTTTTTTGATTTCTAATTGATTTCCTTTTTTTATTTTTTTATTGTATTCTTCTGGCTTTATTTTGAACGATATTGCTACACCAAATGGCATTAGTTCTAATTTTTCTGGTTGCATTCCTACCAATAATCCTGTTAGCAAATGCCCTAATTCATGTATTAGTGCAAATAGCATTAATATGGAATATATTTCTATTTGCCTTGTAAAATAAAATATTATTAAGAAAATAAATATTTTTAAATCGATTCTAAATCTCATATTATTTTTCCTTTTTTTTATTTAGGTTTTATGCTACCTATAAGCATTTTTATATCATATAGAATTTTTTCGTACTATAATAAATTTATTTAAAAATTTATTATAGTTCTAATATTTTTTGTGGGTCTATCGTTTTCTCCGAAATTCTTATTTCAAAATGCAAATGTGGTCCTGTGGAATTCCCAGTTGAACCTACTTCTGCAATTTCTTGTCCTTGTGTTACTTGGTCTCCCTGTTTAACATATAAGCTATTGCAATGTGCATATATTATACTTACTTCTCCTATTTGAATTTTTAAGTGTTTGCCATAGTCTCCTTCTTCTGATGCTATTACAACTTCCCCTGATGTTGCAGATTTTATCTTTGTTCCTAAATTTGATGCAATATCAACTCCTGTATGGTTTTTAGGTACTGTTGATGTTGTGGGCTCTCTTTGTCCATATTTTGAACTTATTGTTCCTTCTATTGGTTTTATAAATGTTGTTGTATTTTTTATATTTTCTATATCTTGTTCTTCTTGTGTTTTTACTTGTGATGTTTGTTCATTTTCTTGTATATTTTGTTGATTTTCTTGTGTGTTTTCCTCATTTGATTTCTGTTCATTTTGAACATTTTCTTCTGCTCCACCTATTCCATTTTTTTCTTGATTTTCCGTTGTTTCATTTTTTTCTGCTTTATTTTTTATATTTATAATTACCTGATTTATGTTGTTTTTTCCATTTTTATAAAACTCCTCAAAATTTATATCATATGATAAAACTTCTTGTACTTTGTTTAAAAATTCTTGTGAAAATATGTAGTTGTTGTTTTGTATTATATAAATTACGCCATATATTAAAAGGCTTATAATTATTTGTATTACCATTTTCTTTAATAGTTTTAATTCCTTTTTATTATCATTATTTATTGATACTGTTGTGGTTTTAGGCATTGTGCCTTCTTTTCTTCTTACATATATTTCTTCTGCCCTTCTTATCTTGTCTTCTACAGACATTGTTCTTTCCATATTTTATTTCATCCCTTTCAAAAATGGTTGTTTCTTTATTTCTTTTAAACTATATGTTATTTTGTTTTGTTTTATGATAAGAAGTGGACAAGAATAAATTTGTTTCTTGAAGTTTTTCATAAACAAAAAAAGCAGGTAATTACCTACTTAAATTACCTGTTATGCATTAAAATATGATTACAATTGCTTGAATTATACACAATAATGTTGTTGCTATTGCATATTTTTTCAATTTTTTATATTTTCCATCTGTATCTTTACTAATTATTATTTTGTCATTTTCTTTATTTTCTATTTTGGAAATGTAGTTATTTACTATCATTTCTGCTTCTTTTAAAATATATTCTTTGTCTTTTTTATTCTCTTGATTTTCTAATATTTTTTTGTTTTCTATTTTTTGAAGCTTTTTCGTTTTTTTATTTGCTTTTAGCACTATTATTGCTTCATCCACAATGTTTGATGGCAAGTTTTTTAGTACTACCATATTTTTTAAATTACTTGTTTCCATTTGTACCTCCTCAAAATATGTATTTGTTATATTTTTCCCATATTTTTTTGAGGTTATACATTAGGCCATTAATGTATTTTTATCCATTGTTTTTTATTGTTGTTTGTGTATTTTACATTTCTTTATTTTTTACTGTTTTTATTACATCTTCTGTTACTTTGTTTTTATCAAATTTATTTACAATATATATCACTACAAAAGTTAATGCAAATGTTATAACATATGCTAATATGCTAACCTGCCATTTTCCTTGCAATAATTTATTTCCTGCTATTGTTGATGATATTATTGATGGAAATCTTAGTAATGTTGCTAGTGCCAGAAATCTTGATGTTTTTATTGGTAGTAGTCCCCCTATATATACTAGTAAGTCTTTTGGAGTTCCTGGTATTAGAAATAATAATGCCATTACAGTTTCTATTTTTTGTGGGTCTTTAAATAGTTTGCTATTTTCTAATTTGTTTACTTTCTCTTTTGGGAAGAATTCATATATAAAGTCTCTTCCATATTTTTTTACAAAGAAATATATCATGGCAGTTACTATAAATACTGATATCATTAAAAATATTGTTCCCCATATTGGTCCAAAACATATCCCTGCTAGTAATTCTACTGGTTCACCAGGCAATACTGCCAATACAACTTGTGCTAATTCTAATCCAAAAAGTATTAACATTCCTGTTAGTCCTGAGTTTGTTATTTTTTCTTTAAATTCGGCTTGGCCTTCTGGTGTGTTTATTTGTTTTATTATTGGTATCATATATATTGTGGCGATTACTAATATTGCTATTGTTATTATTAGTGCTATTAGTTTCATTGCTTGTGCTTTGTTTATTTTTTTCATTTATTGGCCTTCTTTCAATTTTGTTTTGGATATTTTATATCATTTTTTTGTAAATTTCAAGTGTTGGTTTTATGTTGGTTCTTAGTATAATATATGATTTAATTAATATTTTTTGTGCTTTGTCATTTTTTGTCGTTTTTTAATTGACAAGGCTTTTATTAGGTGATAAAATTTTTATGATAATAAAAACTAAAAAGTGAGGTACAATTTTATGGAAAATGGAAATTTATTTTCTAAAAATGATGCAATCACCTCTTCCGGTGTAGCATCAAAATCAAATTTACAAAATCTGATTAAGCGGACAAATGAGGAATTAGACCGTTTGAATCAGGCAATTCAATCTGTAAAGACTTCTGAGTTCATTGATAAGAAAAAGGCCAAATTTATAGAAAAGGTTTTGAGCAAATATCGTTCTTCTATTGTAAACGTAGATGCTTTTTCATTAACTACCGAAAAGTCTATTTGGTTTAATGCCAAAGAATATTTTATTGATTCGGATTGTAACAAACTTACTGATAAGGATTCTTCCGAGTTCTCAGGTTTTGTGGGACAAGATATTTATTTGGATATGAAGAATTTTTCTAATGCTTCTATAGAACTCTTAAATGCAACTATGCAATCTGATTTTTCTTTTTATATAAAGAATATTAATATTAAAAGTTCTTCTCCAGAGGAATTGCCTTCACAATTTGAACTTGTGATTGATATTAAGTAAGATTGATAAAAAAGACCGCCGAATGGTGGTCTTTTCCAGTTTTATTGAAGGTGACAGTCAGGTTGAGTGTATCCTGTATCCCTCTTGTATTCTGTACTTTTGTATTGAAAAAACCTTATTTTAACACATTTTTAACCCAATAATTTTAATTTTATATAACATATTGTAACACACTCTAAAAATTCATTGACAAATAATTTAATTAGGGTGTATAATGTAGATAGAAAATGAGAACACAAATAATGTGTGTTACCTAAAAAATTTTAAGGATACACCACTAGCTCTGTGAAAGCGTATGTGGTGTATTTTTTATTGTTGCTTATTTGATAGTATTATGTATATAACACTTAATAAGGCAACGTTTATAGTTATTGAAATCATAAATCCTATTATTAAGAACATTAAAAAATCTAACATATAAACACCACCTCCAATCTCTCAACTATTGTTGAGGAATTAAAGGTAACACCCACATCTGCTTTTATCTCATTTCCTATGAAAATTATATTACAACATTTTTCTTGGAAAAACAAGCGAACATAGTAAAATTTTACAAATAATTATTTTACTATATTTTTAGCAAAAAAATTTAAAAATCGATAAAATGCTAATATACCAACGTTTTATCGATTTTTTATTGGAGGCGCCTATCGGAGTCGGACCGATCATCAGAGTTTTGCAGACTCGTGCCTTACCGCTTGGCTAAGGCGCCATATTTAATTTTTGTTTTGAATAAAAAATTTGGAGCAGGTAACGGGAATCGGACCCGTAACTTAACCTTGGCAAGGGGTCGTTCTTATGTTTTTACAACATTAAATAATGTTATTTAGCATTATCTTATACTGCTTAAATATACCATAAATTCAACAAAAAGTC